>NZ_JAYGHH010000028.1:16724-66376 GCF_034931045.1 Nodularia sp. UHCC 0506
AGATTTCTTCAGTCAGCCCTAATTAATTATTCATTGATAATGACATCAAAACAAATGATTATCAGGTGTCGCTGTCTTGTCCATCTAATTATTTGCACCCAGCCTCTAGAGTTTGCAAGTTATTTCTCATTGCTTGGAGGTAATGCTGGGGATTGATATCGCCACCAACAGTTTCTAGAGAATCCAAATTACGCACAGTTATACTCAAATCTTGGGCAAGACTGGTTAATAATTTATTATCTACCCCTGCTTCGCTGAATAAAGCTTTAGCGTTATAGTTTTTTACAGCCTTGACAGCTTTCTGCACATCTGCGGGTGAAAGTTGGTCTTCAGGAATTTGCACCACAGCCACTTGTTTGAGATTATAGCGTTGAGCTAAATATGGAAAGGCATCATGAAATGTAATAAAAGTGCAATTAGGAGTTTTCTGCAAAGTTTGTTGAAATTCTTGATCTAAGTTGTCTAATTCTTGAATATAAGCCGCAGCATTCGCCTCATAAGTAGCTTTATTCGCAGGATCAGCTGCAATTAATCCATCCCGAATATTTGTTACCTGCTGTTTTGCTAAAACTGGATCTAACCAAACGTGAGGATTTCCCTCAGCATGGTCATGGCTATGTCCGTGGCTATGTCCGTGGCTATGTCCGTCTCCTGTTACCGTTTTATCAACCGGGGAAATTTCATCTAAAATTTGAATCCCTTTACTAGCATCAATTTTAACTAAATTAGGATTTTCGGCATTTTTTACAGTGTCGTCCAAAAATTCCTCTAATCCCAAACCATTTTTGACTAAAATACTGGCTGTAGAAATCGCTTTAACATCATCCGGTGTTGATTGGTAATCATGCACCCCCGTGGTCGGTGGCACGAGAATTGATACATCTGCGGCATCTCCAGCTACTGCTTTAGTAAACAAATACATGGGCAAAATTGTGGCCACAACTTGAGTTTTTTCTGCCGTTGCTGGAATAGCTGCTGCTTCCTCTGCTTTGGGTGTTTGTTCTGAAGTTACTCCTATATCTGTGTTTGATTGGTTACAGCCCACAGCCACCGATAAGGTGAGTAAAGCCATTAATGACAGGACAAGTCTGTTTTTTTTGCCTGTTTTAATTCCTAAAGGATTCCAAATCACACTTTTCCCCTCTAAACTAATGATTACTCTACTTTTGTCAGACTTCTTCATTGAGAATGAAATTCGTTTACTATTATAGAATAAGTATCATTCTCACACAATCCTGCAAAAAATGTATAATAGACCACAAAAATAACTGTTTAATATCTCACCAGTAGGTAAAGACCAGTTTTTAGCTTATTGAGAATATTCTTAAACTACTGTTAACATTTGGAAAATACTTTTTTAAAAAAGGTATTCTCGAAAACATTCGCCCTGAGTGCAATCTACAATCAACAAGTGTGAGGAAGGAAATGCGAGAGTTCTGGAAATATTTACTGGTTAGTCCTGTATTTGGCGGTACTATACTGGTTTTTTGTACTGCCGTGTATGCAGGGGAAATACCCACGAGGGCAGAAATAAATAATTCAGAGGTTAAAGCTGAGAATCTCACAAAAAATCAGGTAATGGCGCAAATTACCTCAGTTTCTCAGTTATCGGATGTGCAACCTACTGATTGGGCTTTTCAAGCATTGCAATCGTTGGTAGAACGTTACGGTTGTATTGCAGGTTATCCCAATAGCACTTATCGCGGTAATCGGGCGTTAACTCGATATGAATTCGCTGCTGGTTTAAATGCTTGTTTGGATCGAGTGAATGAGCTAATTGCTACTGCTACTAGCGATATGGTGACACAACAAGATTTAGGCACATTACAAAGACTACAGGAAGAATTTGCCGCAGAACTGGCAACATTAAGGGGTCGGGTGGATTCACTAGAAGCCCGCACATCTGAATTAGAAGCCAATCAGTTTTCCACTACAACCAAACTGGAAGGGGAAGTAGTCGCAGTTATTAGTGATGTTTTGGGCGGTAATGAAAATATCACGGATAATAATACAACTCTGGGAGTGCGATCGCGCATTGAATTTGTTACCAGTTTTACAGGGAGAGATACCCTAGTTACTAGAATCCAAGCTAACAATATTTTAGGCCCTGACATTGGTACACAAGAAGGTAACTTAGCCTTTGCTGGTGAGGATGGTACTACAAATGCGGAAATAGATGCACTGTTTTACGAATTTCCCCTTGGTGCAAAAACACAAGTAATTGCGATCGCTAATGCCGGTGCAGCAGATGACATCACTGATACAGTTAATATCTTTGACGGTGATGGTAGTACTGGGGCTTTAAGTACTTTTGGTACACGTAACCCAATTTATAACCAGATGGATGGTGCGGGTTTAGGAATAACCCACCAGTTCAGTAATCAATTAGCACTCAGTTTAGGGTATTTAAGTGGTGCAGCGAATGATCCCTCACCCAGAAATGGTTTGTTTAACGGTGCTTACGGTGCTTTGGCACAGCTGACGATCAGACCAAGCGATCGCATTGCGGTAGGTTTAACTTATATCAATTCTTACAGACAGCCATTAGCTACAGGTAGTAATGCCGCAACCTTCCAAACTTTATTAGCAAACGATGCAGCTTTTGCCAGTGATTCCTATGGTATCCAAGCATCTCTCGGTATCAGTGAAAAATTGGTATTAGGTGGTTGGGCTGGATACACTAACAGCCGTGCCTTGACAGGCGATCGAGGAGAAGCTGACATTTGGAATTATGCCGTTACCTTGGGCTTTCCTGACTTGGGTAAAAGAGGTAACTTAGCCGGAATTATCGCTGGTGTAGAACCTAGAGTCACAAGTTCCAGCATTCCAGGAGTGGGCAGAGATCGGGATACTTCCTATCACCTTGAGGCTTTCTACCAATATCAGCTAACTGAAAATATTACTATTACCCCTGGTATAATTTGGTTAACATCTCCAAATCATAACAATGACAACGATGATGTTGTGATTGGTGCGCTCAGAACTAGATTTAGTTTCTAGATAGCACAAAATTTCCGCAGAAGGCGTAAAAATGATTTTTGCGTCTTCCCTATTTTACACGTAACAAAAAAAGACCAGCATTGCACAGCTGGCCTCAAATATTTTTTCCGCGTTGTCTTCTCAGTAGAGTAAAAACCAAATTGCGCGTTCCCAAAACCAACGGGCAACTTTTCTTAACAATATTGTAACAGTCTACACAGTTTTTTTATAAAAAAATATAAAAAAAAGATATATCTGAAAAAACTAACCTCTATCTTTAAGAATAAATCTCAGATACCGTGAGGAAGAGGCCGGGGCGCAGGGGGGGATAAGATTTTAACAATGAATGCGGATTTCATAAAATAACCAACCTCACCCCAGCCCCTCACCTTCTCCAAAGGGAGACGCTACGCTAAAGCAAGGAGAGGAGAGAAGCCGAATTACGAATTACAAATTACGAATTAACTGCGGTTGTCCCCAGAGGATACGCTCTTGCTTGTAAATGGCAATACCTGGTTTGGCTCCTTTGGGTTTGTAAACGTGCTTGGGCTGAGTATAAACTACTGGTACTTGCTCACTCTGACGCGCACGACTGTAGTATGCGGCAAGATTAGCTACAAATTGTAAATCAGCTGCTTCTGGAACTGCACCAGGTTCTAAACGCAGTAACAGATGACTTCCAGGAATTTCTTGAGCATGAAACCACAAATCATAATCCCCAGCTACCCGAAAACTTAATTGGTCATTTTGGCGATTGTTACGACCAATTAAAACTTCAAAGTTGTTAGGGGTGCGGTAACGATGAAAGTTTGTAGCGGCTGTTGCGCTGGCACTGCGGCTGCGGTATCCTGGATCTTCTAAATATTTCTGTCCAATTAACTCGTCGCGGATTTCTTCTAAAGCCTGTAAATCTGCTGCTGCTTGGTAGTTTTCTATCTGAGCTATCGCCGCTTCTACTTGTTCTAAATAGCTAATTTCTGATTCTACATCAAAAAGTAACGGTTCCACAGCCACACGAGCGCGTTTGAGTTTTTGGTGCTGTTTATAAAGGCGTTGGGCATTTTGGACAGCGTTTTTATCTGGTTGCAAGGCGATCGCTATGGGTTGATTTGTCTCAAAATCAGATAGGATAATTTCTTTCATCCCTGGTTGCCATTGTTGCAGATTGGACATCAACAAATCAGCTTTTGCCCGGTATTCATCCGCTTGATCTGATTGCTGCAAGCGTTCGGAAAAGGTTTGGGCTTTGTTACGTAATTTTATGAGAATATTATGTAATTTCTGGTTTAATTGATGCCGCAACTGAGCAAACACCTGCTGATTTAACTCATCAGTGTAGTAGCTATTCAGTAAAGTTTGGATGTTTTTTTCTGATGCAACTGCGCCCCAATCCATGACGGTATAACCATTTGCTGTCCAAGCTGGGTGAAATTTACTTACATCCAAAGCTTGTAGCCATTCTTGCCATCGCGCAAACAGTCTTTGCCAGTCTTCAGGTGTGAGGTTATCGGTTGTAGTTTCTGGGGATAAATCGGCAGCAAGTAACATGGATTCGACCAGTGCCGAACTCAAGCCGCTATAACTTTTTAATAACTGACGCTTGATTGCTCCTGGGACTAAGCTGACCCGTTCTTGCCAGCGTTCTGGGGATTCGTTCAAACTGGGAACAGGGCCAGTTAGTTTTGGTGGGGTTTCATAAGGCTGTCCGGTTTGGATGGGACGAACGCTAGACTGATGCTGCCCAACTTGATGAGCAGCTGTGATAATCATTTTGCTGGCATCGGTGAGGATAGCATTGCTGTATTTGCCCATTACTTCCACATATATATGATATAGTGCGTCTTCTCCAGGACGACGGGCAAATTGCAAATCCACAACACGCTCCCAAGGCGCGATCGCTTGAATGTCCACCAGCGCCAAACCACCCAATTGATGTACTAATTGTTGGCTAAAAGTAAAGGTATCGGGTAATCGTGGTGGTGGTTCGCCAATACAAATCCGCGCTGCTTGGGGATGCCAAGAAATTTCTAGCCAATCCCTCTGTTTTAGGGTGCGTAATGCGACAGCAATAGTATAGCGATCGCGCTGATAAACTTGTTCTAATCGAGATGGCAGCCAGTGTGCGCGTAATTCGCTACAAGAAGCTGTGAGAGTAGTATAGTCAACTGGTTGCACAAGAGTTATGATTACTAATTACTTACTGAACCAATGCGGGTTCTTTCACCGTTTGCTGCAAAATTTGGGTGTAAAGTTCATCTAGCTGAATGGCTACACCATACTAGCGTTCATCGTTTGTATATTGCTAATTCTCGGAATGTGTCGTCAAAGTTTCGCCGCGCAAACTTAACTAAACTATTTAGGCACTTTGATTAATCTTTATTTTAATTTAATTATGTCCAACAATTTAATATGTTAAGTAACTGGTCTATAGTGATTTACATAGTAATTCACCGGAATTTATTTATACGTAAAAAACTATATTTATATCTAATGCTTTTGATAGATAAACTTCGATAAAGCAACCCACCTCCAAAACTAGCTCAGAGGTGGGAATTAAGATATGGCGATCATAACTTGGATCAACTCATCACTTGTTTTGGTAAAATGCGCCCAACATCCTTAGACAAAATCCTGTTAATATGTCTGGTGTATGCGTGAATAGAAGCGGATTTGACCAAAAGTTGTGATTGCAATGACAACAGTTGCTAAATTACCATTTAATTCATTCACCAAGAAAAAAGAGCATTATGGGGAATTAAAACCTCAAAACCACAATTTTTAAGTTTTAATTCCCATCCCCATAGGCTCAATTTGTAGTTTGTGCCGCTAACATCTCCTTGAGCTTTTCTAATTCAGAAGCCCAACGTGGATCTGGGCGAATAGTATCTGAGTCAGCACTTGTGCTGGTTTCCCTAACACCACCGCCACCACGCCGTGACTTCTTAGCGCCTTTCTCCCGACGGCTACCTTCTTTTTGGATAGTAGGAGCAGGATGACTGGTAGCACTACTCGCTGGTTTAGGAGCTTGGTCTTCACCCTCCTCACCTTTTGTGCGAGGTAATGCTTTCTCTAGTTTTATGGGAGTCTCTTTGAACAATTGACCATTATACTTTTCAATAATTTGATCAGCTTGTTCATCATTGTTGACTGTGAGAAAACCGAAACCACGGCATTTACCTGTTTTACGGTCTTTAATGAGTTTTGTTGTTACAGCTTCGCCTTCTTCGGCAAAAACTGCTTGTAGATCCTGACGATCTATTTCTTCTTTTGGCAAATTGCCTATATATAGGCGAACGGACATGAACTATACCTCCAGAGTTGAACGAACATGGCAAGGCAAGAAAACAATCACTTGGCTTTGGCTGTAAATAGATGCTATTGACCAAGACTGCCGTAAACCA
Source organism: Nodularia sp. UHCC 0506 (assembly GCF_034931045.1). Lineage (NCBI taxonomy): Bacteria > Bacillati > Cyanobacteriota > Cyanophyceae > Nostocales > Nodulariaceae > Nodularia > Nodularia sp. UHCC 0506. Next base: position 23,105 of record NZ_JAYGHH010000028.1, read on the forward strand.
AATTTTTTACTCCAAACTGTCAACCTATACAATACAGTTTTTCGTTGGGATGAAGCTTGTTTAATACAAAAGCGCATACAACGCTCGGCTAATACCACCTTAATTCTAAGAATCGTAAATTTATAAGCCTTGGCTTGTTAAAGTAAATATCTTCTTTGATGACCTTGCCCGCAGAATTAAATACCATTCCTTACATTACCACGGTATTATCTACGTAGCTAGTTCAGAGCATACATTTTCCACCATAGCATTAATATATCGTAGCATAAAATACATTTTTTTTCTCAAGGAAGGTTATCAGAAGCAAAAACCAGCCATTGGCTGGTAAATGAACTGCTGTATAGAAAGGGAAATCAGGATAGATTTGCACAAATTAGCTAATTTTTGACAACTACGCTATATTGGCAAGCTAATTCAGCTTTATGGTAGTTTGTAAATAAATGTAACGCTCATTCATAAAATTTGCAACTTTTATTTACATTCCCAGAAGAGGCAGGGGTGCAGGGGAGAAGAGGCAGGGGTGCAGGGAGCAGGGGGGAAAACTTACTCAGGACTCCGAACTCAGGACTCCGAACTCAACACTCCGAACTCAGGACTCCGAACTCAGGACTCCGAACTCAGGACTCCGAACTCAGCACTCAGCACTCAGCACTCAGCACTCAGCACTCAGCACTCAGCACTCAGCACTCAGCACTCAGCACTCCGAACTCAGCACTCCGAACTCAGCACTCAGCACTCAGCACTCAACACTCAGCACTCAGCACTCAGCACTCAACACTCAGCCTGTAAGAAAGATGTATGCACCCCAAAGCAGTGCAGCCAGTGCCACAACAATAGACCAAATTGGATGAGGGCTATGAATGGTTTTACCACTTTGAGTTTGCACTGTGTGAATATCAATCCAGGGTGTTGCTCCTCGGCGGAACCAGCCTGTGACTATAATTTGCCGACCCATTAAATCTTGGGGATTCACTGATTGTCCCAAGGCAATGTGGTGTAATTTCACTAGCCCTTTACTAGATTGCAAAATTAAATCTTGTCCTAAGCAATTGGCAGTACCTCTACGACCTAATAGCTTTCCGACCAGTTGGACTTTAATGCTATCAATAGGAATTGTAGATGGATTAACTAAGAGATTGGGCAGACTGTGATCATTCTGCACACTAACAGTTTTGATATCTGGAAAAAACGAATTTATCCGAAACACCATCCCAACACTAAAACTAATCAGCAAGCAGCCGATCACAAAAGTCCAATCGTCGTATATCCACTTTAAATTTAACAACCTGAAAGTGAATGCAGTTTGCCACGTCAGCCAAATCAAACCCGCAAAGACAAAACCCAGGGGAATGCCCAAAAAGGGCGCGATTTGTAATAAGAAAGATTGGCGCTTCACCTGAAAACTTCGCTGACTACTTAGATGTAGTTCAGGGTCTATATGCCAATGGCGGGCAATTTGACTCAGGCGTTGGATGCGATCGCCTATTAAGGGATGGCTATTATTAATCGTAAACCAACGGCTATAAGGATGAACAGCATCCCACATCAAGAGAGTTTCAAAGGGCATTTGACCTGCAAGACTACCTAAAGAAAGACTTTGCTGATAACCAACTGGAATAAATAAATTTAAACTTTCCAAATGCCAACTAGTTTGTTCTGCTTTTTGGATATCAACAGCAATTCCGATAGCAATTTTCAGTAAGGCGCGAGTCAAAGCATTGGGATTACCAGTAATTTCGGAGGCGAGGCGATCGCTATAGTACAGCCGCAACCGCGACAACCATAAACTAATTCCAGTCAATAAACACCAAAGTCCATAAACAGTACTAGCCAAAATGATTATTGGTTTATACCAAATCCCTTCTGATTTCTTGTTTCCCCAAATTGATATTTGCTGATATAGCCCATAAATTGGTAGTGATAGCAGCAATACTAAAGACATCACCACAAAATCCCAGTGAGCAATATGCCCTAGCTGTGTTGCATAAATAGTAGCAATTTCATCATCTGCCAGTTGCTCTAATAACCCCTGACTGACTACAATTCGGGCGTTGCGGGCGAGATTACCATAAGTGAGTGCCATTGGTGCAGCTATGGGCAGAATTCGCAATTTCGGCGACTGCCAGCGACGCTGTTGGCAGTAACGTTGTATTACTCTAGCTGTTTCTCGACTGTGGTTATGTAATACATCTTTGCTCAATTCTCGCTGTCCATAAAAACCTGCTAATAGCCAATCTAGCAACCAGGGTGATAGTCCAATTAAGATGAATAAAACTATCAATAAAAATGAGGTGGGGTTGCGGTAGAGGAACTGTAATGGTTGTAGGTATGGTAGCTTGATTAAAGCAGTATTAATAAAACCCGTAACTAAATTGACTATCTCTCGCAGTAGCCAAAACAAACTCACAAATGTCCCAACTGCTAGTAACCGCAAGGGAATTAGCTTAGGTTTACGCAGTGGTTGCCATACCTTGGCACGTTTTGCTTGTCGCCAGTAAATACTGGATGATGGGCTGTGAATATGTTCAGCCCCAGAAGTTTGTGTATAGCTGGTAGAACCGAAAAAACTGCCTGAGATACTCGCAGGTGTTTCTGTGATGATTGTGTTTTGGTACTCAACTGATGGTGGTATGGCCGTATTCCGCAAGTTACCTGACTTCACAGGCGATGAATTGCCATCTCTGGTAGTTTCTGCTACTGTATTTTGGGGTTTGTGTTTTGATGCAGCAGAGTTTTGAGAATTATCCGCAGCCACAAATCCAGTAGCCGAGGTTTTTTTACTACTTTTTTTGCTTTTTGTCAAGTACGTGAGAGCAAGTTCAGCCCATTCTTTAACTTGCTGGTTTTGGCTTTCAGTGAGAGTTTGGCACAGGACGGTGGCCTTGCGGATTTGTCCAATGCGTGCGTAAGCCATCACTAAACCAACCCGTGCCTGTAAGTTAGCGGTAGAATTTTCTTGACTACTGGCAACAGGCGTGAGTTTAGCGATCGCAAGTTGGTAATTTTCTTGTTTGAGGGCGACTAAACCGACCTCCAAAGACAGTTCGGCATCTGAATGCATAGAAATTTTGGCACTCCAATGTCTACTAACTGATCCACAGTGGGTATGGCAAAGTGCTGAGTGCTGAGTATCAACCCAGTTTCTTCCAGGGCTTCCAGCAATCAACATTGCCTTAACCGCCTTAGCGGTTGCTATACAAAAGCGCAAATCTTGAATACCATCGTGAGTGAATATCAATTGCGCCCGGTTAGTCCCATCAAGTGAATTATTCCTCCACTGGTTGTTGAACAGAATACACCGGGGCGATCGCACTTAATTTTAACTCTGGATGATCTCCCTGTAACTGTTGGCAATTCCATTCATTACGGAAGAGCAAAACTGGCCGTCCCATATTATCTTTGACAGTAGTGGTATTGAAAATCCGTCCCACTTTATTCAAAGCTTCCCAACCACCTTCAACCCAACGGGCGACGCTGTAGGGGAGTAACTCTAATATGGTTTCTACACCATACTCGTTTTGCAAGCGAAACTGCACCACTTCAAATTGCAACTGACCTACTGCGGCCATAATCGGGTCACGTTTGGCTTCATCAGATGAATACATAATTTGGACTGCACCCTCTTCGCGCAATTCCGAAATACCTTTTTGAAATTGCTTAAATTTAGAGGGGTTAGGGTTTCTCAGAGTTGCAAACAGTTCTGGTGAAAAATAGGGGATTCCTTCATATTCGAGCTTTTGACCTGTGTAAATAGTGTCACCAATTGCAAAAACACCCGGATTGTTTAAACCAATGACATCCCCAGGATAAGCTGTCTCAATCGATTCTCTTTCCTGGGCAAAAAGCTTTTGCGGGCGAGACAATCGCACGACTTTGCCAGTCCGCGCATGATTCACTGTCATATCTTTTTCAAACTTTCCTGTGCAAACCCGGATAAATGCCACACGGTCGCGGTGTTTGGGGTCCATATTCGCTTGCAGTTTGAAAACAAACCCTGAAAAGTCGGGATAAGTGGGGGGAATTTCACCCATACTGCTATTATGTGCGCCTGGCTTTAGGGCATACTTCAAGAAGTAATTCAAGAATAACTCTACCCCAAAGTTAGTCATGGCACTGCCAAAAAACACTGGAGTCATCTTACCTTGATGCACCAAATCTAAATCCAGTTCTGGGCCAACTCCGTCTAAAAGTTCTAAATCATTTTTCAGTTGCTGGTAAAGGTCATCTTCTAGCAGTGCCGCAAGTTGGGCATCACCTAAATCGACAGTAGTATCGCGGGCTTCCCGGCTACCGTGGGCGCTGCGTTCAAATAAGTGAATTTTTTGCTCGTGGCGGTCAAATACACCTTTAAAGCGATCGCCCATGCCAATTGGCCAGTTAACTGCATAGGTTTGCAAACCTAATTCCTGCTCAATTTCATCTAACAGTTCCAGGGCTTCTCGTCCCGGACGGTCGAGTTTATTTACAAATGTAAAAATAGGCAGACCCTTTAATTTACATACTTCAAATAACTTCCGTGTTTGGGGTTCCAAACCTTTTGCCACATCAATCAGCATCACCGCATTATCAGCAGCTGCTAAAGTCCGATAAGTATCTTCACTAAAATCTTGGTGTCCTGGTGTATCGAGTAAATTTATTTGACAATTTTGATAGGCGAATTGTAACACCGTCGAGGTAATAGAAATTCCCCGTTGTTGTTCCATAGCCATCCAATCTGAAGTCGCCTTACGCTGCGCTCTCCGGGCTTTAACTGCACCAGCTTCGTGAATAGCACCCCCGTATAACAGGAGTTTTTCTGTGAGGGTAGTTTTACCCGCGTCAGGGTGAGAAATAATCGCAAAATTGCGTCGCAGTTCTACTGCTTTATCTAGTTCTGTCTGAATTTCAGTTGACATAAACTGTATTGTTTTCCTTCTTGTTTAATTTATTTTAATTTTTTATCATCAAAAAGATTGGGAGTTTGTACTATCTGGATGAGTTGTCAAAGCCACCAATGGGTGAAACAGTGCGGAAAAGAACCCCAGCCCCTCTCCTTGGACTATCGTGTACAAACAAGTGATCGAATCACCCCCAAACCCCCAATTATAGGGGAACAAGAATTTTCAAAGTCCCCCAAACTTGGAGGATTTAGGGGGCAAAACAGGCTCAAACGCAGACAGGCAGAACTGATGTGTACACGATAGTTGGTAAGGATAGGGGAGAGTTTGATGTAGGTTATTTAGTTAACATTCGTTACTGGTGTAACTCCGGCTAAATCTAAAATTGGCGCGATCAAATCTTCCCGCTTCACAGCCATGATATGGATACCTTGACATAATTGGCGGGCAAGCTGCACTTGTTCAGCTGCAATTTTCATTCCTTCTTCCAGGGGGTCTTGTGCTTTTGCCAATCTATCAATAGTTTGCTGAGGAATATTTACACCGGGAACACAGCGATTAATAAACTGGGCATTTTTTGCCGATTTCAACAGAAAAATTCCTGCCAAAATTGGTTTATTATAATTAACTGCTACAGTTTCCATAAATTTTTCTAGCCGTTCAAAATCTGTAATCATCTGACTTTGAAAAAATTGCGCCCCTGCTTCAATTTTGCGTTCAAATCGCTTTTGTAAACCTGACCAACTGGCAGACTGCGGATCTACAGCCGCACCAGCAAATAAGTCAGTCGCTCCATCAGGGAAAGGCTTTTCATTCAAATCAACACCCTGATTCAGCTTCCGAATCAATTGCAGTAGACGCACAGATTCCAAATCAAACACGGCTTTAGCATTGGGGTGATCGCCAACTTTCACCGGATCACCAGTCAAAGCTAAAATGTTGCGGATACCCAAAGCATGAGCGCCCATTAAATCAGCTTGTAAACCAATTCTATTGCGATCGCGGCAAGCCATCTGACAAATCGGCTCAATGCCATTTTGTAACAAAATCACTGACGCGACTAAAGAAGACATCCGCAATACGGCGCGGCTACCATCGGTAATATTGACGGCATGAACCCTCCCCTTAAGGGTCGCCGACATTGAAATCATGTGTGTGACATCTACCCCTTTAGGGGGTGCTACCTCGGCGGTAACTAAAAATTCGCCTGCTTGCGCGGCGCGACGAAAGGAATTTAAAACTGTGGGATTTTGGGTATCCTGCATAACATTAATGTTTCGGTTTCCTTAAAGGCTATAACGAATTACGCCCAAAAGTGAAACCTTTACAGAGGTAGAGTATAGCCCAAAGCCGTTTTTACCTGTGCCAAAGTTTGATTAGCGATCGCCTCAGCTTTTTGTCGTCCTTCCCGCAAAACCGAGTCTAGATAAGCTTTATCTGCCATCACCGCCTGATATTTTTCCTGTATAGGCGTTAAAGCATTAATTGTGGTTTCTATCAACAAAGGCTTAAATTGTCCCCAACCCATATCTTGACATTCTGCGGCTACCTCTTCCTTCTTCTTTCCAGACAGCAGCATATACAAACTTAACAAATTGTTACACTCTGGACGTTCTGGATCATCGAAAGTTAGACCCCGAACCTGATCAGTTTTACAACGCTTAATCTTATATTGAATCTGCTCTGGTGGGTCTAGTAAATTAATCCGGCTTAAATCCGAAGGATCAGACTTGGACATTTTGCGCGTACCATCCCCCAAACTCATCACCCTTGCGCCTTCCTTACGAATTAAAGGCTCTGGTAACTTGATGACTGGCTTGTTAGGTTTACCAAATTGGTGATTAAATCTGTTAACAATATCTCTTGTCAATTCCAAGTGTTGCTTTTGGTCTTCACCTACTGGCACTTTATCAGCTTGATATAGCAAAATATCAGCAGCCATCAGCACAGGATAATCCAGCAAGCCGACATTCACATTTTCACCTTGCTTAATCGCCTTTTCCTTAAACTGAATCATGTCTTGCAACCAGTTTAAAGGTGTAATGCAATTAAACAACCAGGTAAGTTCACTGTGGGCAGAAACGTGAGATTGCACAAAAATAGTAGAGTGATTTAAATCCAGACCACAAGCCAGATAAAGCGCCACCAGGGTATAAGTATCAGAAGCTAACAGTTTGGGGTCGTGTGGGACTGTAATCGCGTGCAAATCAGCCACGAACAGGTAATTATCGTATTCGCTCTGACCTTCTACCCAGTTGCGAATAGCTCCCAAGTAGTTACCCAGATGGTAATTACCCGTTGGTTGAACTCCAGAAAGAATACGCTGCTTGCCCATAAATTTCAACTTAATTTATCTCAAATCCGCCCTCTATAAAGTGGCGATTACAAAACTCATTCAATTTTGACACTTTCCCGGACAACTGGCTGTTAAGTGATGATTTTTATCTCAAGGATTCTGGACAGTACGCTGACAAAAATAGATGTTGTTCAGTGTTCTAGCCCCTGGTTTTGACGACGAGGTATGCTTGATCTATTGTAGACAATATGTCACACTTAGCCAGAAGTTAATATCAAGCATCCAATGCAAGGAACACAACTTGACCTTTTTCCTCATAAGGATGAGCGTAATCCTATCAAAAAGCAAAAGCAGCCAAAGTTAGGACGTTATGAGCGTATTCAGCGCGAACTAGATAGAGATAATTCTGATCAATATAAGACATTTGTTGATATCAGTTATCCACCAAATCTATTATCTAAATATACATTTGTGGATCTATTTTGTGGTGCGGGGGGAATCACACAAGGGTTATCACAAGCTGGATTCATACCATTAGCTAGTGTAGAAATTAGCCCAATTGCTTCTGCTACTCACAACAAAAATTTCCCCCAATGTCATCACTTTTGTGGAGATATTGAACAATTTTCTGCCCAAGATTGGCTGCAACAAATTGGCTCACATGAAGTAAATGTTGTTGTTGGTGGTCCACCATGTCAGGGATTTTCAGTAGCAGGAAAGCGTGACCCGAAAGATCCGCGCAATAGATTATTTTATGAATTTGTACGTGTAGTTTCAGAAATACGCCCTTGGTATGTAGTGATGGAAAATGTACCAGGTATTTTGACAATTCAAAAAGGCAGTGTGAAAACAGCAATTATTGAAGCTTTTAAGTCTATTGGTTATCCTCACATTTCTGTGGCAATTCTCGAATCTGCTGCTTATGGAGTACCACAAATTCGACCAAGAGCTATTTTTATAGCTAATAGATTTGGAATGCCAAACCCTTATCCTAAATCTCAATTAAGCATTGAAGAATATAAACCTATTGAGTCAGCCATTTCTGACTTACCAGAATACACTCCCATCGCAGAGATTAACCATGATTGGACTAAACATTCACCGGAATATATGGAACGTCTGGCTCAAGTTCCTCCTGGTGGTTCGTTATATGAAAAATTTGTAGATGCGTTCAAACGACAATATGTTGGTAAACCAAGTATGACTGTAAAAGAAAATCATGGTGGTACTCATATTCACCCATATTTAAATCGGGTAATTTCAGCACGAGAAATGGCAAGATTGCAAACCTTTCCTGATTCATTTATTTTTGAAGGAACTATGAAAAAAGCTATGTGGCAAATTGGTAATGCCGTCCCACCACGTTTGTCCGAGTGTATTGGTTATGCACTTATTCCTTATTTAAATGATATTGCAATTAATCACAAAAATTTAGTTAAAGCTACTATTATTGAGCAGATTGATTGAATTTTTCATTTAGGGCATTACGCCACGCAGCAAAATCATACCAACCGCATCCAACACAGCCTTCTTCAGCCTCAACACCACGCTGATGTATAGAAGGCCAATCTTCACCTTTTTCGTACCAAAACTGAATACCAAAAGGTGTACCTCGTTTACCAGTTTTAATACAACGCTCGCAACTTCTAGATTTCAAAAGATTATGATTACCAGATGTATCTTTCTTCAGTAATTGAAACTTTTGCCTGATTTCATGCTCACTCATAGAGCTTAAGTGTGGAGGCTCACTGGCTCCCCAACGCTCCATCGGAAACCTGTGATCAATTACTAACTCATGAGCAGCTCGTTCTCTCTGTTCTATGATATCTATATATGAATAAACTGTGAGAATTCTTTTAACTAACGAAGCTGGTATATTAGCAGCCGAATTAGATAATTTTATCTCACCTGTCCAATGATCCCACGTTGTTTTTTTGCCACAAATTTCACAATATCTAATTTCAGTTTCAATAACAAGTCCAGGTCGTTGTTTATTACCACGTTGTAATCCTTGAATACCACCCCCACCTGCATACTGATCAGATCCAATTTCTTTTGTTTCATGTCCACGGCAATGCTATTTTTGATCTGACAACAAATTAAAGACTTTCAATTGGGTTGGGGCTTTATTCAACTGATGCCGAATTGTTTCTCCTAAATCTTGTTGGTTGTTCACTGTATTTTATCTGCTTCTATTTCTAGGTTTTTGAGAAGAATAGAAACACTAATGCCTAAGCCATTAGCAAGACTTACCAAAGCAGTGAGGGAAGGGTTTCTGACTCCACGTTCTACACCGGATATGTATGTGCGATCTAAGTTAGCACGTAGTCCTAACTCTTCTTGTGAAATCCCCTGTTCTGTTCTGTATTTCCTTACTAGAGAACCCAAAGCACAAAGAATCTTTTGTTTCGACTCATTCATGTGCCGATTGTGAATGTCTATGGACTATCAGTCTACGGACTATGTGTCACATTAGAGTTTATTGCTTTTCTCCAAAGTCAAGTTAGAGATATACGCTAATTGCTAATTTCTTTCTGTTCTTTGACTTCAATTTATATATGTGTAATTTTTACAAGTAATTTTCATAAAACTTAATATTTGCTAGAAAAACTAACAGTAACCTGGGAAGTAATAAATTCCTATGCCGGGGTGTGTGCTTTATGAAAGCCTTATTACTATGGCCAATTATGCCTAACTCTTTCTGGTCTTACCAGGAAACCCTTGATTTGGCTGGTTTACGTTCTACAAATCCCTCATTGGGTTTGATTACAATAGCCGCAATGCTGCCGAGTGATTGGGAAATCAGATTTGTAGATCGCAATATCTCTCTAGAGACAGATACAGATTGGCATTGGTGTGATTTGGTGATCATCTCTGCAATGATTATCCAGAAACAGGATTTCCAGAAACTAATTCAAAAAGGGGTAGCCTTGGGTAAAAAGGTAGCTGTAGGTGGACCTTTTCCAACATCCGTACCAGAATTTGCTTTGGAAGCGGGAGCAGATTATTTAATCTTAGATGAAGGTGAATGTACTATTCCCATGTTTTTAGATGCTCTGGCAAAGGGTGAGCAACAGGGAATTTTCCGATCCCCAGAAAAACCTGATGTTACCCAAACACCAATTGCTCGGTTTGACTTGCTGGATCTGGATGCTTACTTAGCAATCACAGTCCAATTTTCCCGTGGTTGTCCGTTTCAATGTGAGTTTTGCGACATTATCAACTTATATGGACGCAAACCTCGCACCAAGACACCAGAACAAATGCTCCAGGAATTTCAAGTTCTTTACGATTTAGGCTGGCGACGATATGTGTTTGTAGTGGATGACAATTTTATCGGTAATAAACGTAATGCCAAGGTATTTCTAAAAGCCCTGATTCCCTGGATGGAAGAACATGATTACCCGTTTATTTTAATCACCGAAGCTTCGCTCAATTTGGCAGAGGATGACGAATTAATTGAGTTGATGGTGAAAGCAGGATTTACGATGGTATTTATGGGAATCGAAACCCCTGATACAGATAGTCTTGTGGGTATTCATAAAGTTCAAAATACACGTCATGACTTAATTGAATCTTGCCACAAAATTACACGGGCAGGACTACAGATTATGTCAGGTTTTATTATGGGCTTTGATAATGAACGTCCTGGTGCTGGTCAACGGATTGAACAATTTATTGAAGAGACTGGTATTCCTCAAGCAATGTTGAGCTTGCTGCAAGCGTTGCAAAATACAGCGATGTGGAATCGTCTCCAGCAGGAAGGCAGATTACTGGATAATTTAGGAACAGTTCACCAGGGTGCAATTATGAACTTTGTTCCGATGCGGCCAATAGCAGAAATTACCCAAGAATACATCGCAGCATTTTGGCACATCTATGAACCGATGTCTTATTTAAAGCGTACCTTCCGCCATTTTCGCATGATGAATGGTTGGCGGGGTAAAACTCAGCGTCATCTAACTGGGACTGAGATGCGTTTATTTGTGACGATTTGCTGGCGACAGGGTGTGGTGCGTTCAACTCGGTTGCGTTTCTGGTGGCAATTAGTGGCGATCGCTCTAACTAAACCCCGTTTATTGTACGATTACTTGACAGCCTTGGGTGTGGGTGAACACTTCTTCAAGTATCGTTATGAGGTAAAGGCGCTGCTAGAATCACAACTTGCCGTATTACAGCCAGTGAAACCACAAAAAGATATGGTTTATGAGCTAGAGTCTGTACAGTGATATTTTCCCATTCTGAACAGTATCAGTCCTGAATTTAGGTGCGAGTGTTTTTGCCAAGTTTTGGGGTTCTTCATTACCTAGTATGATGGTAGAATTACCCTAAAAAAAATGAAATTTATCGGCGTTGATTTAGGCTGGAAATCGCAACCAAGCGGCTTATGCTGTTTAGAATTAATAGCAGGGGAACTGCAAATAATAGATTTAGACCGCATAGAATTAATTGTAGATATTCTTGCTTGGATAGATAAAACTGTAGAACCAAAAGAAGCAGCCATAATTGGAGTAGATGCGCCCACCTTGATCCCCAACGCTATTGGTAGTCGTCTCCCCGATAAACTGACACACAAATACTTTGGCAAATATCACGCTGGCTGCTATCCAGCTAATCAAAAATTACCCTTTGCAGAACGCACCATTAACTTTGGTTTAGCACTAGAATCCCGTGGATTTGATCATGCACCCACCATTGATCCCCAAAAACTTGGCAGATATCAAATCGAAGTGTTTCCCCATCCAGCAATAGTTAATTTATTCAACTTAGAACGCATCCTGAAATATAAAAAAGGACGCATCAATGAGCGTCGCTTAGAATTAATTAAACTAAAAAATTATATTCTTGATATTCTTCCCACCCTGACTCCTTCTCTGTGTACTCTGCGCCTCTGTGGTTCCTTTAATTCCGAAATCCCCACCACAGGCGCAGGACTCAAAGCAGCCGAAGACAAACTAGATAGCTTAATTTGTGCGTATGTAGCAGCCAACTGGTGGTATTGGGGAGAACAACGTAACCTAGTGCTAGGCGATCGCACCACAGGCTACATCGTCATCCCCGAAAAAATAGGGCTAGAAATTAGAAGCTAGGGAAGTAGAGAAATTCCTTTCCTACTCCCCCCACTCAGCACTCAGCACTCAGCACTCAGCACTTTCTATTCCGCCCAAGCAATCAATCTTGGCTCATAAGGACTAGCTAAGTGTTGGTGGTGGGGTAAAACACGCAAAGACAATCCTTGTAAACCAGAGGCAGTATAGGTAATATTACCAGTGTAAACACTCAAGTTTTGTGAATCTTGTCCTTGGTAATCCATGACTACAGGCACAGCATTGGCAATATCACCATTGGCATCAATAGTACCTTGGTATAACTCCACTCGGACATCATCATTAGTCAAAGTGGCTAAATCAACCTTGGCTTTGACAGCGACGGTTTGGTTCACCTCAATATCCGTACCTGTGGATACATCAATATCTTTGATTTTGATGTTAAACCACTGTTCGCTGAGTTTGGCTTTCCAACTAGCTAATTCCTTAGCTGGAGCGTAATTATCAGCCGTGAGAATATGATAGCGATCGCTGGCCGGAAAATAAGCCCGTTGAGCATATTCTCCCACCATGCGGGCTGTATTAAAGAAAGGACAATTCAAGCGAATTGCATCTTTCATTTTCTCAATCCACGACCGGGGTAAGCCATCAACATCCTGATGCTCATAAAACAGAGGTACAACTTCCTTCTCTAACAATTCGTAGAGAGCGTTGGCTTCTACCTCATCTTGGTAATTAGGATCATCGTAATTTTCACCATGTCCAATTGACCAACCAGTGCGGACATAATCAGCTTCATCCCACCAGCCATCCAGAACACTTAAATTCAGCAATCCATTCATTGCGGCTTTCATCCCGCTAGTACCGGAAGCTTCCCGTGGACGACGGGGTGTGTTTAACCAGACATCACAACCAGCTACCATCAACCGAGCAATGTGAATGTCGTAATTAGGCACAAACACTACTTGTTTTTCCAAGTTTTGTTCACGGATAAAGTGATTGATGTCGCGGATCAGTTCTTTTCCTGGGATATCTTTGGGGTGAGCCTTACCAGCGATCACAAACTGCACCTTGCGGTTTTTGTTGCTCAACAAAATCTGCTTAATCCTATTCAAATCACGCATCCAGAGAGTAGCGCGTTTGTAGGTAGCAAAACGTCGAGCAAAGCCGATGGTTAAAACGTTGGGATCGAGAACTTCTTGGGCTTGGTCAATTTCCGAAGCTGAAGCACCGCGATCGCGTAAATGCTTGACCAAGTGTTCTCTAACATATACAATCATGTCTAAACGACAGCGTTCGTGATTGCGCCACAATTCTTCATCGGGGATCGTATCAATCCGATCCCATAACGGACTATCTGGTGCTGCTGATGACCAGTTTGGCCCTAAGTAGCGATCGTACAACTCTTGAGTTGATTTAGCCACACAACTGCGAGCATGAACACCATTGGTAATTGCGGCAATCGGTACTTCTTCCACTGGTACCTTTTTCCACAAACCCTGAAACATCTGGCGTGATACCACACCGTGTAACTGTGCCACACCGTTAGAAAATGTTGCCATCTTCAACGCCAACACCGCCATACTAAAAGGTGCAGATAAATCACCTGTATTTTCGCGCCCCAGCCCTAAAAATTGCTCTTTAGGCAAGCCAAAGATTTCCGCATAGTACCCCAGGTAATACAAAACCTTGTCAGGAGAGAACAAGTCAATTCCTGCTGGTACTGGTGTATGAGTAGTAAAGATATTGCTAGAAGCTACCACCTGTCTAGCTTGGTCATAACTCAATCCAGCTTCTTGAATCAAGATGCGGATACGCTCTAAAGCCGAGAATGCAGCATGACCTTCATTCATGTGGTACGCAGTCACATCATAACCCAATGCTTTCAACATCTGCACACCACCGATCCCCAGCATAATTTCCTGGTGAATCCGCATATCGATGTCGCCACCATACAGCTGATCTGTGATGTCGTGGTCGTAAGGGTTATTGGGTTCAATATTGGTGTCTAGCATATACAGTGGCACCATTCCCACTTGTACGCGCCAAACTCTGGCATAAACCTTGCGTCCTGGATAATCTACCGCAATCCGCAATTCAGAACCATCAGGATTACGCTCCAGATGCAAGGGCATATTATAGAAATCGTTCATGGGGTAGCGTTCTTGCTGCCAGCCATCTGCATTCAGGTATTGAGCAAAGTACCCTTGCTGATACAATAAGCCCACACCAACCAGAGGTAAACCCAAGTCACTAGCAGATTTGAGGTGATCCCCCGCTAAAACACCCAAACCACCAGAATAAACTGGTAAACAATCTACAAGTCCGAATTCAGCCGAAAAATAGGCGTAGCATTCTTTTGGCTTTTGACTGCGTTGTTTCTGATACCAAGTACGCTCGTGTAAATAGTCTTCTAACTGGCGAGCCGCCCGATCCATTTGTGCTAGGAAGCCTTCATCCTCAACAACTTCCAAGAGTCGCCCTTGACTGATTGTACCCAGCATCAATACGGGGTTGTGGCGACTAGATTCCCATAAATCTGTGTCTAAACGACGAAATAAATCCTTACTCTCAACGTTCCAATCCCAGTGCAAGTTATATGCTAGTTTTCGCAGAGGTTCGAGTCGCGAGGGTAAGGAAGGGGAAACGTTAAATGTGCGAATTGGCTGCATAGGTTGGTAAAACTCCAAGTTATATTTTGGCTATTGTTTACGTATGTATTACTGTCTCTACCCAATGTGGCCAATTCTTTTTACTGTGTTTGTAAAATTGCAATGACTTTGTTCAGCATTGAGAGTTATTCTTTCCGTCGCTGATAAAGTTTACACTAAGGGCATTTTTAAGTCTATGGATTGCCCTTAACCATGTACTTAGTATATTAAAAATTAATTATTCTATGTCAGCGAATACTTCCGGCAAATTTTAACTTTTTTTAAATTATTTCCGATTACCAGTAATTTTTGCTACAGTATTCAAGTAAGTATGTAGATAATCGCAGTGTTTATCCCCTTCTAGTACAGCACAGCGTAAATAAACAGACTATTCCAAATCAATGAAAAACTTATAGAATAAGCTCTTTGACTTTTGATTTTCGTCCTCCGGCACTAGGCTCTCGAATAAAAAGTACAAGGAAAGAAGTGAGTTTGCAAGAGGCGATCGCGGGATAAAAAAATTAAATCAATCAGTATCAATCGTATCTATATTTAAAATATTTTGGAGATATACTCACATTTAAGGAGTTTTTAGCTATAAATACGGCACATTCATTCCATATTTAACATTCATGTGATTGTTTTTACTTAGAAGTTCCTTTATGGACTATCTCCAAACGCACAAACAGAAAAATTTGGTGCTACCTCAAATCTTCTATCTATGAGAAGAGAAATCAGTTTTACTAGTATAAAATTAACAGTTGTAACAAATTGCAAACAGATAATCAATGTATCTAAATATCAAAAATTATAGCTGTTTTCAATTAACAGATAAGAGGCAATTTTTAGTTATTTGATGATTTTCCCAGAAACAGAGGCAATTTCGACACTGAAAATTTTACACAAGCGCTATCTTTCCTGGCATAGTCAATTAAAATCTCAATCTTTAAGCAAATTTACTACCTTAATTATGCTTTCGGTAAAATAGCTAACTCCAGTTATAATTTATGCACATTCTCTTAAAGGTATAATTTTTTTGATGTGTAGTAATTCCTTTGTAATATATATAGTTCACCTGATTAAATGCAACAGATAAAGCTTAAAAGATGTATTTTTTTGCCTAAGTATAAAATACTTATTGGTGATGAATACGTAAACAATAATGTTGTTTTAATTTTCAATTAACCTGCATTACTCAAAGTGATTAAAACTTTTTTTTAAAAAGAGATTCAATTTTAGAAAATGTGCTAACGTTGAAAATAACTATCACAAAAAAATATTAATGTAATTAGCGTTGTGATTTGGTTTGCCTATAACTCATCGGTGTGTAACATGATTAGCGCTGCATACTCTAGAAATTCGTTGCAAGAAAGTCGTCATCGCAATCGTGGAAGCGCTTATTTGTTTGCACCGATGCTGAATTTTAATGTGATGGCTGAAGTTGGTGATACTCCACCCTAAGTTTGATTTCCTCGTATAACAACACTAATGATGCGAATTACATTTTACTGTGTGGAGAAAATTATCTGTAAATTTTAAGATAACCCAGTAAACCTCAAAATGTAATTTTTCGCCAAAAGCTTTTTGAACCTCGTCGCTGACAGAAACACCCTTGAAGGCAAAAACTACATAACAGTAGTATGTCTATTTATTCAAATCCGCCAAAAAAGTAGAATTGGCATATTTAATCACACTCAATTACCTAATTGATTACTCTGATATTTAGCGCTATAAAGCATTGAGTAACACTTGTAAGCATCAGCCCAGCAAATAGGTTATTTTGCTGAAACTGATCTAAAAAACCTGCCAAAAATTGGAATTAGTCATCGCAATTTATCTGCTGTATGTACAATTCCATCACTGTTATCCATGTCCTTTAACTCATCCACATTAAAATTAGCTCATTTAGGAATGAGTCAAATGAAGGAATTAGTTTTTTGTTTAAACAGAAAACTCAAGAAATAATTGATTTTTTTTGGGATACATAGAAATTAAGTTCATGAATTTCATATATCAGTATAAGTGCTACTGCCAGAAGACAGGATAACTTCTCTGTCAGCCTTCAATAGTTTGAATAACACTCAATATCAAAGATATTTAATCATGAATAACCAGCGATACTCCTCAAAATGGCAACGATTACAAGAATTATTAATTACTACTTTATTGGGAGATATTCCTACTATTGCTCTTGGGCCAAAATTACGAAATTTGGTCTATCGTCAAATTTTTTCTCGGATAGGTAAACCAGTTTATATTCAAAACGGCGTGGAATTTCTGGGAACTTCCTTTATTGAGATGGGTGATGAGGTCTATATTTTTAAAGGTGTACGCATAGATGCAAAAGGACACCCAAATAATAAAATTTATTTAGGCAATGGCGTGGCACTTGAGCGCTACGTTGATATTGGGTGTTTAGATAACACTTGCATATCCATTGATGATGAAACTTTTATCGCTCCTGATGTTTGTATTGCTGGGCCTGGAAACATCAAAATTGGTAAGCATTGCATGATAGCATCCCATTCGGGAATATACGCCAATAGCCACAAATTTGCAGACCCAACAACACCCATGAGATACCAAGGCGTAACTCGTAAGGGAATCGTGATTGAAGATGACTGTTGGCTAGGGCATGGGGTAACGGTGTTAGATGGCGTTACTATCGGTAAAGGCAGCGTTATTGGCGCTGGAACAGTTGTGAATAAAGATATTCCCCCCTATTCTGTGGCAGTAGGTACGCCTGTACGAGTAATTAAAAGCCGAGTCAGCAAAGATTTAGTGGCTTCTTGATTACTCGCCACCTTAGAAGTGTGAAAATTCTTAGGCTAAAAACGCTTTAAACCCAAATTTCTGGTAAGCACCGAGTAAGATTGACTATGACACCACATTTGAAACCCTTACCGGAAAATGACCGAAAATCCAGAGGAGCGAGGAATGAAATGGGTTGCGGTTTTGCAAACAGAGATGGCAGACTGTAGAGAACAAAAAATAGCCAACTTTATCGCCACACCTGGAAACCTCTACTATCAGTAAACGTCTTCAGAGTAACGAGCGAAAAATAGCTGAGGGGCATTAACCAGAGTCATCTCAAAAAGGGACGAGATTTCGGTAATATAAGGTAGTTATCTTTTCTGTACAACAGATACTGAGAGAGAAACTTTTTTCTCACACCCTTTGGAGATATTTGTATGGTGACTTTAAAAATCGCTGTTTATATTGTTGTTGCCTTCTTTGTGGCTATTTTTGTCTTTGGATTTTTGTCGAACGATCCAGCTCGTAACCCCGGACGGCGGGATTCAGAGTAGGATTACCACAAATTATCCACAACTGCCGGAAGACGGAAAATACTAACTCTCCTTCTCTTGGCAGCTTGCTATATTTAGGCAAAAAGCAAAAGTCGGAAGGAAAAAGGTGTAATTTACCCTTCCGGCTATTAATTGGCTATTTGTTAGCTTGATTTGCCCAGATATGCTCCATTCAGTTCCGCCATCTGCAACCCTTCCCATTGTTGAACCAGTACCATTAGCAAATTCTATTTCCTATGCTAGTGATACTCAGTTTCCATCGATTGTCACCAATCAGACTGCTACCCCAGAACACAAAGAAGAATCCCCAACGCCACAGAAAATTTCCCAAATCGCCGATGAGGGAGATTCTGAAGCAGCTTTGCTTTGGCCAAATCTTCTCAATGCCAATAAAAATAATTTATCTGCTAAAACTCTAGCTACACCCAATACACGAGAAAATTTCCCGCCAGAATTTTCTCCCTCTACCCTTTCTCCTTTAACGGCTTCTAAAAGTGCTGCCAATTTGGGTAAACCCCAGACAGTTGGTTATTCAAAACAGCAGTTTGGTGCGCCCAGCACTAGACCAAAGGTACAAGTCATAGCGGAAATAGCAACTCCACAACAGCAGGAAAGTAGTATTCCTGTACAACAATTTCCCGATAGTGTAAATATTGCTGTTGACGAACCCAATGATGTACCGAGTTCTCAATCAATACAAAATACTTTAGAGTTTAAGTCTCGAAACCCTAGCAACGAAAGCTCCACGCCGTCAACTGTAGAATTTAAGTCACCAACTCCCCCAGAGCAACAGCCTACATCTACGCCGCCAGGGAGACAGAGAACTGTAGAGGTGATCTCAGATCGACAAGAATATGATGAACAACGGCGAATTATCACCGCCGAAGGTAATGTAGTAGTGCGATTTGATGGGGCTGTGGTGGATGCCGATCGCTTGCAAGTAAATTTAGATAATTTAATCGCTGTGGGGTCAGGTAATGTGGCCTTAACACGAGGTGAGCAAGTATTACGGGGAGAACGCTTTAGCTATAATTTCATTCAAGATAATGGAGAAATAGAAAACGGTATTGGGGAAATCTTCGTACCTTCAGCCCAACAAGATTTGGCGGTTTCATCCACTGATGACACAACAGGAGAACTCCAGCGTCCTCTAAGCGATCGCGTCAGAAGAAATCAGCCTCTTTCTGGTATCAGTAGCCCAGGCGGTATTGACTTTACATTAGGTGGTACACAAGCAACTAATCTCCCCGCGCCAGCAGCCGGGGGTAGAGTCAGACGACTGCGGTTTCAAGCTAAACGCATTGAGTTTTATCCACGCGGTTGGCAAGCAGAGGATGTGCGGATTACTAACGACCCATTTTCTCCCCCAGAATTAGAGTTGCGGGCATCTCAAGTTACTTCGATACAAGAGTCCCCTTTAGTAGAAACTATCACGACTAGCGGACAGCGTTTAGTCTTTGACCAAAAAGTTTCTTTACCAATTCCCGTAGATAGACAAACCATTGACCGTTTTGAACGAGATGCTTCCCCATTTATAGTTTCCCCCGGCTTTGATGGGACTAGGCGTGGTGGTTTGTTTGTGGAACGGGGCTTCAACCCAGTGGATAATGAGCAGACACGCTGGCGAATCACGCCCCAATTTTTTGTGCAAAAAGCTTTTGAAGAAGGCACTGGTGATTTAGCTGCGTTATTTGGTGTCAAGACGAGTTTAAATACCGTTTTAAGCCCACAGACGAGAATTGAAGGTACTGGTGAATTAACTAGTTTTGATTTAAACCAAGTCGAAGACAATTTGCGGGCGAGTGTAAGAATGCGCCAAGAATTAGGCGATATTAATCCCCACATATTAAATTTAGAATATAGTTACCGCGATCGCTTATATAACGGTACTCTCGGTTTTCAAACTGTTCAGAGTAGTATTGGTGCTTTAATTAGCTCTCCGGTGATTCCTTTAGGTAATAGTGGTATTAATCTCAACTATCAAGCAGGCGTACAATATATTAATGCCAACACGGATCGCCTAGACTTACTAGAAGCAGATCGAACAAATGATCGAATTTCTCTCGGTCGCTTACAAGGTAGTGCCAGCCTCAGTAAAGGCTTTTTACTATGGCAGGGTAAACCATTACCACCAACCGCCAGTGAAGGATTAAAATACACACCAAACCCTGTAGTTCCTTATTTACAAACAGTTGCCAGTGTCACAGGAACTAGTAGTTATTACACTAATAACGAAAATCAAAGTACCCTAACTGGTGCAGTTGGTTTAATAGGACAATTTGGTAACTTTTCTCGCCCTTATTTAGACTATACCGCTTTTAATTTAACTTATTCTCAGGGTTTCAATAGCGGATTATCACCCTTTTTGTTTGACCGATCAGTTGATAACAAAGTGCTAAATGCGGGAATATCACAGCAAATTTATGGGCCATTTCGTTTAGGCTTTCAAACAGCAATTAACCTGGACACTGGTAGAGAAACTAGCACAGACTATATTTTAGAATATAGCCGTCGTACCTATGGAATTACTTTGCGTTATAATCCAGTGCTGGAATTAGGCGGTTTCAGCATCCGCATTAGCGACTTTAATTGGACTGGTGGCACAAATCCATTTTCTGGTAGCGAAGTGAAGCCTATTGTAGATGGTGTACGACAAGAAAATTAACTGGAAACTGCTAAGAAGCAGGGGGTAGGGTGCAGAGGGAAAGAAACCTACTCATAACTTTCTTCGCTCATAACTTTCCCCACTCAGCACTCAGCACTCAGCACTTTCCCCACTCACAGAGGCAAAGTTACTCTGAATGTTGTACCGAAACCAACTTGACTGGTGACACTGATTTCACCCTGGTGAGCTTCAACGCACCTTTTAACGATTACTAAACCAAGTCCTGTACCCTGTATTGATTCGACATTGGAAGCACGATAAAATGACTCAAATAGTCGCTTTTGATCTGCTTCAGGAATGCCAATTCCTTGATCTTGAATCTGCAATATGGCTACTTTTTTTATGACATCACAGGTTAAATCAACTTGAATATTTTTATCTTTAGGAGAATACTTAACTGCATTAGATACTAAATTTATCAATATGTAATGTAAGAGTTTTTCATCTATCAAAGCATCTGTGCGTTCGCTATGACAGGTAAATATAATTTTATTTTCATCATTAGTAATCAGAGAAAATTCTGCAATAAATTCCTTACATACTTGCTCTAAGTTGATTAAATGGGGATGGCACTCCAGTTTTCCCACATCTGACCTACCCATGAATAGTAAATCTTCCATTAATTGTTTCATAGATTCTACTGCAACTTTAATTCGTTGTATGTAGGTGCTTCTTTTAGCTGGTGTTAAACTATCTCCCTTGATTTCTATGAGTTCTACTGCTGTTTGAATGACAGTTAGGGGGTTACGAAAATCATGAGAAACTGTAGAGATAAATAAGGACTTAAGATTGTTGAGTTCACGCTCTTGATTCAATGCTTTTTCTAGCAATTCTGTTTGACGACGCTCACTGAGATCCCAGAAAACAATCACTACACCATCGATATTATCGGGTCGTCGCATAATAGGTGAAGCACTATCTCCAATGGGAATTTTCTGGCCATTTCTGGTAATTAGAGAGGTAAATTCACTTAAATAAACGACTTTTTTTTCTCGCAGCACTTTTAATACTGGGTTTTCTAGTGCAGTATCTGTAATTTCATCAACAATATTAAAAATTTTTGATATATCTTTTCCTTGGACATCTGCTTGCTTCCAACCAGTGAGTAACTCAGCCGCCGGATTCATAAAGGTCACTTTTGCCTGCTCGTCGGTAGCAATGACAGCATCACTCATTGAGTTTAACAGCGTGGCTAATTTGTCTCTACTTTCCCGTAAATCTTGTTCGAGTTGGTGTTTTAATAACCCAATTTCAACAGCTATTCTTAAATCTTTTGAAGTAAATGGTTTAACTACATATCCAAAGGGTTGAGTGAGTTTAGCACGTTGTAAAGTTTTGTCGTCGCCATAAGCAGTGAGGAAAACCACGGGAATATCTAACTGCTCACGAATACTAGCAGCAGCTGTAATCCCATCCATATTACCTTTAAGAATAATATCCATTAAAACCAGTTGTGGCTTAGTCTCTAATGCCTTGGCGATCGCAACTTCTCCTGAAGAGGCTTTGCCTGTAACTATATACCCTAATTGATTCAGTTGATTGGCAATGGTTCTGGCTACAATAACTTCATCTTCAACGACTAAAATCTTCACGTGATCCATTGGAAATTTATTAATGCAAATTTAAATAGGGAAACTGAATTTTGAATACTGTCCCATGATGATTTTCTACTGTCATGCTACCTTCTATTTGTTCTGTCACTAAGTCATAAACTAATGAAAGTCCTAAAGAGTCAGTATTACTCCAATCTAAATTGTGTGGTAAACCAACGCCATTATCTTGAATTACCATTTCAATTTTGTCACCAATGTTATGTAAATCAATAGTAATTGTACCTGTTTTTTGTTGAGGGAAAGCGTGTTTGATGGAATTCGATAATAATTCATTAATCACTAGCCCACAGGCAATAGCTTGATCAACATTTAAATCAATTTCATCTATATTAGTTTCTATTGAAATTGTGCCTGGTTGTATCTGATAAGAGATAAGAATGCTAGTGACTAGATTCTCTATATAGTCAACCACATCTAGTTTGCCGATATTAGGAGAAATGTATAAGTTTTTGTGAATCAGCGAAATGGAATCGATGCGATTTTGGCTATCTTGAAAAACTCTGATAATTTCCGGATCTTTGAGTGTTTGAGACTGGAGTTGTAAGAGACTCGATACAATTTGTAAGTTATTTTTAACTCGATGGTGAATTTCTTTTAATAGAACTTCTTTTTCTAGTAATGCAGTTCTTAAGTTAATTTCAGCTTTTTGCCTCTCAGCCAATTCATTCTGAGCTTGTTGGAATATGGTCGATTGTTGGATTGCGATCGCAATCTGTACTGTCAGTTGATCCAGCAGATCCAGTTGATTATCTTCCCAATTGCGGCTACTAGAGCATTGATGCGCCACCAATAAACCCCACAAATATGATCCAGTATTTTCTTCATCTATTTTGAGCAGAATCGGTACCACTAAATTAGCTTGAACTTCAAACTGTTCTAACAAATGCAAATGACAAGCACTCAATCCAGCATCATAAATATTAGCGATCGCGCGTTTGCGTCCTTGGCGATACTCCACACCTCCACCTGTTTGAAAACACGTATCTTCAATTTTTACCCCTAAAGCCACTGTCCATCCTGCTCCCACCGATTCAGCCATAATTGTGCCGCTCATATCTGGGGCAAACTGATAGACTATAACTCGATCCACCTTGAGTAAATTCCGCACTTCTTCAACGGTAGTATTAAGAATTTCTTGCAGGTTTAAAGATTGCCGAATTCGTTGAGCTACAGTTCGCATCAATTGTTCTCGTTCAGCCTGCTTACGTTTTGTAATGTCCGAAAATACAGCTAATATTGCCGATTCTCCATTAAAAGTTAAATACTGAAGTGAAGCGATCGCCCAAAAATAACTGCCGTCTGCTTTCTTAAGTCGCAATTCATAATTTTGCACTGATTCATCTTGGGTAAGTGCTGCTAAAATCGCTGTTCTCTCCGCCGGATCATAGTATAAATCTGATGCTGGGCGATTGATTAAATCCTCTGCCGAACAACAAAATGTTTGCAGTAATTCTGGATTAGCATATAAAATTGACCCATCAGATGAACGAGAAATAATTAATGGTACAGGAATGGCTTGATAAATTGCTTGAAATCTAGCCTCATTTTCCTGAAGTTTTTTCTCGATTTCTTTCCGTGCTGTTATATCTCGAATATCTACAAGATGAGCATCATATTCACCATATTTTATAGGGTGTGTCACAGTCTCAACATGAATGATATTGCCATTTTTGTGACGATGTTTCCATTGACCAGATAAATTGCCAGAATTTTTTTCTGCTAAGTATTTTTGTAAACAGACAATCTCTTCTAGAAGATAAACATCAGTTATTTGCATTTGCAAAAACTCTTCACGAGAGTAACCATATTGAATAATAGCAGCTTCATTTACATCTAAAAACTGACCATTTATTTGGTCATATAGCCATACACTGTGAGGATAATTAGCGAAAATTGAACTAAAATTCATACAGTCCTCTTTAAGTATTTCTTCCCAATCTAGGAAATTATGTCATCATCCAATTCATATTTTTTCCCACTTAGACTCATTTATTTAAGTATTTGTTTAAAGGTAAATTCAAGTTTAGTTGTAACGAAGGTATTCTATAAATATTGAATTGTTGACATAACAGCTTTATCAGGGACGTAGTTTGAATTATTCCCAAGTCCCCATTTTTCATTTCACCATTGGCTAAAAAACTAGGAAGTTTTGCCGCATGATGTTTTATAGTCTCATTCGATATAGGAATCCGGCTTGGTTCCTGTAGCTTGTGTGGCGTAGCCATATTTACTCGTAGAGGTAGGGAACAGGAAACAGGGAAGAAAGAATCAAGGTATAGGTCGTTGTGTATGGCTTATGCCACGCCAGCTATCAAAATTCAAATAGGAATCCTATATGTATCCAAATCTTATCAATAATAACTACTTAATCACGATTTTAGTTTGCCTATTCTTTAAGTAATTTCACTAGTTTGCAATAGTATATGTAACCAGAACAATCACATTTTTATCATGTCAATATAGGCAAAATCAAGCAATTTTTCGATGCTAACTAACTATTGAAAAACCATAACAAAGAATGAAATTATATACGTTTGAATTATAACACAGTACAAAACTTGCCACCAGAGCGAAAAGACATTATACACGATCAATTTCAGTTGTAATTAGTACCGGATGAGTGGTAGCGCAAAGTGGAAAATTTGGCAATCTTTAATCCAAAATCTAGTTAGCGTATAGTCATAATCTGTTCGCAAGCAATAAGACTTGATTATGGTTCGAGAGTTAGAAAGAAAACGTCAGAGTGCAGAATTTCCAGAAACCGCCCCAGCTGCGAATCCTGTCTTTTTTAGAACCTACAGCCGCCGCACAAAGGCAGGGCTGAGGGAAACATGGGATGAGGTATGCGATCGCACCCTCCAAGGCATCATTGAGTTAGGGAAGCTCAACCCAGCCGAAATTGCCATCCTAGAGAATATGCAACGCAACCTCAAAGCCTTACCCAGTGGACGCTGGTTATGGGTAGGTGGTACAGAATGGATCAGCAAACCCAAAAACTTTTCTGGGGCTTATAACTGCACCTCCACCAACCTGCAAGACTGGAGCGCTTTCGGGTTGATGATGGATTTAGCGATGATGGGTTGTGGGACTGGAGCCGTTATAGAACCGCAATATATTAATCAATTACCTCCCATCCGCAATTACTTAAATGTGACGGTAAATGGAGAAATTGGTAGCACATCTCCAGAATTACGCCGTGAATACACCCAAACCCAGATAGAAGGTAATAACGTTATCATCCATGTGGGAGATAGCCGGGAAGGTTGGGTAGAATCCTATAAAAGCTTATTGGAACTTTCCACAGATGAACGATTTACAGCAGAAGTGCAAGTAGTGGTTGATCTGAGCGATATTCGTCAGTCGGGAGAAACTCTCAAGGGCTTTGGAGGGGTGGCTAATCCTGTCAAGTTGCCAGGACTCTATCAGCGTTGTGTATCCATCCTCAATAAAGCCAGAGGACGACAATTAAATTCAGTGGAATGCTGTTTGTTAATCGATCAAGCTGCTGTCACAATTGTTGCAGGAAATATACGTAGAAGCGCGGGGATTCGTCAGTTTATTTCTGACGATGAACAAGGCGCAACTGCCAAAGATAACCTCTGGCAACAGGATGAAAATGGCAACTGGCGTATTGATCCTGACCGTGACGCTTTACGGATGGCCAACCATACAAGAGTGTTTCACCGTAAGCCCACATTAGAAGAATGTGTTGATGCTGTACGTAAACAATACTACAGTGGCGAAGGTGCAATTCAATGGGCTGGTGAAGCAGTAGCTCGATCCAACCGTGATTTACTACCAACACAAGAGTTAAAAGTTGATTTCTTGAAATCCTATGAACAAGGAACAGCAAAAGAGTGGTTACAAGCACACTATCCTGATTTGGATGCCAAAGAACTAGAACATCGTTTAGCTCGTTACGGCTTAAATCCTTGTATTACTGCTGACACTTGGATTCACACTGAATTAGGTGCGCGACAAGTCAAAGACTTGATAGGCAAACAATTGAGTGTATATGTCAATGGCGAATTATTCAGCACTACAACCGATGGCTTTTGGTTGACAGGAGTCAAACCTGTATTTAAAGTGATCACTCAAGAAGGCTATGAATTGCGTTTAACAGGCAATCATCAGCTACTGAAAGTAACAGCCCAAACCCAGAAAAAGCAATACACCGAGTGGGTAGAAACTCAAGATTTGCACCCTGGCGATTCTATTTTGGTTCATAACCATCGTGGAGTTCAACCTTGGGAAAGCTTTGGTACTTTTGAGCAGGGTTGGTTGCTGGGTAGTCTGATTGGCGATGGTAGCCTTGCTGCAACACAATGGGGTAAAACAGCCTATCTCCGATATTGGGAAGACACCCAAGACGAAATGGGCAGATATGCTGTAACTTTACTCAAAAATGCGATTGATTTTTCAGGTTCCACAGAATCCGGGTGCTACCATCAACAGCTAAAACATCGAGTCATCAATTCATCAAACTTGGCTCGATTGGCAGCAGATTATGATGTTACCTTAGAGAACAAAATACCCACAGATAAAATTGAGCAAGCCAGCTATGAGTTTTATCGTGGCTTTTTGCGTGGCTTGTTCGATGCTGATGGCAGTGTTCAAGGTAATCAACAAAAAGGTGTTAGTGTCAGACTGGCACAAAGCAATCTTGAAACCTTGAAGAGAGTTCAAAGAATGCTGTCCCGCTTGGGGATTATTTCTAGAATTTATCAAGAACGTCGTCCTGAAAGCTATCGTCATCTTCCTGATAGTAATCGTGAACCAGCTTTATATCTCTGTCAGGCACAGCATGAACTGGTGATTGCTAATGATAATATCTCTTCTTTCCAAACAATCGTGGGATTTCAGGAGCCGAAAAAAGCTGCACGCTTAGAAGAATTATGCGGTCAATACAAACGACAGCTAAATCGTGAGCGTTTCTCAGTTAAAATCAAAGACATTGTTCCAGATGGTGTAGAAGCAGTTTATGACTGTACTGTGCCTGGAGTTTCTCGATTTGATGCTAACGGCATTGTGGCACACAATTGTGGTGAAATTATCGGCTCTAACTTCCATTGTGTCAGTGGTGATACCTTACTAATCACTAGAGATGGAATCCACAAAATTGAAGATGTTGTGGGCTGTGAAGTTGAAATTTGGAATGGTGAAAAATGGAGTCAAGTCAAACCATTTCAAACAAGTAGCGATTCTCCCCTGTATCGTGTGCGGTTTGGAGACGGTACATATTTAGATGTGACTGAGTATCACCGCTTCTTTGTTAAAGATAGGTTTGGCAAGACTTACAAAGAAGTACAAACAAAAGATTTGATGGATACTAGCAAATATAGTATTCACACTGAGCCGTTTACAATTCAGTACGATGACGGATTGAGTATTGATGTCAGCTATGCTTACACTCTGGGCGCAGCTGTAGGAGATGGCACAACAGACCAAAATGACAATGCCAAAATTAGGTTATATGGCAAAAAAGCAGCTTTATCTGTTGCAGGAAATAAATCTGCAACCAGAGAGTATGACTACTTACCTAGTTTTACAGATGCTACAAACTTAGGTTTTTCTGGGGAATTTCTCAAAAGCCTGAAAATAAATCCAGAAGCCTTAAATGTCATTGCTAGTTGGAATCGTGCCGCAATTTTGCATTTTCTGGCTGGTTTAGCTGATACAGATGGCTCAAATACTCACAGCAATGGGATCAGAATTTATATCTCTGACTATGAGCGAGCATACCGAGTTCAGTTACTACTAACTAAGTGTGGTATTCGTTCATCTTTGAATCTTTGCGCTCATCAAGGGGCTGTGACTAACTATGGTGTTAGAAGCAAAGATTTATACTACTTGCAAATAACTGATTGTGGCGAGATTCCTTGTCAGCGATTGGATGTGAGTAAAGGTACAAATGCCAAGTGCAAAGGTAAATGGCAAGTTGTCAAGGGTGTTGAACAATTACCAGGATTACATAATACTTACTGCTTTAATGAGCCGGAGTATCATAAGGGCGTTTTTGGTAATACACTCACCGGAAACTGTAATCTTGCGGAGATACACTTAAATCAAATTGATCCACAGAACTATAAAGAACAGGAGGAGGCTTTCACGGCTGGGGCTTTATCTGTAGCAGCACTTTTAAATCATCAATTTTTAGAACCCCGCTATCAAGAAAGCCGGGAGTTAGATCCAATTGTGGGGGTTTCTTTCACAGGTTTATTTGATTTCTTTGTTCATGCTTTTGGTGTTGATTGGCTGCATTGGTGGGAAGAAGGAAGACCGGAAACTCCCCAAGGATTAGCCTTTAAGGAAGAAGAAAAGAAATATTTAACCTTCTGGAAAGATACGGTGCATCGAGTTGTGTGGGAATATTGCGATCGCCATCAAATAAAACGTCCCAATCGCTGTACTACAGTCCAACCCAGTGGCACTAAATCCTTGCTCACCGGCGCTAGTTCTGGCTGGCATCCCCCCAAAGCCCAAAGATTTATTCGCCGCATCACTTTTGGCAAAAATGACCCCGTAGCCCTAGCCTGTATTGACTACGGTTACAGTGTAATCCCCTCCCAATCTGACAAAGATGAACAGGGTAATTTGTTAAATGATCCTTTTGATCCTCGCGTTAGTGAATGGCTAGTAGAAATACCCGTAGCCGTATCTTGGGCTGATGTCCCAGGAGCAGACCAAATTGATGTTTCTCAATTCTCTGTACTAGCTCAATTTGATTTTGTCCTCCAAGTCCAGCGCTGGTATGTGACTCACAACACATCAGCTACCTTAGAATTGCGGTCTGAAGAAGTTGAAGGACTAGGACAAAAGATTTACGAAACCATCCAAAATGATCAGGGTTATATCTCCGCAGCACTTTTAGCTCGGTTTGATGACTTACAATCATTCCCCCGGCTACCATTTGAGCCAATAGACAAACTCACATACGAGCGTTTAAGTCAAGAAGTGAAAGAGCGACGCAACACAGATGATTTTTGTGCAGTTCTCAGCCGCTATGATTCCGGTGAGTTAACAGAAGCTGGCCCTAGTGGCTGTGACTCTGATAAGTGTATGTTTCCCGACCAGGGGCCAATGTCCTAGATTTCAGGAAAGATGCAGGGGGGAGTTGGTAAATTTACACTCCCAACTGCTTAACAACCTTTCCTCGTAGAGCAGCGATTCATCGCGTGTTTAACTTTCCAGGTTACGATCAATTCAAATAATAGGAGACGCTCAAATATGTTCATTGATGAATTGTCACCAATATTTAAACAATTGACCAAGCACCCAGTTTCATTTATGGGGGGATTTTTTTCTGGTGTGCTGCGACTCAACCTCAAGGATGACCCCGTAAAAAGCTGGCTGGATAAACAAATTAACTCAACTGGTTATACTACCCCCAGCAATGAGGCTCATAATGGCAAAGCTAACGGGCCTCAGAGAATTTCCATTGATTAAAATTTTCACGGATCTCAAAATCGACTAACCCAGAATTTACAGGTGAGGGTAGAACTGGGGAACAGAGAACAGCAAAGAAGCGATAGATTTCTACTCAGTCCTGTTTAAAAAAAAATTTTGTGGGGTAGGCATCTTGCCTGCCCTATAACTGTAGCATCTAGTTAATTTTTAATCAGCACATCATAAATTAAGTTAGTCAGACATTAAAATATATTAAAAAATAATACGTTTACAACAAAATGTGCTGGTAATTTTGTAACGGGTTGATACAAAACGATAGTGAATTTTCGCCCAAAAAGAATATGTACTGATTCCGGCAAACCCATTTGGATAACAGATTGTACATACTTCTTAATAAATCACCAGCGTCAACGCAAAACGTTTTAATCTAAAGCTAACTGGGTTAATTAACTGGCAGTTTTGCAGGTAGCACTCTTAGTCCATGCTCACACCGATGTGTCAAGCCTCAAAACAACCCAGATTTAACACATAAATAAATTAAAGGAGTTTTACAAATCTAATGAGCATTAAGGCAAGTGGTGGAAGCTCCGTTGCACGTCCGCAACTATATCAAACTCTGCCGGTGGCGACGATTTCCCAAGCCGAGCAGCAAGACCGCTTTTTGGGAAACGGTGAACTCAGCGAACTAGCAAGCTATTTTGCTTCTGGTGCAAAGCGTCTAGAAATTGCTCAAACTTTAACGGATAATTCCGAGATTATTGTTTCTCGCGCTGCCAACCGGATTTTTGTCGGTGGTTCGCCCATGGCTTTCTTAGAAAAGCCTAAAGAACGAGAACTAGCTATGGCTGGGGCGGTTGCTACATCTGAAGCAAGTGTTGCAGAAGGGATGAAACTAGGAACAGTCACCTACGTTGAAAGTCGTGGTGGTTTCCTAGAAAATTTACGTTCCATATTTAATTCCTCTCCTAGCGGCCCCATACCTCCAGGTTTTAGACCCATCAACGTCGCCCGTTATGGCCCTAGCAACATGGGTAAGAGCTTACGGGATTTATCCTGGTTCTTGCGTTATGCAACTTATGCAATTGTGGCTGGAGATCCCAATATTATCAGTGTAAACACACGGGGTTTGCGGGAAATCATTGAAAATGCTTGCTCTACTGAAGCCACATTGGTAGCTTTGCAGGAAATTAAAGCTGCATCACTTTCCTATTTCCGTAAGGATGCTGTGGCTACAGAAATTGTGTCTCAGTACATGGATGTTTTACTCAACGAGTTCAAAGCACCC
Organism: Nodularia sp. UHCC 0506; assembly: GCF_034931045.1. NCBI lineage: Bacteria > Bacillati > Cyanobacteriota > Cyanophyceae > Nostocales > Nodulariaceae > Nodularia > Nodularia sp. UHCC 0506. The sequence continues at coordinate 54,255 of NZ_JAYGHH010000028.1, forward strand.
ACACCTTCTAACCAAGTTCGTCAACGTCCCTCTGGCGACCAACAAGGGCTACAACTGCCACAAATTTACTCCGTAGCAGCAGAACGTCGTCCTAAGTTTGCCATGAAGCCTGGTTTATCAGCCAGTGAAAAAATTGAGGTTGTGAAAGCAGCCTATCGGCAAATTTTTGAGCGCGATATTACCCGTGCTTATAGCTTGTCGATTTCTGACTTAGAATCTAAAGTCAAAAATGGCGATATCTCCATGAAGGAGTTTGTCCGCCGTCTCGCTAAATCTCCCCTTTACCAAAAACAGTTTTATCAGCCATTTATTAATAGCCGAGTTATTGAACTCGCTTTCCGTCACATTTTAGGACGGGGACCAAGTAGCCGAGAAGAAGTGCAAAAATACTTTGCGATTATTTCTAACGGCGGTCTACCAGCTTTGGTTGATGCTTTGGTTGATTCTGACGAATACGGCGATTACTTTGGCGAAGAGACTGTACCGTACTTGCGTGGTTTGGGTCAAGAAGCCCAAGAATGTCGTAACTGGGGACCACAGCAAGACCTGTTTAAATACAGTGCGCCTTTCCGCAAAGTACCTCAGTTTATTACGACTTTTGCGGCTTACGATCGCCCACTACCAGACCAACATCCTTACGGTTCTGGTAATGACCCCTTAGAAATTCAATTTGGGGCAATTTTCCCGAAAGAAACCCGCAACCCCAGCAGCAGTCCGGCTCCATTTGGTAAGGATACCCGCCGCATCTTGATTCACCAAGGGCCTGGGATTAATAATCAATTAAGTAATCCCCAAGCACGGGGCGAGGCTCCTGGTACTCTGGGACGGAAGGTGTTTAAGCTGGATCAAGTTCCTTCTACTCTCAGCAGAAAGGGTGGTCAAGGTGTCAGCGTCAAGTTCTCAGAAAGTTCTACCCAAGCGGTAATTAGAGCTATTTACCTCCAAGTTTTTGGTCGTGACGTTTACGAAGGTCAACGCCTGAAGGTGGCAGAAATTAAGCTAGAAAACGGCGAAATTACTGTCCGCGAGTTTGTCCGCATTTTGGCGAAGTCGGATTTATTCCGCAAGCTGTACTGGACATCGCTGTATGTTTGTAAATCAATCGAGTATATGCACCGCCGCTTGTTGGGTCGTCCTACCTACGGTCGTCAAGAAAACAACAAGTATTTTGATATTGCGGCGAAGAAAGGTTTCTACGCTGTGGTTGATGCCATTCTTGATACCCCAGAGTATAGCGAGGCATTTGGTGAGGATACAGTACCTTACGAACGGTATTTGACTCCGGCTGGTGTGTCCTTGCGTCAGTTGCGCGTTGGTAGTATTCGTGAAGATGTCGGAACTGGGAAGGTTGAAAAAGTCGAAACACCTCGCTTTGTGGAACTGGGTACAGTCACAGAAAACCGCACCGAACCTGATATCCAATTCCGCATTAATCAAGGTGTTACCAAGAAGCGCGAACAAAGCAAAGTCTTTAAGCTAATAGCAAATACTAGCAATAAAGTTGCTGTCAATACTTTAATTAGCGCTGCTTATCGTCAGATTTTTGAGCGTGATGTTGCACCTTACATCATCAAGAATGAGTTTTCAGCTTTAGAAAGCAAGCTGGGTAACGGCGAAATCAGTGTGAAGGAATTTATTGCTGGTTTGGGTTACTCGAATCTCTACTTGAAAGAGTTCTACACACCCTATCCCAACACCAAGGTGATTGAGTTGGGAACAAAGCATTTCTTGGGACGTGCGCCGATAGACCAAGCTGAAATCCGTAAGTACAACCAGATTTTAGCTACTCAAGGGATTCGTGCCTTTATTACTGAGATGGTGGAAAGTGCGGAATATAGCCAAGCTTTCGGTGAAGATACAGTTCCTTATCGTCGCTTCCCCACTCTGCCGGCGGCTAACTTCCCCAATACGCAAAAGCTTTACAACCAACTGACGAAGCAAAATAAAGATGTGGTTGTGCCGAGCTTTGAGACTGTGAAGCCCCGCATGAACTCAGCGAATATGCCTATTTTAGCGAAGGCGATCGCAGATTTGGCAGCCCAAGCCAAAGCTATGGACAAAACCAAGCCGTTGTTCATTGAGTTGGGTCGTTCTTTCAATGATGGTCGTGGTCAATCTGTGGAAGTGGGTGTAGGTACTAGCCGCCGCAAACCAGCACGGATTCACCGCATGACTATGAATACAAATCAAGCAGAGAAGCAACAGGTCATTAATGCTGCTTACTGCCAAATTTTGGATATATTTAGCGGTCAAGTTCCCCAAGACTTCCGCCGTTCTAACTTAGATAGCAAACTGCGGAACGGGGAAATTTCTGTCCGGGAGTTTGTTAGAGAGTTGGCTAGTTCCGAAATCTACCGCAAACGCTTCTATACACCTTATCCCAACACCAAGGTGATTGAATTCCTATTCCGTCACATATTGGGACGCGCACCAGCCACACAAGGCGAAATCCGCCAATATAACAAGTTGCTGGCTGATAGCGGTTTAAGGGCTGCTGTAGAGGCAATTGTGGATAGTCAAGAGTATGCCCGCTTCTTTGGTGAAGATGTCGTACCTTATCCTCGCTACCCATCACTACCAGCTGGGAACTACCTCGGTAGCGTCCAAGCTGCTGCTGACTTAGTGAAGCAATCTTGGTCTAGTTTGTCACCTGCTGTACTGACAGGTCGCCCAAGCGATCGCTAGGAGTTAGAAGTTAGGGATTAGGGACTGGGGACTGGAGATTGGAAACTGGGGACTCGAAAAATTTCCCCCCTGCCTCTTCCCCCTGCTCCCTGCTCCCCTTGTGTAATAACGCTTTCCGGCAAAAAATGGCTGTTAAATCTGAAAATTAATATTACAAAGTATTAAGAAGAGTCATAAATGCTCAACAGAATGCCGGAAAATGTTTTGCGGAAGGCAGTTGAATTTTCTCTCATACTCGTCATGCGATAGCTATGGCAATTGTTTAATTGTTTTCTCTAAAGCAGCGAGAACAGAAAGCTACTGCTCAACCAATTTAAAGTCTCGCCAGTTTTTTCAAATTCTGGTTTCATTAGTACTGGAGGAATCCATTAATGAGTATCGTCACGAAGTCCATCGTGAATGCTGATGCAGAAGCCCGCTATCTTAGCCCTGGCGAACTGGATCGGATCAAAAGTTTTGTTGCCGGTGGTGAACGTCGCCTCCGCATCGCTCAAATTTTGACCGAAAACCGCGAGCGCATTGTTAAGCAAGCTGGTGATCAGTTGTTCCAAAAGCGCCCTGATGTTGTTTCTCCTGGTGGAAACGCTTACGGACAAGAAATGACCGCTACTTGTCTGCGTGACCTAGACTACTACCTCCGCCTCGTCACCTACGGAATTGTTTCCGGTGATGTTACCCCCATCGAAGAAATCGGTGTTGTGGGTGTGCGCGAAATGTACAAGTCCCTCGGCACTCCTATTGACGCTGTGGCTGGTGGCGTTAACGCGATGAAGAATGTTGCTGCTACCTTGTTGTCTGCTGAAGACTCTGGTGAAGCTGGCGCTTACTTCGATTACCTAGTCGGTGCGATGCAGTAAGCTGAAGCTCTTTTTACTTCTGCTGAAACATAAGTATTGCAAAAAGGTTGGAAATAAGGAAATAACGACATGCAAGACGCAATTACCTCTGTCATTAACGCTTCAGACGTTCAAGGTAAATACTTGGATACTGCGGCTCTAGAAAAGCTCAAAGGCTACTTTGTAACTGGTGAACTACGTGTACGCGCTGCTACAGCCATCAGTGCTAATGCAGCTGCGATCGTTAAAGAAGCAGTAGCTAAGTCTTTGTTATACTCTGATATCACTCGTCCCGGTGGAAATATGTACACCACCCGTCGCTATGCTGCTTGCATCCGCGATTTGGACTACTACCTACGTTACTCGACCTACGCTATGTTAGCTGGTGATCCTTCGATCCTAGACGAGCGCGTATTGAATGGCTTGAAAGAAACCTACAACTCCTTGGGTGTTCCCGTAGGTGCTACTGTACAAGCTATCCAAGCTATCAAAGAAGTAACCGCTAGCTTAGTCGGTCCCGACGCTGGTAAAGAAATGGGCGTTTACTTAGACTATATCTCCTCTGGCTTAAGCTAAGAGTTAGTTGGCACTTAATACATTAGGTGCGACTTGATTGCGGTCTGGAAATCAACTGTGAGTGTTAGAACGTTCTATTGCTTATATCGTCAATGAGTGTTAGCGGTCTAGTATTGATAGTTGACTTCCAGACTTGGAGTGACTAATTTAAATATTTGCATAGAATATACACTCCCATTTTTTTTTGTAATAAAAAACTTTTCACAATCACCGTAGGAGATTTAAGATATGGCTCGTTTGTTTAAAGTTACTGCTTGTGTCCCCAGCCAATCTCGCATTCGTACTCAAAGAGAGTTGCAAAATACTTACTTTACCAAGCTAGTTCCTTACGAAAACTGGTTCCGTGAACAGCAACGTATTCAAAAAATGGGTGGCAAAATTGTGAAAGTAGAACTAGCAACTGGTAAACAAGGTACTAATGCTGGGTTGATGTAATTAATATATAACGAACATCATTCTAGGGAGTTGTCAAGAGGTCGAGGTAGACCTCTTTTTTGTTGGGAATTTTACAGTTCACTAGTCAAATATCTTTACAAAGCTGCATCCTTAAGTATAGTCTAGCAAAAATCCTGCATTGAATCGTGGCATAAAAGTGATCTAAAGTTACCCATAAGTATATATATTTAGCTAATATACTTAGCTCATCAACTCAACTAAATATGACTAGTATAAATATTGATGCAATTGCATTGGTGTAGTATTGAATACTAGTAGTTATTTTTATGGTTTCCTGGTCTTCCTGTTGTAAAGAGTCTTTAAAATTAAGGTTTGATGGAAGTACACTTTACCTTGGAGATAATGGGTAAAGGCACAGGATTAGGGTTATCAATTAGCTATGAAATTATAGTAGAAAAACACGGTGGCAATCTGAGTTGTATTTCAGAACCAGGACAGGGAACTGAGTTTTTGATTGAAATTCCTATATCGATGAATAGCCCATCAAATCAGATTAATTTCAAACCAAAAGTTGAATGAAGCGTCTTTTATTGATTACAGAACGGTTTGCACCAGATTTAGGAGGTTTGGCTAGTAGTGCTACGCGCCTTGTAACTACGCTTTGCCAATTGAGTATAGAAGTTGATGTTGTTACTTGGAGTCGTTATTTACAACCTGGGGAAGTTTTACCACCGGAAATGGTAGAGGCTAAGTATCGAATTTATCGTATAGGCTTATACCGTCATTGGGATATGACGATGCCTCATACGTTGAATGTCTTGGACTGGTTGCAGCAAACTCGTGGGTATGATGCTATCTGGGGTCATTATCTTTTTCCCAGTGGTTTTTTGGCTACTTGGTTTGCCGGACTAAAAAATATACCCAGTACCGTTAGCGCCCGTGGTAATGATATTGACAGAGAAATGTTTCCGCCTGGTGATTTTGCTCGTCTGCAATGGACGCTAAAACAGGCTAAGGTGATTACGGCTGTCAGTGCTGATATGTCTCGCAAAATACAGTTACTGAGTGGACGGGATGATGTGTTGGTGCTGAAAAATGCGGTGGATACAAATATATTTTCTTTATTAAAATCAGGCGAAATTACGCGGGAGAAGTTAGGAATTGCACCTGATGAGGTTGTTTTAGGTTTTTGTGGGGAGTTGCGGGAAAAGAAAGGCCAGCAATTTTTGTTAAATGCTTTGACAACAGTTCGCAGTCAGCGTCCGGCTTGTTTGTTAATTATCGGTGAGGTAAGGGCTTCTCAGGAATCTATACTACAAGTTTATAAAACTCAACAGCCAGAAAATGCCCAGCGAATTATCGTTACGGGACATTTATCTAATTCTGAGTTAGTGGCGCAATATCTCCGGTTGTGCGATGTTTATCTCCAGCCTTCGCTGTGGGAGGGAATGCCAAATGCGCTACTAGAAGCGATGGCTTGTGGTTGTTGCTGTATTGCTAGTGATGCGGGTGGAATTCCAGAGGTGATTTTACATGGTGAAAATGGTTTTATGTTGCCTCGTTCTCAGTTACATAAATTAGGTGAGGCGGTGTTGGAATGTTTAACTATGCCGATAGAACAGAAAAATGGTATTGTTCAAGCAGCAAGCGATCGCATTCTCAATGAATATTCTATCGCTCAAGAGCAACAACAACTTCAAATTTTACTTAATCGTTTGATGCCCAATTGGGTATAAGCAGTGGTTAAGGTTGCACCGGCAAGTTTCCAACTATACTTCTCTTCAATGCGCTGGCGGGCATTTTTAGCCAGGTTGGTAGCTAATTTCGGGTCATTGTGTAACTGCAAAACGGCATCTTTAATGGCTTTGGCTGAACCTGGTTTGACTAATAAAAAATGTACTTTGTTTTCGCCTAGTTCACGGACTACAGGCAAATCACTAGCAATTATAGGGACTCCCGTGGCCATACCTTCTAAAATCTTTAGGGGACAACAACCTTGAACTAAGTTGCGATCGCTGGGCATTAATGGTGCCAAAATAATATCAGCAGCGTGGATATGTTCAATTAGCTGTGTTTGTGATGTGGGTTCTAAAATAGTTAACTTATCTGCCATTCCTAACTTTAACGCCAGCTGCTTTAACTTTTTGATTTGATTCTCTCTGGCTTGTCCAATTATTGTTAAATCAGCAGGAACATCTTTATTTACTAATTCTAAAGCTTCTATGGCTAAATTCACACCTTGCCAGGGTGCAAGTGTCCCAAAATAAATGATTTGGATAACTGCTGGGCGCTTAATTGTGGCTGGTAAAATACCACCAGAATGATGATAGGTAAACACATCGAAATCTACACCGTTGGGAATCACTTTAATTTTATTAGCTGGTATATCCCGATTTTGCAAATAAGCAGCAGTCACATGGCTGAGTGTGATAATTAAGTCGGCTACTGTTAAACAAATTTGTTCTTGGGTGTGTAATTTGTGTAGTAGTTCTCTATCTTCAGCTACTCCAGGATAACGATATTTTAGTTCTATGGAAGGTAAACCGTTGACTTCAAAAATTAACTTCTCACAATATTGCTTTTTATTAAATGCTATCACAAATCCTTCATAAATTGAACGAATATGAATGGCTGTAAATTGGCGATTTTGTAACCAAACCCGGAGATTATTTTGAAAATATAAAACTCTAGAAATTAAATTCCTACCAACAGCAGGTAACATTGTTTGCTGCACTTGTAAGAATATTTGCTCATTATCTATTGCTTCTGCGGTAGGAGAAACTGTGACTAATGCGATATCGCCAAAAGCTGCTGCTAAAGCCTGAGAAAAAGCGGCAATATGGATAGCTGCGCCCTTTGGTGCTGGGACAATATCAAAGGATATATAGGCTATCTGTTGTTTATTCATAAACATTTATATACCTGATTGACACTGCATTTTTTACTTTGTTATACTAGCAGCGATTTATACTTGTATATCTCATCTACTTGGAGTTGAAAAATAATTTAAATAAACTTAATAAAATAAATTAATGGAGTACAGATTCAAATGCCTATTGAATTACAAAAGCTACGCCAAAGTTTAATCTATGAAGATACAGCAATTTTGGATAGTATTAAAACGGATTTAGATGATATAGCAGCACTTTCGCAACTTGCGGAAATCAAGAAAAATAAATTTGGCAAACAAGCCATTTATTATTTTGTAGGGGCAGCAATTTTAGGGGTTATTAGCTTTAGTTTATCTGGTGCTGCCGCAGTATCTGGGTTTTTAGGTATAGTAGCGTTTTTAATCAATCTGGGTTTAATTGGTTTAATCATAGCTTGGATTTATACGTTATTCATGATGTCTAAATTCGGGAGATTAAATTTAATTAATTATCGATATAATCTCATACTTCGACTCATGGAAATGCTGGCTAGAGATTTAGATGAGACAAATTTAATTTATCTAAAATTGTCTTTTAAGAAAAATGAGACAAATGAGCATAAAACAAATACTATAGAGCATCCCTACAAGAGTGGATGGAAGATAGATATCTATGAAAATCAATGGTTAAACATTAAAGGACGCTTTTTAGATAAAACGCGTTTTGTGTTAACTATTACTGGTTTATCTAAAAAACAATATGGTTGGAAACGTAGCAGCAGTGGTAAAAGTAAATACAAATCTAAAATTAAATCAGGAGGGTTAGAGATTAATCTGATTTTAACATATCCTCAACGCCGCTATGGAGCCGTGAAAGTCTTGCAAAATGATGTTAGAGAGGCGATAAAAATTCCTCAATTAGCTGCTGTGAGAGGGTTGAAAATTACAGATAGAACTATAAATTTTACTGTGAGGATTGACCCACAGTTTGCAGAAAATCAAGAAAAAATATATCAAACAATTGTAGCAATGTTTTTAAGTCTTTATCAAGTTCTGAATTTAGCAAAAATGCTTTCCAAGGAAGCTGTATGAATAATAAAATTGTGAGATTTTTAGCTTTAGGATTTCTAATTACTGCTCTTTTAAGCTGTAGTAGCAACCCAACAACAAATACAACTGAGCAACAGAATACTCCGCCAGAAGCAGTTACAGCAACTAATGTTGATAATCAGATTGGAAAAATTAAATTTAAAACAGAGTTTGGCAGGGAATTATTTTCTTTAAAACAGCAAACTAATGGCATAAAATTAGTTGATGAAAATGACCAGGAATTAGCTAGAATCAGAGAAAATACCCCAGGAAAACTGAAAATTAAAAACCCTTTAGAACAAGTTTTGGGTTATGTCATCAGGGAAAAAGGTCAGTGGAAGCTAGAAAATTCAGAAGAAAGTCAAGTGTTGTATATTCTTAAACGCCAGAATGATGGACACTATACTTTAGAGGATGCTGCTAATAAAGCAATTTATCAAATTAAGATGCAAAATCAAGGCTGGGAGATTAATCAACCAAACCAAAGCCTAATTTACCATATCAGGATTCGAGATGGTAAAACTTCTTTGAGAGATACATCAGCAACCACAGTTTTTTCGACAAAATCAGAGATTTCACCCATTGCATTCGCTTGTTTTGGTTTGGATGTTCTCACTCGTGAACAACAAGCGGCCTTAGCTTATGCTGTAAATTCAACAGGAGGGCAGTAAAAGTTGCAGATTCAATTGAGTTGGATAGATCCTAATACAGAAGAACGCCGAGAACCATTATTCACTACTCCAGTGGCTATTGGCAAGAACTTTGAAGAAATGCCAGCAGAAATTAATGATAAATTAGTTTCTAGAGTGGTGATTGCAGATGATTTAGTTGCAGGTTATCATGTTTTAATTACTGAGGAAAATCAACGGTTAATTGCGATTTCCCAAGATTCAAATATGGGAATGAAAATTAATAGTTTGCACAAGAGTAATGGTAGTTTAAAAGATGGCGATCGCTTGCAAGTTGGTAACTGCGAAATTGTGGTAAACTTGACAGCAACAAACCTATGCGATCGCATGGTAGGATTTCTGTTTAAACGAAGGTGCGATCGCACTGATCAAACAGACTGTCCCTACTGTTACCAGTCCTATGAAGAAGACTATGCTTTTTATTCCGGTTATGGCAATTATCGCTCCGGTTACTGGGGTGATAACTATTATGATAACCGTGATGGCTATTTCTATGACCCCTCTACTGGTAATGTCAACTTTACAGAAGCTGATGCTATTAGTTTAGAACGTGAAAGTGATGGTAATTTTGAATATGATATGGGTGCTAGTTGAGTGGGGAAAGTGCTGAGTGGGGAAAGTGCTGAGTGCTGAGTGCTGAGTGCTGAGTGCTGAGTGGGGAAAGTGCTGAGTGCTGAGTGCTGAGTGCTGAGTTTGAATTAAGAACTTTTTAAAATTAATTACTTTTCACTATTGCATAAAACTTGGTTAATTTACGCCCTTGGTGGCGGTTGGGGACATTTAACTCGTGCTTTGTCTTTGGGTAGAATTGCTGCAAAACAGAGAAAAGTCAGAATTATTACTAATAGTCCTTATGCACAGAAAATCAGTCATGAAGGTTGTTTAGTACATTGGATTCCTGATGATGCTGGATTTTCGGCAACTTGTCTAAAAGTCCAAGAAATTTTACTCAATATTGATTATGACTGCTTAATTGTTGATACCTTTCCCAGAGGTTTGGGTGGTGAATTGGCAAATATTCTACCTCAATTACACTCTATACCACGAATCTTAATTCATCGAGATATTAACCCTAAATATATTATTGCTAAAAATTTACGGGATTTTGTAACGGCAAATTTTAACATGGTGATTATACCGGGAGAAGGTACAGATTTAGGTTTAGCAGATTTGCCTGGTGTTCAGCATACAGCACCTTGGTTGATTCGTAATGCTGAAGAATTACCAGAGAGAAACGCCACGCGAACATCGCGTATTCTAAAAGTAGATAAACCTGTGAAAATCATCCTAGTGTGTGCAGCAGGTCAAGCATCAGAATTAGATATCTTTACTCAAATCACACTGCGACTCCATCAAGAATTTCCTGAATGTGCTGTCAGAATTTTAGCCGCTAATTGTCCTAATAATTGTCCTGAAAACTTGTGGATATCTCACCATCCAGGTATAGAATGCCTAGCAGCAGCTGATATAGTCATCGGTGGGGGGGGATACAACACAGTTTATGAATGTGCCGCCGTGGGTGTACCTTTAGTAGCATTACCACTCAAGCGATTGTACGACCGTCAAGCAAAAAGAGCTAGTCAAAGTTATTATATCCAGAATATTGAACAAGCAATCGCTACTGTGAGAATATTGCTAAACCCAGTAAAAACAGCAAAAAACCAGTCTGCGCCAGCTTATGTTAATGGTGCTGTGCAAGCAATGTATCAAATTATGAGTTATAAGTTGTGAGTTATGAGTTTTACTGTACTAAATCGTGAATCTACGCCACCTGATTCCATTTCTTGATGATTCCGTCTCCACCTGGGCCTTAGAGGCACGGTTACTGCGCTGGTTAACATTAATTTGGCTATTTGTCGGCTTAATTATGCTGTTTTCAGCATCATATCCTGTAGCTGAAGCCCGACAAGGAGATGGACTGTACTACTTTAAGCGCCAAATTGTTTGGGTCTTCTTCGCCCTCATTGGCTTCAACATGATTGTGAATCTTCCCTTACGGAAAATTTTGGGCAAGACTCATTGGTTTATAGCACTGTTTTTGCTGTTAATCTTCGCAACATTGATACCAGGATTGGGTAGAAAGGCTTTCGATGCAGCCCGTTGGATAGCCATTGGCCCCATTCCCCTACAACCTTCAGAATTAATTAAACCCTTTTTGGTGCTGCAAAGTGCGCGACTGTTTGGACAGTGGGAAAGGTTGAGTTGGCCAATTCGCTTAACTTGGTTAGGTGTTTTTTGTTTAGTAATTTTAGGAATTTTGGCACAACCTAACTTAAGTACAGCCGCACTCTGCGGAATGACTATTTGGTTAATTGCCTTAGCAGCTGGATTACCTTACAAATACTTAGGCGGAACAGCGTTTGGGGGGCTAATGTTAGCATTAATTAGTATTACCCTCAAAGAGTATCAGCGCAGGCGGGTCATGTCATTCCTCAATCCTTGGGCTGACCCTAGAGGTGATGGCTACCAACTAATACAAAGTTTGTTAGCAGTTGGTTCTGGTCAAACTTGGGGGGTTGGGTTTGGGCTTTCTCAACAAAAGCTGTTTTATTTACCAATTCAGGACACCGATTTTATTTTTGCTGTATTCGCCGAAGAATTTGGCTTTGTTGGCAGTATTGTTATGTTGGCAATCTTAGGTTTATTCACCACTATGGGATTCATCGTGGCATTAAAGGCTAAGAATATAGTCAATCGACTAGTAGCCATCGGTATTACAACCGTGATTATCGGACAATCATTGTTACATATTGCCGTGTCCACAGGTGCATTACCCACCACAGGTTTACCCCTACCCATGTTTAGCTATGGTGGTAATTCCATGATTTCCAGCCTAGTGAGTATAGCTTTGCTGATTCGGGTAGCCCGCGAGAGTAGTGAAGCGGAGGTAGTCCCATTGAGAAAACCTCAGTCTCAGAACTTGCGTCAGCACCGGAATTTACAGAGAAAGTAAAAATCTAAATTCGCAATCCCATAATTATA
>NZ_JAYGHH010000029.1:0-14742 GCF_034931045.1 Nodularia sp. UHCC 0506
AAGCTCCAAAACCTACTCGCCGGAAGAAAGGAACTGTACAAAGAGGACAAATAGAACTAACAAAACAAGCTAAAAAATATAATAATTTACCTATGACTTTGGTTGTGAGTTGTAACCGTAAATGGGCAAATCCAGATGAAATCGAGCTACAGCGTTATGCTTTAGTTGTTAGCATTACTCATTCAGATCCGCAAGTCAATTTATATAACCGTGTGAAACTCCAGGTCGAACAAATTGACCAAAGAGAAAGAAATAGAGCCAGGGTTTAAATAATAGAAATCTGAAAATAACTTACAAATAAACACAAGAACCTCTTATTCATTGCGTTCTTGCATATCTGTTGAAAAATAACCAACATTAATCTGTTAACGACAACAGATAATTTAGTTATCCAACACCAGTGAGCATGGCGATCGCCTCCTGCCAAATTTCCACAGCAAGCGGCGATCGCCTATTTCAATTAACTAGCGATCGCCTCGGCTTTTTCTTCAGCTTTTTTAGCTGGTACGGGTACATAAGGTTCTTCTTTTCCTTGTGCCAAATATGCGGCCACCTGGCTTTCAATTTGCTCGCGGACAATTTGGCGATACTCTAGAAAATGCTCGTTGTGAGCGCAGACAGAGATATAATGCTCTATAACTCCTGGATTACGCTTGAGGATACTAAACAAGTGATGCCAGAATTTCCAGCGAGTCTCGCGTTTAATACCTTGTCGCCAAATCACAATTAGTAAAGCCTTGACAACAATCCATTCTGGCATTTTGGCAGGTGCTTTCCATTTTGGCAAACCCATCATCAAGAAACAGCGATAGGTACGATCCAAATAGTTGACGGGATCATATAAAGTGCAGAACGCCTCAATATATTCTCTGCCAATATCTTCTAAAGGACGGGTAGGAAGGAAATTCATCAACGTGGTTTGGTTGATGTTACCATCTTGATTTTCCCGCAGTCGTCCTTCTCTTTTCAGACGATGCCATAATGCTGTATTGGGTAAAGCTTGCAACATCGCGAAGGTAGTAGAGGGAATTCCCGCTTGTTCAGCAAATTTGACAATGCGATCGCCCGCACCTGCTTTTTCCCCATCAAACCCGATAATAAACCCAGCCATTGGCCGCAATCCAGCCTTAATAATGGTTTGCACTGCATCAGCTAGGGAACTGCGAGTATTTTGAAACTTCTTCGTTAATTGCAGACTATCTTCATCCGGGGTTTCAATTCCCAAGAACACCGCAGAGAAGCCAGACTCAACCATCAATTCCAGCATTTCTGGATCTTGTGCTAAATCTACAGAAGCTTCGGTATCAAAGCGGAAAGGATACTGATGTTCTTCCATCCAGACTTTCAACTCTTTCAGCAACAATTTCACATTGCGTTTGTTACCAATAAAGTTGTCATCCACCATAAACACACCCCGCCGCCAACCCAACTCATACAGACAATCTAACTCTGCTAATAGTTGTGCAGGGGTTTTGGTGCGTGGCTTGCGTCCGTAAAGAACAATGATGTCACAAAATTCGCACTGGAAAGGACAACCGCGCGAAAACTGTACCGACATCATGTCATAAGCATTCAACTCTAGTAGATCAAAGCGGGGAATTGGTGTACCTGTAACATCTGGTTTCTCTGTGGCGCGGAAAACACCAGAAGTTTCACCCCGTTGAATCGCTTCAATAAACATGGGTAAGGTGATTTCCCCTTCATCGAGAATTAGGAAATCTGCACCGACATTTTCCACTTCATGAGGCACAGAAGTAGGATAAGGGCCACCCACAGCAACTAACTTACCACGTCGTTTTGCTTCTTGAATTTGCCCTAACAAGTCTTCCTTCTGGACAATCATCGCCGACAGAATTACCACATCTGCCCAGGCCCATTCTTCTTCTGTCGCTGAACGAATGTTGCGGTCAACCAGCTTGAACTCCCATTCTTGGGGCAGGATTGCCGCTACCGTCACTAAACCCAAAGGTGGTAACAAAACCTTGCGATCAACTAACTCTAGAATTTTCTCATAAGACCAAAAGGTTTTGGGAAATATTGGATATACCAGTAAGATTCGCATAGAGTATTAATCCTCACACTCTGATTATGATCCCAAATTTAACGAAAATTAAGACTTATTGACTTTTTCTTAAATTTGCTTTAGTTTACCGTTATTTTTTTGACTTGGCAATTATACTACAGTGACCTGATAGCCAAGTTTTCTGTTCCAATTAAGAATAAAGTTATTGCAGAGGATATTTGAAATTGTAGGCGATCGCATTCAGCCTGACCTAGTAACCACTCACTCATAGCACATTATTTGACATTTTCGTTCATCAAAATCAAATAGTTACAATAAGTAATAGCATTATTTGGTTACAAAGAGCGTTATGGAACGCGAAGCTTTAACAATCCGTTTTCTTTCTGAATCTAGATTATAATTCTGTACGTATTCTTAAGCTGCAAATTCGTTGAGAAGTTGAAGAGATACCTGTAATTGGGTATATACTTGGATAAGTAGCCTCAAAAATTTGGTATAATAAGTGGGTATTGACGATAAGAAGAAAATTGGTTGACATTAGCTGGATTCAACGGTGATATGTTGCTATTTTTTTTACTTCCTGAGTTGATTAAATATGATCAATGCAAAGTCTCAATATAATAGCCGGAAGTTTTCTATATAAATAAAATTAAGGTGAAGTATGTTGACAAAGGAACATAATATAAAAAATATTGCTGATGGACTTGCTTTTCTAGAATTGTCAACACGTAATAGAGGTATTCTACGACTCTTTGATCAGCATATTATTGCTGAAAATTTCGTCGCTAAACTGCTAAATATTATTTATGACTATAATTTAGTTAACTTAAATCAAATTAAAACCACATATCCTGCAATTGATTTAGGTGACTACAATGAAAAACTTTGCTTTCAAGTTACATATACTTCTCGTAACAACCATCGCCAGAAAATAAAAGAAACAATAAATACATTTATTGAACACCAAAAATACAAACAGTTTAGTTCTCTAAAATTTTTATTTTTGGGAGAAAAGCAGGAAAAATATAAAAAGGGCTTTGATACCCAGGATTGTTTTATATTTGATCCAGAGAAGGATGTCATAAATTTAAAGGATTTAATTGGGGAGTTACCTTCACTTTCAGATGAAAAGCTACAGGAATTGAGTCTTTTAATTGATAATGACTTATATGATCACAAGAAAAATTATTTATCAGAAATTCAGATAGAACAACAGAGTGATATTGAAGCATTAAAAATATATAAAGCAGCATTTGATAGACCAGCACTTCAAGACCCATTCCATCAAGAAGGAAGCTATCAAGATTTTGAGGATGCTTTGACAGAATTGATATGTCTATTAAAAAGAGGAACTATAAATGATCAATTGGTTACGAAATCCATTCATAGATTCGATGATAAAAAGTTAGAAGAGGATATGAGCAAACTTTATCATAAGGTAAGAGGATTAAGAGGATTATACACCGAGTATAAGAGAAGTGGAGAAATTATTCCAGAGCAAAACATTTCTATGTTTATATCTCCACACACTCCTGACGCTTTTAATATTTTAAAGCAAGATGTGATTGATCATTATGAATTCAATTTTATATCGCAAGAGTCTATCCCAAATACATGGGGTGTCTTAAGTGCGATCGCATCTCTTATAGAATTACATTTGATTAACCCACCTTTTTTATTTGTATGGGAGCGATGGTTGTAGCGAAGGGAGCGATCGCATGGGCTAAACTAGAGGAGTGCGATCGCGCCAGCGCTGACTTGTCAGTTCGCCATTTATATTACTTTGGGGGCTGGGATGTATGACAAACCGTGACCAATTGCTCCAAGAACTTGAAGAAGCTCCTGATGATATTGTGGAAATGTTGCTAGATTTTTTGCATCGTGTTAAGGCAACACGTAAAGATCATCCCCTGGCAAAGTTTGCAGGAATTTTAAGCGACGCAGAAGCCGCAGAGCTAAAACACTCAATTACCGCAGAGTGTAGGCAGGTAGATGCAAATGAGTGGTGAAATTGCGCTGGATACTTCTGTTGCAGTTCGTTTCTTAAATGGTGACGCAGCAATTATTGAAAGAGTGTTAGCGTTACCGGAAGTTATTTTACCTCTAGTGGTAGCAGGAGAATTGTTGTTTGGGGCAGAGAATTCATCTCGTCCATTGCAAAATTTACCGCGTTATCTAGAATTTATTTCAACTTGTACGGTTGTACCCCTGGGAAGAGAAACAACTTATATCTATGCTCGAACCCGGTTGCTGCTGAAGCGTAAAGGGCGACCAATTCCAATGAATGATATTTGGATTGCTGCTCAGTGCTTGGAAAACGGGTGGATATTAGTTACAGATGATACAGATTTTGATTATGTAGATGGGTTGGTAGTAAGTAGGTGAACTGAAGAAAATGGGTGCGATCGCATTCAGCCTGACCTAGTAACTACTCACACATAACATATTATTTGACATTTTCGTTCAGAAAAATTAAATAGTTACAATAAGTGATATCATTAGTTGGTTGCAAAAAAAGTTATGGAACGCGAAGCTTTAACAATCCGTTTTCCTTCTCAACTGCTTGCCAAAGCCAGAAAACTCAAAGACAGTAGTGAATCATTTAATGATTTAGTGGTTGAAGCTTTAGAACATGAAGTACGACGTAGAAGGGGATGGGCTGCACATCAGCGAATTATTGCCCGCAGCGAAGCTGTGAAAGCAAAAACGGGCATACAACCAGCGTCTACAAACTTAATTCACAGCTTGAGAGAAGGTGAGGGGAGACTTGACTAGAGTTTTGTGTATAGATACCAGTGTTTGGATTCCCTACCTTGTCCCAGAGGTTTATCAACTCCAAGCCAGAACCTTAGTAACGGAGGCATTAAGCTTAAATTTACGCTTAGTATCTCCTGCTTTCGCCTGGGCAGAAGTAGGGTCTGTACTACGGAAGAAAACCCGGCTAGGAGTCATTACAACCGAGGAAGCACAAGGATTTTTTGAAGATTTCTGCGAACTTCCCATTGATTACATAGAAGAAGAAGTAATTAGGACAAGAACTTGGGAAATCGCCGAGCAATACGGATTATCAACTCTCTACGATGCAGCTTTTCTTGCTTGTGCTGAGATTACATCTGCTGAGTTTTGGACTGCTGACGCTGCACTGGTTAGACAACTCACACCCAGACCTGCTTACCTGCGGGAAATAGGGTAAATGAACGTCGTGATCTAATTTTTTGCGCCCTTCACACCGCTAATTTTTAAAACATCGCTCATAGTTGCACAGTAATTTGGTAAGCCCAAACTGGCGGGATTGACCACATTTTCATAACTAAAATGGCGATTGTTCATGCAGAATCTATCCCAAGCGGCCATTTGAATCCGAAATACCGCAATAATCAAATTAGCTAATGCTATCGATAGAGGAATGCGAAAATAAATCTTTTTACCCAAATAATTGCAGACTTCTTCCACTGCTTGATTGGCTGTTAACGCTTGTTGTCCCAAAACAAACTTGCGTGGTTCATTTTCCTGGGGAGGAGAATCAATTAAATATTGTACCGCAGTCGCAATGTCTCGCCCGTGGATAAAATGAAAACTACCATCCACCTGCAAACAGCGAATTAAATTAATATATTTAGTTACTTCTGGTATTCCCGATGTCAAATGAGAATATGGTTTTTGATCATCACCACCTAAAACCAAAGTTGGGAAAACCTTAGTAATTTTCGGGGCTATTTCTAGTTGTGACATTTTTTGTAAACAATCAAATTTGGAGCGAATATAATCTGTTCCAATTTCCCCAGCTTCTTTGAGGGGTTGATTGTATCTATCCAAAACACTAGCTGTAGAAAAATAAATTACTTGTTCACAGCGCTGTGGATCTAGCATTTTAATTAATTCTAAAGTTTTGGAGACATTAATATCAAATGTCTCATCACCACCCCAAGCCGTAGCCGTGAGGACTGCTGTATCAATTGTGGGGAGCAAATCAGCCAAAAGGCTAATTTTTTGCATATCACCCTGCAAAACAGTGATACCTGGACGCGCCTGAATATCAACTTGCAATTTCTGAGGGTTTCTGACCAGTAAATATAACTCGTGATTAGTATTTTGAATTAAGGCTTCTGAGATGTAGTGACCTACACAACCGCTTGCACCTGTCACTAAAATCCGTTTCTGATTCATAGTTAAGATTTAAAATAAATTAGTAATTAAAAACCAAGAGTTAAAAATAAACTTAAAAGTTCCACTCTTAACTCTGTGTTCTCTGTGCCTCTGTGGTTAGATAATGGATTTTTAAACAGTACAGGACTTACGCAAGTGTCACAAAAATAAAATTTTTTTGCTTGTAGTAAGGGCTTCAGCCCTTATTTTGAGGACTAAAGTCCTCACAACAAACTTAAAATAATATGCCAGTTTCGTAGTGGCGTGACACAGCTAATTTTGTGCATAAGCATAAATATTCTGGGGTAAGCTCTCTAGCCTGCCCAGAACAGGCAAGATGCGTGTTCCACAAGAGAAACATAATACACTATTTTAAGCTGACCACACCACTGCGAGATCATAGCTTGCCTGATTAAACTTCTACAGATTTGAGTTGTTTTGCAGTTTCAAAAAAGAAAGCCACATTTTCTTCTGGAGTTTCTGGTAATACACCATGACCAAGATTGAGAATATGACCCCAATTACCAGCTTTTCGCACTGTATCAAGAATGCGATCGCGGATAAACTCTTGAGAACCAAATAACACACCAGGGTCAAGATTTCCCTGAACTTTGACGTGTTTACCTAATCTCGCTCTTGCTTCTGCCATATCCACAGCCCAATCGACAGTGACAATATCTGCACCAGATTTAGGCATTCTCTCCAGCACACCTGCACTACCGCTAACCAACAAAATTAATGGCGTATCGGGGTGGGTTTCCTTGACTTGCTGAAAAACTCTTTGCTGATAAGGCAGAGCAAAGGTGTCATAATCTTGGGGACTCAATTGACCAGCCCAAGAATCAAACATCTGCACAACTTGAGCGCCGCAGTCAATTTGATAGCGTGCATAAATCGCGATCGCATCAGCAAATTTAGCTAATAGCTGATGTAAGATCGTCGGATCTGAAAACGCCATGTTTTTAATCACGGAGTAGGTTTTAGAACCTTTACCCTCCACTGCATAAGCGGCTAAAGTCCACGGTGCGCCCACAAAGCCTAAAACAGTTGATTGATTACCTACTTCCTGGCGTAACGCCTGCAATATGGTCTTGATAAACGGGAGTGATGCTTCTGGTTCTAAAGGACGCAGGCGATCAATTTGTTCTTGGGTACGAAGGGGCGAGTTAATGATTGGGCCTTTACCTTCCGCAATGTCCATCTCAATGCCCAACCCAGGCAAGGGGGTTACAATGTCGGAAAATAAAATCACTCCGTCTGGCCTGAATGCTCTCCAAGGTTGCAGGGAAACTTCTATCGCCACTTCAGGAATTTCCGAGCGATCGCGGAAGGAAGGATATTTTTCCCTTAAATCTCGATATGCTTTCATATATCGCCCCGCTTGTCGCATCATCCAGACGGGGGGACGATCTACTACTTCACCACGCGCAGCCCGGAGGAGATGAGGAGCCGTTAACGAAACACCCATTTAACACTTCAGTATAGTTCAGTTTTTATCGTAGATTAAAGTCCACTTGTTGCAAAGTGGACTTTAATTAAGTTATTAATACATCTTTGTTAATTCAGCAAATAATACATTACACACCTTGGACATCAGCTTTGCTTGGATGTGCTTGCCGTTTAATAGTTTTTCACCATTGATATTACTGTTGGCTTTGAGCAAGTCTAAGTAATCAAGCAGGTCTTTGGTGGTATCATTCTTGGGAACATGACCAGTTTCTAGTCCAGTTAGAACATACTGCCATAGAGCAATTCGGCACAAGGATGAACCACTGGACTTTTCAACAGTTTTATCACCGGACTGTTCTAGCGTCGTTCCCATCCCCAAACGCAGCTTAAAAGTATCACGGCTGCGGTTGCGTTTGATGCGCTTAGTTTCCCCGGCTGTCTTTTTGATCACAGTTTGACCGTTGCTGCGATCGCGCTCAGTTTTCTTAATTTCCCGTACTTCATACTCAATAACAGGTTTGCTATTAATTCCAAGGAAACTTTCAAAGGGAAAAATTCTACTTAATAACCGCGAACGAATTCTTAAACCAAAACCGAATTTATCAAAAATTTTCATGTATGGTTTAAAATCATCAGCCGTTAACATCTTTTCTAGGTCAGCCTCTAGTTGATGCTCGTACCGTTCAATATCACAAATCCATTCAGCGTGCAGTCGTAAAATTGGGTCTATTTCTAAACCGTACTCTTGGACAATGGACGTTTTATACTTGCCATCATAAAGAGTTTTCCCAGATTTAGAAATTTCTATATCATTGGACAGCCAAGCCCACAAAGGTGGAGGCAACCCAGGACGGGATGACTTGCTTTTACTTAATGCTTGTTCTGGAAACTGCCAAGCCAGTAATTGTCTACTGTAATTGATAATTGGTGACTGTACCCGTGCTAAATGTTCAAGCTGTTGGCATAAGTCCCGTAATTTATCAATAACATCAGGGCGATGCAGTAGAAAATGCTTTAAATTGATTTGACCATCTTCAGTTTTGTGATCAGGGTCATGGGCATAAGCAGCCATAGCTAAAGCATCAGCAGGGTCGCTTTTATTTGGCAAGTTTTTGCCGCCGCGATAGCGCCGCAGTTCAACGTGACCAACCCACAAGATTTTAATTTCTAGTTTCTGGAGGATTGCCGCCCAGAGTCGAGAATAATGATTACCTGTAGGTTCAAGAATTGCATAATCAGGTTTTAATTCTGTTAAATAATCAGCAAAATCAAAAGCTGACTTTTGCTTCCTTTTCCTGTCAGGAGAAGAGTGAAATGTAGGATATAATAATGATGCTTTATTTCTAGTTTTATCCCAATAGGATTTTAGTCCTCCTTTTGGGTAGCTATCCAAAATGTGACAAGTAATGGAAGCTTTGCTAACATCAATCCCTAAAATCTTTAATTCAGTTGTCATGGTTCAGCATTGCCAAGTAGCTTTTTTTCTTCAAGAAAAATCTTGAATTAATCACCTAAATGGTGATAAACCGGCTTCAAGCGCACGAACTACCTAACACCCCACATAAAAGGGGCGCGATTCAGTGATAAACGCACCGGTTGTTTTGGCGATAAAATAGCAGCGCACGAAGTATTAACACCGCAAACTATGAGCGCATTTCATCCTAAACGCCGCATTATTTTTAGCACCAAAGCGAATTGTTTTGGACACAATCCGCGACGCTATCTAGGAATAGCGTTTCGGCTACTGTGTCAAGTAGCCATCGTCAGGCGGTTAAAGTTCCAGGGTGAGATTTTCAAGCTTGTTTTGCTTTCCAATATAGTATTGTTGGATAAAGCCATCGATGTGTTTGGGGTCAAGTCGAGACATTTGGTGGCTGGCTTCCTCGGATGTAATCTTTATGCAGTCATTTATGGAGCGTCCCGTTAAATTTGATAGAGACTTTATCGCCAGTCCGTAGCAGATGGTGTTTTTGGCGAAGTCGCGCTTATTCATTAAAAATTCATCGTCAGGGATATTCATTGTTTTACCTTTTTGGCTGTAACTACAGAAGACACTCCGTTATTTATCCAAGACTTAGTTATTAGCTGGTTAACGCTTTGGTTGACTTCATCATCAGTCATTTCGCTGACGATTTTATTCGCAGTCTCTCCAAATACCAGTGCCACTTCCTCATCTGACAAGCTCGAACTGTTTGCGATAAATTCGCACATTGCTGTTAAAACCATGCTGTTTACCATTAGGGTACGCTTGTGAATCAAAGCGTAATTTTCATCATAGGGAGCAAGTGATTTCATTTTTTCGTGGTTGCTGTTATGCTGTAGGGTACAATAATTTCATCCTCCGTCTGGCAAGGAAGAAAAGCGATCGCACTCCTCCGATTTGTGCGATCGCCTTAAATTTATATTTTAAAAGTCCCCTCCTTCGCTTACTTCGGAATCAAAATTAATCTCGTCATCCGGTTCCCGCTTCAATTCTCTTCCTAATTCTGCTAATAGCCGTTGTGCAGATTCAATTTCTTGATAAATTTCACGCAGTTCTTTTCTGGCATCCCTGATTTCACTGGCGATTTTATTCCCCGTCTCCTCTCTGATTTTTCGTTCTACCATATCCATGAGCGCGGTACATTCCTCCTCCGAGGACATCTGATCCACCACATCAAGCTCTATTGATGCCTCTAGGCGTTTACTTTCGTAATTGCCGAGGTTCAGCACTCTTTGGTAGGTGAAAGTTTTAATTTTCATGCGTCAAAAATTACCTCAAATCTGTGTTTAGAATTTTGGGAAAGAAGGTTTTTGTACTGGTCAGCATCACTGCGTTTTCTGAATCTTATTAGCAGCAAATTATCGGGCGTATCTATCCGAAAGACAGCCCAGGGAGTAGCTTTTTTATATTCCATATTCACCTAGCTTGTTGGTTAGTTTAAAAAAACCGACCGGGAGAAAGTCGGTTTACGGGTTATGGAATTTTGTATTTTGTTAGTGTGATGTACCTCCTTTTTTTGCAATCAAGATTCCATTGAGTAGGGTGAGGCGGTTCTACCCACTAAATCTGCTCGTGGTAAAAGCGGTGAATTGCGCTGGGGCAATCTGGGAGTTGTGCGCGATCGCCTAATTTCTGTTTCTTCTGGTTCCGGTGGTTTGACAGCATGAAAGTCACGCTCGACCGCCCGCGCTAGGTGCTTGTTTGAACGCAGGAGCAGTCCGTGGGCATCATCCAAAAGAGATGAGAGTATTGCAACCTTTTCTTTGAGTTGCTCAACTTCTCTTTCGAGTTGCCTAGTCCGTTTTCGTCGGGTTACGTATTTTGCTTTAGTTTCCATAATCAAAAAGGGTGCAGCCGGCTGCGATTGTTGCGCTTTGTTGTAAAAGTTTGCTATCCATTTCCACCTGCATACACGTCAGGCAAATTTTTCATGATGCATCCAGTGCGTAAGCCATTACCCCACGCCAGCCTCATACGGGATTTTCACCCCAGGTCTTAATTACACACAGCCACCGTGTTACCACGTCGGCACTTATTGCCATTGGTGTGCGTGTACGCCCTACTAAGGTCACTTATGGAGTGCGGCCGCACTACGGGATTGCACCACCAAGCTTTACACTCAGCGACTTGTTGAACCTTCGCCACCACTAACCACGGGAATTTAGCCTGAATCGGCTATCGCATAAAGTGCTACTTTGCCGGGTTGTGATTTTGCGTTACTCACTAATCTTATTAAGATAGTTGCTGTTTGTCAACAATCTTACTAAGATATTTTATGGAGAATCCTGTTATCTTATTAGGAAGTGAATTTTGATTAGTACTAATGCCCAAAGCAAAGCACCGACAGCACGGAGAACTAAAGAAAGTGATATCCCTGGGGCTAACCCCAACGGGGATAGAGGGACTGGACAGCCAGGCCAACAAAATAGGGGTGAGTCGGTCCCAGCTCATAGAAATGATCGGCAGGGGAGAGATACCTATAAACGGAGTAGACAAACAATTGCTGGGGGAATCTTGCTCCAGCTGATTTCCAACACTCGATCTCGGATAGCGGAGTCTGAGAATCATTTAAATGATTTAAAGAAACAGCTGGAACTACTAGAGCAATTGTCCGAAAGTTTTTCTGAATAACCGTCTTGCCAACTAGCAAGACGGTTATTTGTTTTGGGAAATATACCAAGTATCCGCACCCCACAACGACCAATGACTATAACCAGTGCAACATTATTCAACATCGAGGAATACAACACCACCACCACCAAAGCTGACCCTTACTGGGATGAAATTGTGCTTGATTGTTCTGGAAAGGTTGAACAGGAGGGGCAACTCACTCTGTTTTATGACGATAGCCAGGAACCTCCAGAACCCGATGATTTCGTCACACTAACCGATTACGAGCAAGCTTGGTCAGCATGGGAGAGGCGATTTCCAGGATGCAATATAGATGGCTTCAGTGTTCTGGAAGAGTCTGTTCCCAACCTGCAAAACCTGGACTGTGGGACAGTTCCCATTGTTCTGGAAGAGTTTTACGACGATGGCGATTTTTTACAACCGCACACTCTTCCAGAACACACAAAGCAGTGGATTGAAGAATACTACGTCAAGCGCTGCGGGACTAAACACTGGTACTTTCGCTATTGTTACTACAGCAAAAGGATTCATCATATTCACATTCCTGGGGGAAATTATCAGAGTGCGATCGCCATTGAGCGAAAGCAGATGATTGAGAGTGCGATCGCACTCGGAAAGTCACCCAGTGAGATTAAAAACTTTATACGCGGTGGTTTTGGCATGAGTGGCTACCGGCTTTAAAAAATAGTCGCCCCACGCGCTGGGACGTACTTCTCCTTGAGGGTGCATCTATCATCAACCAGTTCGGTCTACCAGTACAAATATATCATCATAAAATGGCGATCGCGCTCTGGATTTGCACCGGTGCGACATCAATATATCTTTGCAAACTGGTTAACGTTGAATGGCCAGTTATGCGTTGAATAACCGCCAACCCTATCCCGCTCGTAGCCAGATTAGTGGCCGCAGTCCGACGGAAACTGTGAGTAGAGTATCCCATCCCCTCCAGCCCGGCTGATTTTACAGCCCGGCGAAAAGCATCATCAGCTGATTGAAATTGAAGATGCCCTTCCCCAGTACCGGGGAATAAGTACCCCTGGTAGTTTGGGTGGTGTTGATGCCAGTAAAATTTCAGGTATTCTCTCAGGCGGTGTGAAATTGGCACCTGCCTTGTTTCCTTCGTTTTAGTGGAATACTTCTGGTAGGTTACACAATCGAGAACTTCTCCTCCAGATCCGTAAACAGATAAAGTCAACAACTTACAAACTTCTCCCATCCTAGCGCCCGTGTAATAAGCTAGGCGAAAAATCATTTTATGATTCTCCCCAACGGTGCAGTTAATAATTTTTTCATAATCGAAGCTTGAAAAGATTGTTGCCTTGCCATGCCTATTATTTTTCATATACCAGTTCCTACACCAAGGACTTATGAATATGTATACTTCCTTGATTGATATTTAAAGAATGTCTGTCAATCATAGTCATAGCAATGTTCACAGTCAAATGATGGTATACATCTTTTGCCTATAAGATGTATATTTCCTGTTTTACTATTCTGGATTATAAATATTTCTAGTGATATTAATAATTAAAAAAAATGGCTGAACCAACAATTGAGGAAGTATTCGGAATTGGAACTACTAGATTGGCTAGTGGAGAAGCTGCGCCAGGGGCAGGATTATTCATTCCCGATAGTGCGTTAGTGGTATCTGGGTTGACGACTCCAGGAACGGCAACGGCTGAAGGTCATTTGGTCAGTATCTTACTCGGTGCAAAATCATATTTAAATCAGTCCAACTTTGACGCGAACCTAGACCAAAGCATAATTATTGAAAATGGATTTTCCAGTATCACCCAAAGGGGTGAAGCCTTAGCAGAATACAGAAATGATCCACTGACCATAAATCTTTGGAAGTCATCAACGAACATTCGCAATCCTAACGATTATTAATGGCTAGTTTCTGTCAAGCGGGCGACACAGCCCGCGTAACTTTCCCTGACAGCAGTGTTCGTGATTTCACTGATACACCCATAACAATTAGCTGTGATATCCCAGAGTGTCAGCTCGTTACGGTTTCGGTGGATTATAGATGGGGGAGTCGTACCATTTTAAACAGGAGGTTCGATTGCAACTATCTACCCGGTTTATTTGTGCGTGTGCCACAACAAGCCGACCGTGCATATGAAGTATGGTGTCGGGGGACTGGATTCTGTGTGAATCCTGGTTTTAGGGGACCCCTTTTCGGGTTATCTCTCGGAAAGGCAGATGAGATTTTAGATTGGAGGATTCATAGAAGATTTTCATACGATCCACCCGACAGACTTCTGGAAGTCAAAAATAGCACTGGCACTATTTTATTCTCAGGTAATTTTCCGAACTGCAATTACTCAGTGGAATGTATTCCAAATTGCGCTGCGAATACTCTAGATTGCGGGGATTGTTGCTTACCCTGTTCCACAATTTTTAACCAATTATCAAATTTACGCGCACAGATAGCGAGGCTTAAATGAGTTCTTGTGATCAAATATCAAGCGAAATTGCGGCATTGAGTGCGGCGATCGCAGCCCTTGATGGGAAATATGTTTTGAAATCTGAAAGACCCCAAATTGTTCGACAATCAATTGCCGGAGCTGAATCCCTAATCATGCCTCGCACAGAGCAATTAATAGCAGCTGCGATCGCGGGGCTTGCGGCGAAAATTCTCGGCATAGAAGTGATTGCAAAAGGAGCCGCAGCCGCAGCCGCATCAGCCGCCGGAGTAGCCGCAGCCGCAGCCGCAAAAGTAGCAACATTGGCTGCGGCTATTGCAGGAATATTAGCTTCTATCGCAGCATTGAAAATTCTAGGAGCGCGGATTGATTCTGTAGAAAGAGGCTTATCTTTTCTAAGTAATGATGTTTCCAGAACACTCGGTTTAATCCCCCCAATCAGAGATACCGCTAACAGGGCATTGGCTACGGCTCAAAGTATTCCCGCAGGTAGGCAAGGCGAACGTGGTTTGACTGGGGCAACTGGAGCTACTGGAGCTAGGGGTGAACGTGGCTTGACTGGGGCAACTGGAGCCAGGGGT
>NZ_JAYGHH010000029.1:14923-34817 GCF_034931045.1 Nodularia sp. UHCC 0506
TAGGGGTGAACGTGGCTTGACTGGGGCAACTGGAGCCAGGGGTGAACGTGGTAAGGACGGAGAATTTAATATGGCAGAATTAGCTGGTATATTTGGTGTTTTGGGTGTTTTACAATCTAAGATTTCTAATGTAGAAGTAATAAGCAATAATATTCGTCTAAAAACGGACGCACTGCCTAGCACAATGCAAGAAGCATTATGTAAGGAAATGACAAATGGCAAATGCTTTCCTGCGGGTTTAAATATGTGGTACATGGCATCGCCACTGGCGACTGTTGCACAAACCGCCGCTATTGTACCTGTAACAGTTCAGGTAACTGCTTTACAAGGTCAAGTAGCTGCTTTACAGGGTCAAGTAGCTGCTTTGCAGGGTCAAGCTACAGTTTTGAATACCACTTCATTGGCTACTGCTACTGCTGTCACCGCACTAAGGCCAACAGTTATAAATACTGGGAATATAGTTAATAACGCAAATCAAAACATTACCAGATTAGGAAACGCCGTCAACAACCAAACTACTAACATTACAAAACTTGGTAATCAGGTTAATAACATTACTAATGTTACCAACCAAACTAATACGAAAGTTGACAACATTACTAATGTTACCAATCAAACCAATACGAAAGTTGACAACATTACTAATGTTACCAATGCTACCAACAATCAAATTACTAATTTAACTAACGTTACCAATGCTACCAACAATCAAATCACTAATTTAACTAACGTTACCAATGCTACCAACAATCAAATCACTAATTTAACTAACGTTACCAATCAGACTAATACTAAAGTTGATAACATCACCAACGTTACTAATTTAATCAGCGAGGCTCAAGTTGATATCTGTGAATCTGAATGTATTCAATCAATAATCAACAAAATTGAAACAATAAATGAGAATACGTCTGAATTGTGGATTGAAATATCAGTACCTATTGTTTTTTGCAGTTTAGTCGATGGTCTATGGGTTCCTGCTAGGGACTATATTGACGTGTCTGTAACAGCAGGCGTAGCTACAGCAACCCAACTTGAATTTGAGGAGCTGGCTAAATCGAATGAAACATTATGCGACCTTAAAAACAAACAGGAAGCTTACGCAGCAGTTCCCGATTCCTGGCTCCTAAGACCAGAACATCATAGACCTCAAGTGATTTTTCAGTTTGCAGAAAAAACCACCGGACCCGCAATTGGATCGGCAAAATATGCTATCAGTATTCCTCATCCAAGGAAAGATTACAGTCCTGGGAATAAATCACCACTGCCATCTTATAAGCGTGGGAACTGGGAGATGATTTTTGTTTTGTCCGATAATTCTAAGATTGTTATTCATGCTTTAAATGCAGCAGAAGGACAGAAAGTTTTAAAAGCTGCCATGAGTATTGTTGATCGAAATTATCTCAAGGGTAGCTACTTGAGTAAAAATGGATTGCTTGAGAGTAACAATCCTCTTAAAAAAATCGAAGTGCAGTGCCGATATGCCAAATACTTTCCAACAGGAAGGAAAGATATGAAACCTGCGTGGGTAAAGTATTTTGAATGATCCAAGACGGCATTGGCGAATACCTAGAGATATATCTACTGCTGTCCCACTAAAGGAAGCCGCTAAAAGGTTGAATTATCATCCTAATACTTTAAAGTCTTGGGCGAAAGTAGGTAAGTCCCCTCACTGTTTCAAGATTGGGTCCAGGTGGTATTGTCTCCTTGAAGAGTCGCTAATCGGGCGTTAATGTCCGATTGAAACCTTGCTTGTTTCAACTCGTGAGTAAGACTATCTTTGGCTTAGGACTTTACTTACTTATTGTGATATATGCTTTTTGATCCAGGCACTGGAACTCTTAAGTCAGTTTCTGTTGAAGCTGCTTTCGTAGAAGCAGCACAACTGCTTGAGTTAGCGGAAGAAGCTGCACCTATTGCTACAGACGTAAACTTTACAGATGTAAGCCACGACAACACCGCGAAAACTTTTGATATTGCAGCTAGTATTCCTGTAGATGTAACTATATCTCCGTCAGGACAACCGACATTTTCGGCTACTGCTTACGTATCCCCAGCGTTTACTACTGGTGGGGATATCAATGCAACAAGCCTCCCATCTGCGGTTTTGGAATTGGCGCACTTGCTACAAGACGCTGAAAGAGCCAGTGAAACCAATCCAAATAATATAAACATTCAGTACGATACAGATGCCGGAACAGCATCAATTACAGCGAGCATTCCTTGTGTTCGCAGTGTTGAGGCTAGTGGCAAAGTTTTAACTACTGTCACCCCATACTTAGCCTAATTCTGGAAAATTTATTTAAAATCAAAAGGATTGATAACAGGTAATGGCTAACGAACCTAAAAGTGATTTATGGGTAATTCCTCTGGGTGGAACCATAGGGGATGCGGGAGCAATTCAGTATGCTTTTCGCTCCAAGAAGGATGCCTACAAAAATATTGCGGGCGACTTGGGACTAAAGAAAGCCAAGGATACTGACAAGGGCTTAATATTCGGGGCCAATTCCCCCAA
The DNA here is from genome assembly GCF_034931045.1 of Nodularia sp. UHCC 0506. Classification (NCBI taxonomy): domain Bacteria; kingdom Bacillati; phylum Cyanobacteriota; class Cyanophyceae; order Nostocales; family Nodulariaceae; genus Nodularia; species Nodularia sp. UHCC 0506. Next base: position 17,439 of record NZ_JAYGHH010000029.1, read on the forward strand.
ACCCGCGACGGTTCGCATTCTGTACACCAAGGACGGTCAAAGCCGAAGTGCTACCCGCTTCTGCCAGCCCGATAATTTAAATGCCGTGACCACGGGGGGGAAATTAAACGGCAAAAAAATAAGGGTTAATGGCAAGGAGTACAACATCTTTAATGTCGTCATCAAATCAAATTAGTTTAATAATTTTCCCCAGCCAGGTAAATTTAAGCTGCAATTCTTCCCTAATTTTTTCTTGGGGAGAACCAGCTTGTTGATTAAAAAGGTGGTTGTAAATGACGGCACAGAAACTGACAGTTTTGATTACAGTCCTGACCCTTAGCACCCAAGCAGCACTGTATCTGCTTACAGGCGGTTTCACGCTGGGAAATCGTGTATCTGATATATCCTCAGAAATCAAACTGCTGCGGGCTGAAATTACATCTCAGAATCAAATTCAGGATTATTCGGATAGAGAAACTTGAATCCGCTAGATTGCTTGATTAACTTCTGGTAGTTCATCCTAAGTCATTATATTTATGCCACTGTTTAGCTTATCATTCTGAGATTACGCTTTTTCAGGAGGTTCGCCTCAAACAACAATAGTTAACTTAATATGCAAACTGACTCTAACAATTCAAATCATGTTGCATCGACTCTCCATCCAGGAAAGTTGTTGATTCCGCGCCCCCACAGACAGAAATTTTTTATCCAGTTTACCTTGATGACTGTCTTGGGATGGGTTGTAGGTGGCATTGCCAGCATAGGTTTAGAAAGAAGCATCTTGGGAGGCCTACCTCCTGCCGATTCTTTTCATTGGGTCAAAATACTTGGTAACATTGTGTTTGCGGTAGTTTTTGCCGCTGATCAAGCCCTTGTCCTGCATCGTTATATCTCCGGTTGGCTATGGATACTGGCTACCAGTGCGGGTTGGTTAATTGCCAACAGCATCGCCTTTTCCTGGGTGAAATATATTTCCTCCCTTGCCAGTTCCTTCAATGCAGGTGTAACTCCAGAGTTAGTCTTCATCTGGGGAGTTTTGTCAACGATCTCATACATTCTGGCGGGAATTTGGCTAGGACTGTGCCAATGGCTAGTGTTACAGCGCTACGCAAAACAAGTGTGGTGGTGGATTTTCCTGCCTTCTATTTCCTTCTCCTTGATCAGTATTTTTGTTTGGTTCCTGTCTCTTGTGCAAGATTTGATTCCAGAAATGAATCGCACTCCTATATTGTATTGGAGTGAACAAACATTTACGGCTATTATTCTCGGAGTGATACCAGCAATTGGCTTGTGTACCTTAAAAACAAACTCTCATCGTCCAACCAAAAGTTCTAGTTCATCTACCCTTACCAACAGCTAGTTGCTGGATATTTACCATAGGTTAACAATTATGAATAAAGATAAAGTTTTACCAAAAATAATCACGCCACCGATGGCGACACAACAAACAGAGGTTTTAGAATTGCATGGCGATCGCCGCATAGATAAATACTTTTGGATGCGCGACCTAGAAAACCCAGAAGTTTCCGCCTATCTGGAAGCAGAGAACGCCTACACAGCAGCAATGACAAAGCATACCGAAGCGTTACAAACCCAGATATACAATGAAATGCTGGGGCGGATTAAAGAAACAGATTTATCAGTACCATTCCGTAAAGATGAATATTATTATTATTCACGTACCGAAGAAGGCAAAGCTTATTCAATTCATTGTCGGAAAAAAGGTAGTTTAGACGCGCCGGAAGAAGTGCTAATCGATGAAAACGAATTAGCCGCAGGTCATGATTTTTTTGAACTAGGTGTATTTGAAGTTAGCCCCAATCATCAAATATTAGCTTATTCATTCGATACTAGCGGTTCAGAGCAATATCTTCTCTGTTTCCTTGACTTGAATACACATCAATTATACCCAGAAAGCATTGCCGAAACTTATTTTTCTTTTACTTGGGGTAACGACAACAAAACTGGTTTTTACACCAAAATTGATGATGCTAATCGTCCTTACCAACTGCTAAAACACACATTAGGAAATCCCCCTGAAAAAGATGTACTGATTTATGAAGAAAAAGACGATATTTATCATTTATATGTTGGCAAAACCCGCAGTCAATCATATATATTAATGCTGTTGCAAAGTAGCATTACTACAGAAGTTCACTATTTGGATGCTAATCATCCCCAAGGTGACTTTCAGATCATTCATCCCAGAACTACAGGGGTAGAATATGATGTTGACCATCATCATAATAATTTTTACATTGTTACCAACGACAAAGCCACTAATTTTAAATTAGTGAAAACACCTGTAGCTGCGCCAGCCCAAGAAAATTGGCAAACGATAATTCCTCACAGAGAAGATGTGCTGCTATTAGGAGTCAGCTTGTTTGCTAATCATTTAGTAATTTATGAAAGAAAAGGCGGATTACAAACTGCAAGGGTGCAAAATTTATCTACAGGTGAGGAAAATAATATTAATTTCCCAGAACCTACCTATGAATTTGATGAAGGCAATAACCCAGAATTCAACACTAATATACTGCGCTTTCATTACACCTCTTTAATTACGCCCCAATCTGTGTTTGATTACAACATGGAAACAAATCAGAGGGAACTGAAAAAACAAACAGAAGTATTGGGTGGCTACGATAAAACTCAATATCAAAGTGAGTGGCTAATGGCGACTGCAAATGATGGCACAAAAATTCCCATCTCCATTGTTTACAAACAGGGAATTAACAAAGATGGCAAAAATCCCTTGTTACTCACAGGCTACGGTGCTTATGGTTCTTCTTACCCAGCATCTTTTTCATCCACCAGATTAACACTTTTAGACCGGGGAGTAGTGTTTGCCATTGCTCATATTCGTGGTGGCGAAGAAATGGGGCGAAAATGGTATGAAGAAGGTAAATTCTTACAAAAAAAGAACACCTTTACAGATTTTATCACCTGTGCAGAGTATTTAATTACTAACAATTGGACAGCAAGCGATCGCTTAGTAATTACTGGCGGTAGTGCAGGCGGTTTATTAATGGGTGCAGTCATGAATATGCGTCCTGATTTGTTCAAAGCCGTAATAGCTAATGTTCCCTTTGTAGACGTAGTAACAACAATTCTAGATACTTCTCTACCCCTGTCAGCAATGGAATGGGAAGAATGGGGAAATCCCAACGACAAAGTTTATTACGACTACATGAAATCTTACTCCCCTTACGATAACGTCGAAGCTAAAGATTACCCAGATTTGTTAATTACTGCGGGTTTAAATGATTCTCGCGTCAAATATTGGGAACCCGCCAAATGGACAGCCAAACTCCGGGAGATGAAAACAGACAATCATCTTTTGCTGCTGAAAACCAATATGGGTGCAGGGCATAGCGGTGCATCTGGACGTTATGAAAGCTTGCGCGAACTGGCTTTTGAAGATGCTTTTATTTTGGATAGGTTAGGTTTAGGAAATACTTAACCTCAATCATTCCTGAGCAACTACTCATAATACTCAGATCCCCGACTTCTTAGAGAAGTTGGGAATCTATATAGTCAAGGTTTTATGTTTTTATGCACTCCAAGAAAAAGGATTAATCACTGATTGAGATTAATTACTTCCACTCATTAAAAGTATGTGTTTAATAATCAACACTGATGCAATTCCCATGATCAGAATCAATGTCACTCTACCACCAGGAACAAGCGGTTGATTCATCTTATTTAACTGTTGTTCTTGACGTTGTTTCCAAGTCATTAATGCTGGAATTATTCCGCCTAAAACTGAAATGCTAAAGGTTCCTGCAAAATCTAGGGCGCTAAAGAAAATACTGGGATTAATTGCGCCTAAACTCATGGGAGGTAAAAGAATCAGAGAATAAAGCGGTAGACGACTAAAAGGTTTACCCTCTGCAACTGGGAACAAATCTTTGAAGAAATCCAGCAACCCGTAAACAAAACCAATAAATGAGGTGGCGATCGCAAACTCTGAAAAAATAGATAATAAGATGCCCAACCATTCCCCAGCCCCACCAGCCCGCAGTATTTCCAGGGGGTCAAAATCACCGATGCTTTGGATTTCAGGACTAATACTACCTAAAATTACCCCATTCCACAGCAAAAACATCATTAAAGGAATCAAAGAACCAATAATAATAGACTGGCGAATTTTGGGAATATCTCCTTCCAATTGAGTCACCACCACAGGGACAACATTATGAAAAAATAGTGCCACCAACATCACTGACACAGCACTCCCCAAAGCCGTCCAGTTGTGAGTCAACAGTTGCACACTCTTAACTTGTCCTCCACCTATAAACAATAGACAAAGAAATGAAATAATCACAATCGCCACAAAAACGCTGTTGAGTTTCTCAATCAATTTTTGTCGCCCCAGATACATCATGCCACCAAATAACAAGGTGAAAATAATTGTCCCCACCCAAGCCGGCGGCATATTTTCGAGTCCCCACACCTGAGAAACCCCAGAAACTAAAATATTTCCCCCTTGAGTCATGTAAGCCACCAGCAAAGCGTAGTGGAGGAACAAATAAGCAGCGCCAGCAATACGCGCCCCCACAAACCCCAAATTTCTCTCCACCATTGTCAACAGACCAATACTCAAACGTCCTTCCAGACGCATAGCATTCACACAAACTTCGGCCAGCAACAAGCCAGAAATTACCGTGTACAGCCAGACAGCAATTAACAACACTGTAGATGGTACAACCCCAGAAGGTAGAGTTACCGCAGGTAAAGCCAGAATACCAGCCCCAACTGTTGTTCCAGCAATCAGCGCAATATTACCTAATACACTCCCCGGTTGATGACTTAACTTATTTTCATTGAATTCGACATGGGAACATAATCGAGTAACTTCTTCTGAATGAGACTTGAAAACAGTTTTTGTAAGGGTCATGCTGAGATAGATGTCCGAAAGGGATGCAGACTGTTAAATTATGTAACTAATTCTAGCAAAAACCCATCAAACTCTCATTTCTTGGTATAATTTGTAGGTGTGCTGTTTGTTCTTCCATATATCTTCATCTGCAAACACAGCAAAATAAACTATACAAATCGCTGAGTAAATTCATAGATTAAATCCACCCGGCCTTTCCGCAACATAGCCGGGTCTAACCGTTCAGTAGTATTGCAAGTCATCAAAACCACTAATTTTTGCTTCATCTGAATACCAGAATCATCAATAATGCTTTGGTACAAAGTGCCATCCAACAAACTCAAAATATGCTCTGTTTTATTATTATATTGAGCCACTTCAGAAGCTCGATTTTGTGCTAAATTGTCAGCCTCATTGATAATAATGCAAATTCGCTCTAAATAATTAGGTGGGACAAAGTTAGAGATCGCATCATGATCTAAAATAAAAATGACATACCCTAAAGGGACAATAATTTCTTTCGCTACAGCCTGTGTCCATACAGTTTTACCTGTACCCGGTTCACCATGTACCACAATAGCCAATTGATTTTGAGTCAAAATTGCCTGTTGTACTGTATCTGTAAAATTTTGAATATCTGCGGGAAAACTCCGAATCGGAAATTGACTGTGAACCTTACCGACACGACTTTGATATCCACTCAGCATCACAGCTAAGTCATAGGTTGCTTTGTTAATTAGCGGAGAGATATTCGTTGACATTAAAGTATAATACCGTCGTCCACGCTCGTAAGATTCAATTTGTAGCCAAATATCGTACTTTGACCAATAAGCATAAACTGTATTAATAACCTCTAGCCGGTCCCAACTCACAAATTTTTCTACAGGAAAATAAAAATCTCTTTCTAAATAGTACTGGGTAATAATATCAGGAGAATCCAAGATTTGTAAAACTCGTAAAACGGTAATTTCTTGTAAGCGATTGAGAACGTAATCAATTGGAATGCTACTACGGCTCACAAATTGTACAATCGGTGTCTCTGTACTCAGAATATCTTTATAGCGATGATCTGGTGATTGTGGATCAGGTGTGATATAGTTCCAGTATTTTTCTACCTCATAACGAGTATTATCAGATACAACACTCAGCAAGTTTGCCCACCAAGCATAATTATTCCGTCCCAAAACTTCAGCAAAATTGCTCACTAAATTAAAAGTTTTTTGAGTGAACTCGCGTGTATCTTTATGTAACAGTTGCCCTAAAAAGCCCCAGTCCAACTCTCTATGAAACGGTCGCCAACCACTGGTAAGTAAATTTTGACGATTATTATTAGGAGTGCTTTCGTTGCTTCTCAAATAATCAAATTCCATGTTTTTTTAAATTATCCAGCAGTACTCGAGCTATTATGTGATCATCTGAAAATATTTTAAACTTGAGATTCTTTAGTACATTGATGTTTCATATAATACATATATATTGCGTAAGGATTTAAAGCCAAGGTGACTAAAAATATACGGATAATTCTGTACCTTTGACTTTACCAAAATTAGTAGCACTGAAGATATTACGGTGAATTAGAATTTTTATATCGAGTTATTATAAATTGGGAGAAGAATATTCTGTAATTTTTCGTATAATCAAGAGGTACTTGCTAAAGCTATAGGGTGGAAATTTTCTTTTACCTATGTTGTTTACGTGGGCAAGAATCATCAAATAGGCAAACGCAAAATCTGAGATGATCATAGGATTAGCTCTATTATAACCTCGCAGCCTGTCTCGGTTATTATCTTAAGCACAACGATAAATTCCAATTCAATCTTCTGGAAAAGAGATGTATCTGGCACATTCATTCATGAGTGATGAAAAGAAGCAAAACTCTCAGCAACCCTTAATCTTGGTAGTGGAAGATCATGATGATAGCCTACTGCTGATTGGCTATGCCCTGGAGTCACTTGGCTGTAGATTTATCTGTCAAAGTGACAGTTCTACCACGTTACTAGTTGCTAAAGAGCATCAGCCAGACCTGATCATGTTAGATATTCTATTACCAGGTCTTAGCGGTACTGATGTCGTGCATTATTTGAAACAAGAACCACTAACTGCTGAAATTCCAGTTCTCGCAGTTACAGCTTTAGCTAGTAGAGAGGATCGAGAACGTCTCCTCTCAGTGGGCTTTGACGAATACATCAGTAAACCTTACATGATCGAGGATCTAGAGGCAATAATTCGCCGTCTGCTATGTGGTAAGCTCAATTCTCACTCAAGTCTTAAGAGTGCTGAGTGCTGAGTAAGAAGAAGTGAATTAACCAAATGACCAATTAATGACCACTGTGTTTTGGTAGCTTGACTGTGAAGACACTACCTCGCCCCGGTTCAGAGGTAAGTGTAATTGTGCCACCGTGTGCTTCTATAATTCGGCTTGATAGATGCAGACCTAAGCCACTACCAGAGCGTTTATTTCTACCTTGGCGAAACCGTTCAAAAACAGTGGGTTGGTCTTCGGGGGGAATGCCATAACCGGTATCTGTCACTTCGATGATTACGCCTTCTTCACTTTGTGAATTAGCTGATTTTTCCCAAAGACGAACTTCTATTCCTCCTGTATCTGTAAACTTGATGGCATTGCCAATTAAGTTGTTAAATACGCGTCGCAGTTCTAGGGGATCGCCCATTACTACACCAGCATTTTCTTTTTGTAAATCTAACTTACTTGTATCTATTTTGAGAACCAGATTTTTTTCACTAGCAAGGGGAGTGAGTTCGCTACTGACTTCTTGAATAATTTCTGGTAAATTACACTCTACATCGTTTAAAGTCTTTTTCCCTGCCTCGAAGCGATAGACTTCTAATAGGGTGTTTACCATTTGCATTAAATTTTGATTACTGCGAATCATCACTGCGATCGCTTGTTTCATTTCTGGAGAAATTTTGCAGAAGGTTTCCTGTTGAAACAAGCCCAGCATTCGGTCAGCAGCGACTAGTGGAGTCCGCAAATCATGAGTTAAACGCGAAACAAAGTCTTCGCGCTGACGTGCCATCTTTTTTTGTTCGTCTAAACTGTGTTTTAGCCGCAACAGCGATCGCACTCTGGCTAAAAGTTCATCTGTATCAAATGGTTTACGAATAAAATCATCAGCACCAGCGTCCAACCCTTCAACTACACTGGATTGGTGAAAGGCAGTAATCAGCAAAATGGGAATATAGCTGGCATTAAGTCCAGGATTTTTACGGATGCGCCGAGTCACTTCATAACCATCCATTCCTGGCATCATCACATCTAATAAAATCAAATCGGGTGGAGATTGTTTAATTTGCTGCAAAGCTGTTACACCATCGGCAACTAAGTCAATCTCATAACCCTCACTTTCGAGAATAGTTTGCACCAAAATGAGATTATCTCTAGTATCATCAACGGCGAGAATACGATCAATTTTCGGCTTTTCCACAACAGACATGGTTTATCAACGGTTTATGAGAATAATTTATAGCTTGAGATGGGGAAAACCCATCGATGCTTTACTGGATTTTGGGGGGGACGAATGAGGGTTCTGAACAGAGCAAAAAATCTCGTGACTATTCAAATTTAAGGTGGGAAGATTATCCATTGTGGTTGGTAACGATAGTTGCCGTGGTACTTCAATTCTAAACATAGAACCAACTCCCAATTGACTTTCCAAAATTATTTTGCCCCCCATCATTTGCACCAAAGAATCGATAATCGCTAAACCTAGTCCCGTCCCAGGGTATTTGCGCGTAATGCTTTGATCCACTTGGCAGAAGGCCTCAAAAATATGTTTAAAGTCTCTGGGCGCGATCCCAATACCTGTATCCCGAACAGCGATCGCTAATTTATTTTTAGGGAGTTCTTTAACTTCTACCCAAATACAACCAGATTCGGTGAATTTAATGGCATTGGATAATAAATTTATTAAAATCTGCCGCATTCTCAATGGGTCATTAAATACTAATGGTTGCTGCATATCAATATCAACTCGTAAAGACAGCTTTTTTGCTTCAGCTAGAGAACGCATTTCGGCAATAGCAATATTAATTATTTTTGTTAAATCAAATAATTCTGGTTTTAACTCTAGTCGTCCTCCTTCTAACTTAGAAAAGTCTAAAACTTCATTTAACAGCATCAATAAATTCTTGCCGTTGTTCAATATGCGCTCTATCATATCTGTTTGTTGATGGGTCAGTGTACCAAACTTTGGGCGCAGCAATATTTGAGAAAATCCAATAATGGCATTCATTGGAGTCCGCAGTTCATGAGACATCGTTGCCAAAAACTGAGATTTGAGCCGTGATGCTTCCAATAATTTGAAGTTTTGTAACTGGATTTGTTGCCTTTGTTGTTCTAGTTCTTGATTCTGGCGAAGCAGCTGTTCATTAGTTTCTCGGAGCTGCTGGTTTACTAAAGCTGTCTGCATTTCAGCGCGATGTATGCGAATGGCATGGCGTAAAACTTGTGCTAAAGTTTCTGAACATACTCTAGATTTAGAAACATAGTCTGTAGCACCAGCTTTCATAAATTCGACAGCAATTTCTTCATTTTTTTGGTCGGCAAGAACTACTAAAGGAACTTTGATTTCCGCCGCGCGTAGTCTTTGAATCAGTGTCAAGCCATCCTGATCTGGCAGGCAATCATCAAGGAACACACAATCATAAGTAGCAGTTCTTAACGTAGCTAGTGCGTTCCTTCCATTAGTTACTTCAGACAGTTCGATACAAACATCAGCTTGAGTCAAAGCCCGACGTACTGCCATTCGATCTACTTCATTATCATCTACAACCAAAATTCTCAGCGTTTCTTTCATTGGTTTTTATTTTCGCTGTCAAATACAGGTTGATATCTAGCATCTCTATTTTCAAACTATCCCACTAAATAATTTGGTTGTGATTTTCACCAATTTTTCTCCTCTACTTTCAGGAGTTTAATTTTTATACTCAAATTCTCTAGAACCAGAATATTTTTCAATAGAAATGTGATTCACGCATAAATTTTGGATAAAATTCCATATTTATGTAGTAATGCCATAGGTTTCCTAAATTTAGTGTCAATAACAGGTTGAAAAATATGCTATGGGAATCCGGTTTGGTTTCTGAATCTACTCGTAGAGGTAGGGAACAGGGAACAGGGAACAGGTAACAGGGAACAGGGAACAGGGAACAGGTAACAGGGAAGAAGGAATCAAGGTATACGGTGTTTTGTTCAAAATTCAAATAGGAGTCCTATAGAAACTTTTAATCTTCAACCTCCACTCCGTTTTGACTCACGGTTTTATTAGTGATTACAACTACGGAAGTTGCTTTCAATAGTAGAGGAAATTGACATAAAGTCACAGAAAATACTTTGTTAACCCTCAAAACGATTGTAAATTAGTCGGCTAACGCCTGTCCTCAGTCGTTAGTGAGAGTTAAGTACCAAATTCGTGTACCATAAGCCTGAGCAGTTTTACTCACTCGGTTGCTGAATCTATGTCAAGCTAAAAGCATGGTTATTGCTAACAAGAGAATTTAACGTAATTATGTTTCTCCTCTAATGCTCAAATTTTTTTGACCTATGCTGTGGCAGTGATTTATTTAGCGATCGCGAACTTACAGAGTTAAAAAATTTACTAAAATAACATTTTCAACCCCGGAAAAATACTGAAAGTATCATCGGCGATGAGCTTCCCTGCGATAGAAGTAATAATCGGTTTGGGTTGATTCATTTTTCAAAATTTCTATTAAAGCTTTAGAATAAAATGAGATGACTTTCTACTGTGGAAAACATGACATAAATTATAACTTGTTTCAATATTCCATATTTGTGGTGACAATAAAGATATATCTTTAGCTAGATTTTTAAAGAACGTTAGTGTGAATAAACTGCACATTTACTATTTCTGTTGATGGATGCCAATTAGTAGAAATATCATCTATCTTTGGGGTGGGAAAATAAGATAAACTACTTAAAAAAGGCCATTAGCTGCAAGATGCAATTATCAACAGCGAGTACAGCAATGAGTGAAATCAGCATTATTTTAATTGAAGATCATGATCTCACCAGAATGGGACTAAGAGCTGCGTTGCAATCACACAGCGCTCTTAAAGTAATTGGTGAAGCAGCAAATGCTACTCAAGGACTAAAACTTTTAGAAACAGCTAAACCAGATGTGGCAGTAATAGATATTGGTTTACCTGACATGGATGGGATTGAACTCACCCGCAAGTTTAGACGCTACCAAGCGGAAACGGGTCAAACCGCCACCAAAATTCTCATTTTGACAATGGATCATACAGAAGATGCAGTCCTGGCAGCTTTTGCCGCAGGTGCAGACTCTTATTACATGAAAGAGACTAGCATTAATAAATTAACCGAGGCCATACAAGCAACTCATGGCGGTAACTCTTGGATTGATCCAGCGATCGCCAATGTGGTATTACGGAAAATGCGCCAAGGTATTCCCGGAGAAAGCCAACCTGCGGATAAACACAAAACCGTGAAAATTGAAGCCTTAGCCACGGAATACGAACAAGTTTTAGAAACTTATCCCCTAACTCAACGGGAACTGGAAATCCTAGAATTGATTGTCGCCGGATGCAGCAATGGGCAAATTGCCGAACAACTGTATATCACCGTGGGAACCGTGAAAACTCATGTGCGGAATATCTTGAATAAACTCTGTGCAGATGATCGGACTCAAGCCGCAGTCAGGGCTTTACGTTCTGGTTTAGTTGGTTAAAAATTCTCATGGTACAACTTTTTATATAGACAATCAGCAATCCTGCGAGCTGCTCCTGGTTTACCCATGCGCCGGATTCCGTTGTCGGAAATCATTTGCAAGGTATCAGGATTTTGTAACAGCGATTGCAGTACCTGGGGAACTTGTCCCGGATCGTCTACTAATAATAGAGATAGTCCTAAAAGTCGGCTTTGCGCTTCGGCAAACCCTGGGTTATATTGGGGACCATGACCAGGAATGGCGATCGCGGGTTTTCCTAAACCGATGAATTGTTCTGTTGCTGTGCCAGCCATAGCGATCGCTACATCCCCCCAGTATAAACAATCATTATAGGCTTGTTGTGTGACGACAAAATAACCGTTTCCTTGCTTAAATATTAAGGCATCAGGATCAGAAATGGGCAGAGGAGATTCTGTATAGGACTGCCAACCTTGGGCTTGAATAGATGGGGATAACTGACTGACATCTAAACCCGGTGCGATCGCTCCTAAAAATACCACATTTCCCGAATGGTGTAACATGGAACTGCGTTTGGAGAAACTCGCCATCAATAAAGACACAGCATTCATAATGATTTCCCAGTTAGCGTAAGCTTCCGGAGGACGGGAACCAGGTAATAAAGTAATTACTAATGGTCTAGCTATTTCTTGCTGTTCAGTCGCGGAACTATAAAATCGCGCTGATGAAAACGTTGATTCCAAATTATCCATCATGGGATTACCCAAATCAAAAGCCGGAATTGACCACTTTTGTAATATTTCCGTAGTTAGTGCATCTCTAGGGAACACAGCCTGACAACGGCGACGACTCATCAACCACCGTTCCCAAGGATGATAAATCGAACCAGAAAAGTTTTCCCAACGCGCACCTTGAGATTTTCTCGGTAATAGTCCCCCTTCATCCCGGACATAATATTCTGATTTCGCCGTCCCCACAAACGCATAATTAGCACCACTAAAACAAGCAAATAACAGAGGCACAATATCCCCTACAGCTAAAATAGCGCTTTTGTTGCCTAGTTCTTTTTGGGAACGCACCCAACGACGAACAGCTTGAATTTGCTCCAGGGTAAGTTGCACTAAACCCCCCCGAACATCCCTCATTAGTTGCTTGCTATCCATATAAATAAAGCCACCAGAAGGCATAGTACGGACTGAACCAATACAGGGAATACCTAACTTTTGGTAAGCCCGTCCTTCACCCACCAAAGGTAATGCAAAGATATCTGGGGGGTGTGCTTGTTGCTGGAGTTGTTGCAAAATGCTGACAGCAATTATATCCTCTCCATGACCGTTGCTTAAAACTAGTAATTGCAAATTTTCCTTAGCATTTGGGGTTAATGGGGATACATCACTCATAGAAATCCGGGGAATAGGGAATTGTTACGGAAGCGAACATGATCATCACTAGAAGATGAGCAGAAACAAAATATGAAAATTAACTGTCTGTTTGGGTAAGAGGAATCAATGAGGATATCAATTGGCCAAGTAGCTGGAAGTTTGCATCATCCTCATTACTTCACCTCAATACAACTAACTACTACTTAATTAGATTAAATATTATGCGATATTCTTCTGCGGCAATTCTGACCTTCGCGACTTTAGCTGCTAGTAATTTTACACAACAAGCAACTGCTACATCAATTACAGTCACTTCTGGGGATGAAGTTGCTGAAAATTTAGTAGTGCCAGTCATTACAGAAACACCTACACATATTGAAGCTATTGCAGCCCCAGAAACTTTAGATTTGCCACAATTTTCTCAGAATTCTGTAGTTGCGCCAACAAATGTACAAAAAAACATCGTCCCCTCATCTCCCCCTCTCCTGATCTCTTCTTCTATCACTGATACTAATTTAGTAGTCCCTGCTACAGATGTCCAGGTAGTAGGAGCTACTCCAGAATTGCAGCAGATTGTCCGCCAAGTGATTAAAACCCAAACAGGTGGAGAAACCAGTCAAAACCAGCTACAAAAAGATGTCGCCGCAATTTTAGAAACTGGTTTATTTGCGAGTGCTAACGTCAATAGCAGCACTACCCCCAATGGATTAAATGTAGTGTATCAAGTGGAACCAGTGGTAGTGCGATCGCTGCAACTTTCAGGCGCAAAGGCACTGACTTATCAGGTAGCCCAAGCACGTTTCCAATCACAAATAGGTAAACCTATCAGTCCCGAAGGACTCAAACAAGCTGTCAAACAAATTGACCAATGGTACGCTGACAATGGTTATCAGTTAGCAAACGTCCTATCCATTCAACCCAACCGCGCAGGTATTTTGACAGTGAATGTCGCTGAAGGCTTAGTGGGTGACATTAAGTTTCGCTTTATTAATGACGATGGTAAAACCGTTGATAGCAAGGGTGAACCAGTAACAGGACGTACAAAACCCGATTTTCTCCGACAGCAATTAAAACTCAAACCAGGGCAAATTTTTCAACAAGATACTGTTCGCCAAGATGTGCAGCAGTTATATCGTACTGGCTTATTTGAAACTGTAAATGTTGCCTTTGAAGGTGATGCGAATCAAGTTGATTTAATTTACGAAGTGAAAGAATTTGGCGCACGGGCGATTAACTTAGGTGGTAGCTTTAATGCTGATGTAGGATTGTTAGCAACATTAAATTACCAAGATCAAAATATTGGTGGTGTTAATGATAATTTGAATGTCAATGTCGGCGTGAGTCGTAATGATTTGCAGTTTGATACTAGATTTACCAGTCCTTATCGTGCCACTGAACCTGACCGCTTAGGTTACACAGTTAATGCTTTCCGTCGCCGAGAAGTTTCCTCAACCTTGGATGACAAAATTACACTGCCTAATGGTGATAAAGTGCGAGAAGGTCAAATTGGTACTGGTATTAGCTTTCAGCAACCCCTCGATGATTGGGATACAGCTTTGGGATTTAACTACACTCGCACCAGTATTCGCGATCGCCAAGGTAATATTACCCCAACAGACGCACAAGGTAATCCCCTTTCAGCCAGTGGAACTGGCATTGATGATTTAGCGACAGTATCCTTTACCGCCTCCCAAGATAAACGAAATAATATCTTAAATCCCAGTCAAGGTTCTTTATTACGTTTGAGTACAGAACAATCTGTACCAGTTGGTCAAGGTAATATTTCTATGAACCGCCTCAAGGCTAACTATACACAGTATGTGCCAGTGAAGTTATTTAATACTAATAATACACAGCCACAAGTATTCGCAGTCAATTTTCAAGCTGGGACAGTAATTGGTGATTTACCACCTTATGAAAGTTTTAACTTGGGTGGTTCTAATTCGGTGCGGGGTTATGATAGCGGTGAAGTTGGTAGTGGTCGTAGTTATGTCTTAGCTAGTGCAGAGTACCGCTTCCCCATTGTGCCAGTCTTGGGAGGTGTCGTATTTGCTGACTTTGCCTCAGACTTAGGCTCTGGTGATACTGTATTAGGAGATCCGGCGGGCGTGCGGGGCAAACAGGGTTATGGTTTTGGTTATGGTGCTGGGGTACGTATAGATTCCCCCCTGGGCTTAATTCGGGCTGATTATGGCATTAATGACCAAGGAGAAAGCAGAGTACATTTAGGTATAGGGCAGCGATTTTAAACTCAATGCATAGATGTTTCTCACCAAACCTGTAAATCAACCATACTTTTAAAATCGGTCAATAATTCCCACATTGACACTCTCCAGAAGCCAAGCCACGGAGATTCTTGGTTCAACGAGTAGGGGCGGATTTAGAGATATGATTGACGATTGTCCCGAAAACTAGACGAATTGCGGTATCTTCCCCAAAGGTGCTTCTCTCCTCAAGGGTGCGTTTTTAAGGTCTTTCTTATCAAATGGAAGACTGTTAAAATAATTTGTAAAATATCGAATCTCTACGCATAAAAATTTGACACTCGTGAGCGCAATGGTTTAATAATAGGCATCATTTAACAACTACTGTATTATGAACAAGACAAAGCTGTTAATATAGACGGGAGGTTTTCCACTGCCAAATTTCAAAATATAGCAAAAACCTGTATAAAAAGTATGAGAAAAACTGGCATTTGAAATTTCCGGAAAACTCAATAATCAGTAATATTTACTTACTCAGTATTTAAAACTTCCTATGTTAGCAGGCTCAACTTTGCAGGATGGCAAATATACTCTAATCCAGGAAATAGGACGCGGTGGCTTTGGTATTACCTTTAAAGCTACTCATAACTATTTGGGTCAGGAAGTAGTAATGAAAACCATTAATGAAAAACTGCGCCAACATCCTGATTTTGCCAAGTTCGAGCGCCAATTTCAAGATGAAGCCAGAAGATTAGCTACTTGTATTCATCCTCATATTGTCCGGATTAGTGACTTTTTTGTGGAAGATAAATTGCCTTACATGGTAATGGAATACATTCGTGGCGATACCTTGGGAGACGCATTCGTATTGCCAGCTATCCCCTTGGCAGAAGCAACAGCAATTCATTATATTAATCAAATTGGGTCAGCATTACAGGTAGTACATCACAATGGTTTGCTACACCGGGATATCAAGCCAGATAATATTATCCTGCGTCAAGGTACTCAGGAAGTAGTATTGATTGATTTTGGCATTGCCCGCGAATTTAATAATGGTGTCAGGCAAACACATACTGGTATGGTTTCTGAGGGCTATGCTCCCCTAGAACAGTATTTGACTCAAGCACAGCGCACACCCGCTACAGATGTTTACGGTTTGGCTGCAACTTTGTATGCTTTATTGACAGCACAAGTTCCCTTACCAGCATTATTGCGCGATCGCGAACAAATGCCTTCTCCTCGTGAACTACAACCCCACCTGAGTGCAGCAGTTAATCAAGCCGTCATGCGTGGCATGGCTGTAGAATCTCAATTTCGCCCGGCAACAGTGGCTGAATGGTTACAATTATTACCTGGAAATCAAATCAATCCACCCCCTCCAGCACTACCAACTCAGGCAGTACCAACTATAGTTTTACCAGTCCAGGGACAGCGAAAAAAAATTCCCCCCAAAACTCGGCTCAGTCAGCAGAAAAACCCAAAAATGCCTCAGAAGCAAGGTATTGCTAAAATATTCATAGGTATAGGTGTAGCCTTTGTTGCTGGCACAGCAGGTTTTGGCATCACTACCCTATTTTCTAATTCTGAGCCACAGACATCTTCACCGCCTCTGTTTGAACAGCGCACAATCGAGCCGGAACCCGAAAACCCATTAGCTGACTCGCCAAATTCATCTGAAGAACAAGAGAATAACAGCAGACAAAATTCTCGCACTTCGACACCGCGCAACTCTGCACCAGTGACAACTCGCAGACAACGCCAACGTAATATTCCTGTGGTTGAAGAGCAAACTCCAAATACCAGCAGCAATTCTAGGGAAAGTCAGCCACGAAATAGTTCTAGCGAGCCATCAGTCAAACCTAATGTTACTCCCACACCATCATTATTAGAGACACTGCGAGAAGTCCGTTCAACTCGTGAGGCCTCACCTGCGCGATCGCGGGAAAATAGTATCCCCACTACTCGCCAAGATTCCACCCCACCCCCATCTGTTAAACCATCAAATTCTACAATTATTCCCACAGCGCCACCACCTACGGAAGCAAAACGCTCAGACCCTCCGGCTGTGGTCGTCCCTACTTTAGAAAACAAGCCAAATTCATTAGTCATCCCTAGCAACTAAATGAAGTCAATAAATTATTCAAAAGATGGAGGAAAACAGAATTTTTAATTTGTAAAATAACAAGAACTATCAAAAATGTCCGTCATGTATGTACCTATGAAGCTAGAAATTGAGTACATAAAGGCGG
>NZ_JAYGHH010000029.1:34842-38369 GCF_034931045.1 Nodularia sp. UHCC 0506
GTTAAAGGTCAAAGGACTTTCATTGATTTTGAATAGTCTGTTTATTTAGGTTTGCTTGTACTAGCCCGTGCTAATTTCTACGAGTATCGACACCTCAGAGAATTTCCGCTAAAATCAGTCGCCTATTCCTTAAAATACCCAGAATTTAGGTTATGAATTTCTGGAAACAGGCATTATTAAATCTCCGCTTAATCAAAGTACGACGCTTCTTAGGCTCATTCTTTTATTCCCTGCAACGGGATACTTTAGAGCGTCATTTTCAGAGTTCGTCCATAGAGGTTTTTGCAGAAATTGGTAACATCCTCAGCGCTGAACCTACCGCAAGAGGTGGAAAATTTTATTTTCAGAATGTTGAATTGGAAATATGCTTTTTGGCTGACGATCTAATTAGGATTGATTGGCAACCTGGAGTACTTCCGATTCTCTATACCATCACCCGCAAAGACTGGCCAGAAATAGAGGTAAAATTTCAGGAACTAGGCGATCGCTGGCTAATTTCCAGTGCAGCGCTGAAGGTGATTATATCCCTAAATGGGAGTGTGGAATTACAGAATGCCCACGGGCAGACAATCCGGGAAGAATTACCGCCCCAGCAAAAAACCTCTGGTTGGCTACATCAGGCCAAATTGCGATCGCTGGAATATATTTACGGATTAGGAGAACGGGCTGCGCCTCTGAACCTCCGCACTACACCAGCCACCAGCAGTTATCAGATGTGGAACTATGATGCTGGAGGTAGGTATGGCCCAGGAACTGACCCACTTTATCTGTGTATTCCAGCTTATAGGGAAGATGCCAGTTTACCGCAGCACTCAACCCAGCATTCTCTGGAAGGTAGAGGTGGCGACCATAGGGAAGCTCATAATGTTTATGGATTACTCCAAGCTGAAGCTGCTTATGAAGCACTCAGTGAATACAAACCAGAGTTACGCCCTTTCATTGTTTCACGAGCAGGTTGGGTAGGTTTACAACGTTATGCTTGGACTTGGACGGGAGATATTGAAACCAGTTGGTCAGGGTTACGCCAAACCATTCCGACAATCCTGAATCTTGGACTATCAGGAATTCCCTACAGTGGCGCAGACATTGGCGGATTTAAAGGTAATCCCAGCGCCGAACTGTATTTACTCTGGTTTCAAATGTCAACTTTTTTACCATTTTTTCGCACCCATTCTGCCAATAATGTCAAGCCCCGTACACCGTGGGGTTTTGGTGAACCAACTCTGAGTATTGTCCGGGAATTCTTACAGCTACGTTACAAACTGATGCCTTATCTATATACCCTAGCCTGGGAAGCGAACCAGAGAGGATATCCTCTGATGCGTCCGTTGTTTTGGGCTGATAGTGCAGACAAGCGTCTTTGGGATGTGGAAGATACTTTTTTATTGGGTGATGTGCTTCTAGTTGCTGCCATTGTGGAGTCAGGCGCAACTTCTCGTTCCATCACGTTACCGAAAGGGTATTGGTATAATTTCTGGGATGATACATTATTGGAGGGTGCAAATACAGTGAATATAACAGCACCCATTGAGCAAATACCGATACTTGTGAAGGCGGGAAGTATTCTACCAATGTCGGTAGGAGAACAACTGATACTTCACATTTACACACATATAACTCTAACTAGTGAAGGTCAGGTTTATAGCGATGCGGGAGATGGATATGGCGAATGGCGCTTAGATAAATTTTACCTGAAGCACGATGCCTGCAAAGAGGGTGGCGATCGCAATATTCTGGAAATTACATGGCAACAGCAGGGAGATTATGCTTTCCCATATACCACAGTTAAACTCCACTTTCACGGCGTGGAAGTTGAACAAGCCTGGATAGACAATCGAAAAGTTAATTGCCAAAATAATTGTTTAGAAGTTGAACAGTTTCAGCGAGTTCGTTTAAATTTCAACTCAATTAAGGTATAAGTAGAAAATCTCAAATCTGCCGAATGAGTCGAATTTCCTATGTAATTACTTGGGAAAATAAATTAGCTAATATCGATAGCTCTATTCATTTAATTTATTTGTATTAATTAAAACAATACTTCTACGACAAAATACTGGTATTTTGTCAAATGCTTTCGTAAGAAAGTAACTCTTCTGTACCTATTAAATTAAATGTATATGCAAATAAGCTTGAAACCTTTGTTGGGCAATAATAACAGCTTTTATCATTAACGTTTGAGTCTTGGTGCATAAATTGAGGTTCTAAAAACCTGTAAACCTTGATAATAAAGGAAAATTATAGATTTTAATTAAACATTCAGCATAACACCTACCGAAAAACCAAGATTGTTTGATCTGATATGGGCAAAATTTATTGGGTTTTTTCGTACTTGTTATGTCAACCCATTAGCAGTATGTATTAAATATTTTTAAAAAATGTATCAATAAATAGATAAAAGTGTTGCAAAGATTGACATATACGGAATATTCATTATTAACTATAAATACATTTGAGAGTATTTTTAAATAATTTTAAATTTATGACCAGTAAAAGAGATATTAAAATTCTAACAGAGCTTCTTGATTTAAGCGGTGTGAAAGTCATATCACATCGTCTTCATGTTGGAATTGGGATGATTTTACAAGTAGAACAAGAAAAGTCATTTAGTACCTGTCCTAAATGCGGCACAACCAGCCATAAATTACATCAAAATCATAGACATATTGTTAAAGACATCCCTTTTGGGGAAAAAGAAGTATTTTTAGAAATTAATAGACGACAGTTTAAGTGTGAACAATGTAAAAAACCTTTTAGTGAAGATTTAGACTTTGTAAAAAAGAAAAGAACTTATACAAAACGTCTTGCATATAAGACAATACAAGAAGTTTCAGAGAATGATATTCATAGTGTAGCATCAAAAGGTATAGTTACAAAAGACGAAATAGAAAGAATGCTAAAAGATGCATCGGAAGAATTACCAAATTAAAACCTAATAAATCTAAAAATATTAAGGAGCATTTTAATTTTTTCCTTGCTACGTATTACCTTATCTACACGCAATGACAATTATTCTGTTGTTTCAATATAAAATATGATGCCCATATAAACTGATTACAATTGCAGTGAACGAACACAATAAATAATCAAGTAAATCCTTATAGAGTCAGGAATAGAGATTCTAGAAAAAATAGAAAAGCCAGTATAAATTTGTGGGGTGGCTATAAAAATTGAGTAATCGAAATTAATATCAATTTCTCAATCATGAGTCTATAATTTTCACGTAAGACACAGAACAATAAAGAATTAAACCCGCTAATAAAAACAGGAAAACGCAAAATATAAAATTTAATCTAAAAAGCAAATACTATAGAAAAGTATAAATATTAGCAGAATTGAAGAATGAAGATAAATTAAATTAGGAGCAATTGAATAAACAAATTCCAGGTAAAGATATGTCGCCTATCCTGAAGGAGATACACGACGACTTTAAAGAAAAAATTAAAAAAATCAATGATGCAAAGCCTTCATATTCGGCAACTTTTGAACTAGGTATGTGGTTAGCGAAGGACAAAATTATTTTCCAAATA
>NZ_JAYGHH010000029.1:38480-66194 GCF_034931045.1 Nodularia sp. UHCC 0506
TAACAACAATACTATTATTCATTAGTTTGGTGAAATCATTGTTTACTTTGACAATAGAACAAACAGCGTTACTATCACAGAAACCAATAACAATTTGAAGTTGTTTAAATGTTTAAGATATAGATTTAAAAATCTTGATTATTTCTAAATTAGATATGTATGAATTTTTATTTTACCTAAAGTCTTAGCATAATAAGTACCATAGCGCCAAATTTTTCAATGTTTCAGCTTCTTCTTTATAAAGGAGAGATGAATTCAAAATAGAGTGACTCCCCTTGTCACTCATTAAGGTAATTGGTTACACTTATCTTACCGAAGATAGGAGCTAAAAATGCTAAAAGTTGTTGTTGGTCATAGTGAAGATCCAGAGTCTCAAGATGCAATACAAGAAGTTTTAGAACAATGTTCTCAAGATTTAGCAGGTGTCATACCCCAGGCGGGTATTTTATTTGCAGCCATTGATTTTGACCACGCTCTTATTCTTCAAGAAATTAACCAGATATTTCCTGAAATGGATTTAATTGGTTGCACTACAGATGGCGAAATATCCTCAGTCTTAGGGTTTCAGCAAGATTCTTTGACGCTAATGCTCTTTTGTTCTGACACTGTACAAATCTCTGCTGGTGTGGGGTATAAAACAAAGGCTAATCCTCTAGCCTCTGCTCACCAAGCAGTGCAACAAGCAACTGAGAAAAGCACTCATGCTCCAAAACTATGTATATCCATACCTGCCAGCTACTTAGAAGATGCTTCAACCACTGATGGAGAGCTAATTCTTCAGGGTCTTAAGCTAGCTTTGGGTTCGCAAGTTCCTATTTTGGGTGGAACGGCTGGAGATCAGTTTAGATTTAAAAAAACTTACCAATTTTTTGGCAAAGAAGTTCTCACAGACTCTTTACCAGTTCTGATTTTTTCGGGAGATATTAAATTTTCTTATGGAGTTGGCTGTGGTTGGCAACCAATTGGTCAGCAAAGCATTGTCACCAAGGCTGAGGGAACCGTTCTTTATGAGGTTAATGGTAAATCAGCATTGGAATTTTATGCCCGCTATTTAGGCGATCGCGCACCGACTGCGGAAAATCCATTAGCAGTCTATAAAGAAAATAGCCATCTCTACTATATGCGAGTGCCTAACACTTATAACGTTGAGAATGGAAGCATCAATTTTTTAGGAAATATTCCAGAACAAGCCACAATACAAATTACAGATATCAGTCGGGACGAAGTTATTATGGCTTCTGAAGTTTCATTAAAAAATGCCTTAGAAAATTATCCGGGAACAGAACCAGAAGCCGTTTTATTATTTTCTTGTTGCTGTCGCCGTTGGGTTTTAGGTACAAGAGCAAAGGAAGAATATCAACTCGTCAAAAAATTACTCTCTCCAGAAGTACCTGTTTGTGGATTTTATACTTATGGGGAATTTGCTCCATTAGAACATCAAGGTTCGACTTACTATCACCAAGAAACTTTTGTTACTCTACTTTTGGGAACAAAGTAGAAAATTATGGAGCATAATGACTATATTTTTAAAATAAAACTTTTAGAGAAAGATATTCGGATTCTCCAGAAAAAACTTGATCGTTCAGAAGCAGATCGAAAACAACTTGAAAATGCTAGTGACCTCAGAGAATCTATGTTTAAAAGTGTAATTAGGGAATTAGAAGATTCGCAAATTGCTTTAAAAAAAAGAGGTGATGAACTAGAAACTGCATTAGCCAATCTCCAAAATTTGCAGATTAAACTGGTAGAATCTGAAAAAATGTCTGCTCTCGGAGTTCTGATAGCTGGAATTGCTCATGAAATTAATAATCCAGTTAGCTTTATCTACGGTAACTTAACTTATGCTAACAATTATTTTCAAGATTTACTCAGATTAATAGAACTTTATCAAAAGTATTATCCTAACCCAGTAGACACAATCAAACAAGAAATTGAAATCATGGAGCTTGAATTTGTCAAGCAAGATTCTGTAAAACTTTTTAAGTCTATGAATATAGGAGCAGAAAGAATTATAGAAATTGTTAAATCCCTGCGTACATTCTCTCACTTAGATGAGGCGGAGTTTAAAGCAGTAAATCTTCATGAAGGCATTGATAGTACATTAATTATTTTAAATCAACGTATTAAAGCATCTCCAACTAATAAAGAAGGCATTCAAATAATTAAAAACTATAGTAAATTGCCATTAATAGAATGTTGTCCTGGACAAATAAATCAAGTATTTATGAATATTTTAGTTAATGCTATAGATGCTTTAGAAGAGTCATTAATAAATAATGATCTGTCAATTGTTCGTGGACAAACTAATGATAATGAAGCACTGACAAATAAAAATCCACAAATTCGTATTTGTACAAATATTATTAATAACCAATGGGTGGAAATTCGGTTTATTGATAACGCTTCAGGAATGAATGAAGAAGTTAAAGGAAAATTATTTGACCCATTTTTTACAACCAAAGATGTTGGCAAAGGAACGGGCTTAGGGTTATCAATTAGTTACCGAATTATCACAGAACTCCATCATGGTAAATTCAAGTGTTATTCAGCACCTGGGTGTGGATCTGAATTTGTGATTCAGATTCCCCTTCAACAGAAACCCGATACCCGAAAAAATCCGGTTATACTAAATGAGTCCACCGAAGTGGAATCAGGTAATTGAGAGGAGAAAATTTCAAATTTGCCTAATTAAGTCGAAAGCTTTCACATACTGGATTTTGGCAGCGCCGAATTTTTAAACGTAGTTGCACCACGCCCTTAAGGGTTTTTACATGGCGATAATTATCGTACTCATGCCACATCTCTTGATGGCAATTTTGACAACCTTGCTGTATACATTCCCAAATTGTTTTTGATGCAACTTCCGGTTTGGGTCTTCTCCTGGCCATGCGTGTACCCCTGTTAAATTTTTCCGGTTGTTGTTAGCTTACCCGAAATTTTCACTTTTATAGCTAGTTTTGCCGCTTAAATCATGAAAATATATATATAGTATGGGACGGGATTTCCAGGAAATAAATTTCCCCATTTCGTCAAACCATATTTGTGCTTGATTTCCCCTGCGGCTCTACCTACCTCAGCAATAAAATCTTTTTTGAATTGGCAGTCCATATAGCAACTCCCAAGATGGTTAGGACAGTGCTGATTGCTCCAAACTTTGATTTCACGTGGTTTATATGCTGTTCTAAGCCCCAGGGCTTTACCGTACTCGGCACAAAATTCTTAATTTTTCTGCACCGCAAAACAAAATCCACCTAAACTTTTGAGTGCTTGGTGGACTTGTTTTTGATTTATAGTGGATCCGAGCAGAGTCGAACTGCTGTCCAAATTGGGTATTTACACCCCGCTCATTCACAGGTTTAGCCTTTCTAACCCTCAAGGCGGGAATCGTTCATTATCCCGAACGTAGGATGCTCTGATTAAGTCTTAGCTAACAAGCCAACCAGAGAACACTTGTTAGAGCGTCCGTTGGGGGTTGGTCTCTAGTCCTTAACGGAGTCAAACCAGAGACGCTCGAACCTGTAAGAGGTTTTTAGGCAGCTGCTACTAGAGCAGGCTTACGAGCAAAGCTAACGATGTTATTCGCATTTACTTTTTGTTTTGAGCCTTTGATTTTCGAGAGGAGACTCACTCTCGACCTGAATCACAGAGTAGCGTTCGCCAACCTGTCGAAACCGTGACGGACCCATGAGGTTCATAAATCCATTATAATACGCGGTTTGGGAAATGTGTTGAGAGCCAAAAAATTTGAAGTTTTTCCTTGAGGAAGTTTTAGGGGCGTGGCGATACCATGCCCCAGGGGATGAGAAGTTAAAAATCCCTATTGATTTTCGTTAGCGACGACTTGAGGAAGTCCCATGCTGTAATTGGTGACACGAGCTGAGAGATTGTAGCTGATTTCACCTTTTTGTAGGAGCGATCGCAAATAATGCTCCAAGTCTGATCCAATGCGGCGTAAGTTATAATCTGTGAGATCAACGCCACTAGATCCTTCTACTAGCTCATCAAACTGGCGATAAACCTTTTGTAGAGCGTCTTCATTCCAATTAAATTCGTTATCTGGGTCAATATCCAACGTTAAGACCTGATTGCTAGGAACCAGTTCGCCATCCCGGTCAATTTCTGCCGCGAAAATTCGGATATGCCGGGTTGTGGACTTGAGCAGCATCGGGTTGTCCATATAAAGGCGTAAGGTTTGCTTTAATTACACTGAAATAATTGTAGACCTTATGTCTGGGCTTAAATCAGTTATCAAGGCAGATGGTGAGAGATTTAGACCCAAAATGATTTTGTAGCTCTGACAAATTTCTCTGAAAGCCTAAATTCCGAGTATTTGTACTCATTAGCTCTCAAAGAGTCCAAAATTAGGTACTCTACTTAAATACATTCCCTTAAAGCTGCGATATATTGTAACAATTTGATGTTAGTCGGACTGAATTTATGATCAGAATCTCTAAAATTTTCCGGTTGAATAAAACGTACATCGGGTAGTTTTACTTAATTATATTACAACTAGCTCTGGCTATAATAAAATCAAATCTTTAAGCAATTTTTTTTACGTAAAATCACCGTAAATTAAGTAAAAATGCAAACTATTATTAGCTGAAAAATAAAGTTGTTGTAAAAACCTTTAAAAAGTAAGGACAAGTTCTTACAGAAACTTTATTGTATAAGATCCCAAAAACTGAATAATAGTTATGGTTTACCTAAAAGCACATCTGGTTCAGGAATATCACGATTAACCCTTGAAGTCTAGTTAGGAAAAAAGACAGGAGAGTGAATATATAATGCAACTGTTGTGGATTGAAGAACGACTTTTAATTCCGGTGCTATGAATTAGAACAAAATATAAAGTATTTTGGCTGGGGAGACAATTCCTCACTTTCACGACCATTAAGTAAAGCAATCCTCAAAATTATGAACTCCAAAGCATTACCACGCCAGATAAATAATCTTGAAGTAGGTGTTTATGAGTGCGAACTACATCTCAAGTTTCGGTTGGTTGAAGAGAAAAGTTTATTAGGCGATCGCGAGCAATTATTACAAGTGTTATTAGACGCATTGACAGAAGGCTCGGACGAATTTTTGGAAATGCTGCAAGCATCTGTGAAGGCTCAAGAAATCTCTGAGTTTAAGGCTTCACCGCAAATGCGCCGCCAATTGATGCGCTTACGTAATGCAGTTGACAATAGTCAATAATCAAAAAACTAAAAATCTCAAATTGTAATTGAGTAATAGTAAAATCATCAACTGAGTATAAAATAGTGAACTTATTTGCAATTAGTTCATTGTTTTCTATGTAGTGTCGTCAAAGGTTAGCTTGTATAACTTTACTTTAGGAAGACAGATTATAGTTCACCCTACTCTTTGAGAAGCCTCAAATAGCATCTACACAGTAATTTAACCGTTTGCACTACGGAAATCATCGAGCATCTACTTTATAGACTAATACCTAATTTTAAAGCGGGTAAAAGTTTTGGAAGTTTTAGTACAAGTGCTTTAATCAGGGTTTCGCTTCGATTTGCAGAAATATTTGGGGTTTGCTGAATAAGTTATCTGTGGAGATTAGGGAACAGGGAACAGGGAACAGGGAACAGTTTCAAGAGTTTAGTAGGGAAAATTTTTCCTTTGAATCAAACTTAAATGCAAGGTTTTCGAGTTCCCACTTCATAAAAGCTTGCACTTTTTCAATTTCAAACAGGCTAAAATCCTTTACCTGTAATGTTTTTAGATTTCTTCAGCCAGCCCTATTTGGTAATACAGCTACCTTTGAAGTCAAACTTCACAAGTTAAAAGCATAAATTTCGGCTCTAGCAACCGCCAAGATGGTTTAGGCATTATTGATTGCTAAAAGCCTTGAAGAAAGTGGATTTGTCATTTATTCAGCCAGCCCTACTTAGCCAGACCGTGTTCTAATGCAAAACGCACTAGCTCAGTACGGCTATTAGTACCAGTTTTACTAAACAAACGGCTAACGTATTTTTCGACGTTACGAACACTGGTTTCTAAACGGCGAGCGATTTCTTTGTTCATTAGCCCTTCCGCTACTAGATTTAAAACGCTTTGCTCTCTGGGAGTCAAATCAATTTTAAATGGGGCTGGGGACTGAGAAATGGCACTTCTTTGAGTTAACAAAGCTTTAATTTGAGCAATCTGATTAGCTAGTTCAGCAATGTCAATGGTTTCGCTCTCTTCACCAGTACTGGTAATCTTTGTGAGGTGGCGAGACAGTAAATTCTCCACTATAGCCACTAACTCATCAGGATCGAAAGGCTTAGGTAGGTAAGCATCAACACCTGCTTGATAGCCTTGTATGCGATCGCCTGTCATGCCTTTAGCAGTTAAAAATACCACTGGGACTGATTGAAAACGGGGGTCGTCTCGCAGTTGTTTCAAGAATTGATAGCCATCCACTTGAGGCATCATGACATCAGAAATCACTAAATCAGGTGTATTCTGCTGCATCAAATCCCAGCCTTCACGGGCGTTACTGGCAACTTGAACGCTGAAACCGCTTTCTTGTAAGTAGTCTCTCACAGCTTCCCGCAATCCCGGTTCATCATCTACCAGTAACAATTGTGCTGACATTTAAGTTTTCCTATGTTTACCTTTTTCCAATTTAGCGAAACTTGGTAGGTATTGGTTAAATTAAGTGTCAAAGCCAATCTATATTTTTGGCATTCTCTGGCAACTTAGCATCTCTTTGCCCAATAAACCGCGCTCTAGCAGTGAACAAACCAATCGGAGTACTTAATAAATCTACAAGAGTGGCTTTACCTGCGATCGCCTGCAAAATATCCCTTGGTAGTTCCTTCAATAACCAACGTGCTAAACGATAACTATAATTTTTAGTTGTCATCCCAGGCATTAATTTTATACCATGTAGTTCATGTAGATAGCGATTAGAACGTCCATAGCGTCGCCATTGGCTTTCTAGTTCCTTGATTGTGGTACGGTGACGATGCTGGATAATTGCATCTGGAGCAAATTCTAAATGCCCGATATTGGACAATAGAATCCGCCAACAAATATCGGCATCGCCTCCAGTAGTTAGATATGGTCGAAATAGACCTGATTTTTCTAAAGCCATGCGGCGAATTGCTAAATTAGCAGTCTGTCCGTAAGCACAAAAGGAATTAGCCAGAGTATGTTTCTGGGATAAAGTTTCTTTACGTTCTGCGTATTTCTCTAAGAGAGTGTTGCCCAGTAGCGCCGCAATTTCACCAGCCACTATGACCACACTTGACTCAATAAAAGGCTGGATTAACGAATGTAGCCATTGGGGTTGGGGATGACAATCAGCATCTGTAAAAGCGATAATTTCGCCCACAGCTGCACGGATTCCAGTATTTCGGGCAGCATAAGAGCTTTGAATTTGGTTTTCGCTTAAAACCTTAATGACAGGGAAATTTTCCGCAGCTGCTTGTAAAAGGCTCAAAGTGCGATCGCTGCTGTTATTATCTACCAGTAAATACTCCACCCGGTCTTGAGGGTAGGTTTGAGATTGCAGACACTTAATTAAGTCTGGTAAATCTGCTTCACCGTTATAAATAGGAACAACCACCGATACCATTGGCAAGAAACTGTTGGTAGTAGTTGCATCAACTGGCTGATTCATAAAATATGAAATGAAAGGATGGGATTACTAACTAGTACAGCGTGGCGTAAGTAGTACAACGATCTTAAATCAATAAAAAGCCTCGATATCAGATTGTGGACTTTTGACTTTTGATTTTTGACGAACGCCATCTGGCACTAGTATTTCCAGTTCCGCATCCTCCTAATTTAAAATTTTAAATCTCTAGCACCAGAACTGATCGGTTGGTTAGTTTGTCTGCTTGGGGGTTGAGCAAAGTTTTTACTTGATAGAACTGCGATCGCTCTGGCATATTGCGGATCGTTTTGAGTCCCAACTAAATTTGGATTAGTCGCCAATTGACGCTCTTGTGCCGCCGTCAAGTCTAGCTTGATATCTGGTATAATCCCTTTTTTATTAATATCTGTGCCTTTAGGGGTATAATAATGAGCAATGGTAATTGCCAAGCCTGAACCATCTGCAAGTTCATGAACAGATTGCACCATTGCTTTACCAAAAGTCTGACTACCAATCACTACTGCTCTGTTATTATCCTTCAGCGCTCCAGTCAGGATTTCGCTAGCACTAGCTGAATTGCCATCTACTAGTACCGCTAAAGGTCTTTGAGTCAGAGCGGTACGATTAGCCTTACTTAGCTCACTACCTCCTGCACGGTTAACAGTGCGGACAATCCCACCATCATCTAACCACATCCGAGCAATTTCAATGCTGGAATTTAACAGACCACCAGGATTACCACGCAAATCTAAAACAAACGCATCAGCTTTTTGAGAATTTAAATTTCGAATAGCCCGGCGCATTTGGTCGGATGCATGGCCACTAAACTCCCGCAAACGGATATAGCCAACGCGACGATTACCTTCTTGTTTGAGGGTATAACGCACTGTTGGAACTTCAATTGTTGCCCGTGTCAGCTGCACATCAAAAGCACTCTGTCCCGACCTTCCTAGTTGTAGCGTGATTGGAGTACCAACCTGACCGCGAATTAACTCGGATGCCTCTTCCACTGCCATGTTTTCAGTAGATTTGCCATCTATTGCCAAAATCTCATCACCTGCTTTGATCCCACCTTTGAGCGCCGGAGAATTTTCGATAGCTTCCAAGATGGTCAGACGCTTGGTTTGGTCATTGATTTCCATGCGAATGCCAATCCCGGAGACTTCGCCGGATGTTTGGTTAGTGAGAGCTTGATATTGCTTGGGGTCCATAAACCGCGTGTAAGGATCACCCAGTCTTTGCAAAGCTTCACGAATTGCCACATAAGCTTGTTCATTAGAAGTGTATTCTTTACTTAACAAGCTTTGTCTAGTGGCTAGCCAATTTTGTTGATTAAAACTGCCATCAACATACTCACGATTTACCAATTGCCATACTTGGTCAACTAACGCTTTGGGGCTATCTTGTAAGGCGGCAAGAACGCAGCGAGTCCAAGCAGAGCCAAATACAGAGACAGTGGCGGTCGTGGCAATCGCTCCACCAATCAAGACTACTTGGAGCGGCGAGTAACGTTTCGCAGATTGGTTCATGTATCTCAGTGGAATATAGTTGTGTTATTGACAGTTTAGCAATCAGGCGTTTGGGAAAATTTTCAGTTCTTACGCTTAATGTTCATCTACGTTCCCTTCATCATTTTCTCCTAATCATTCTTGAATAGTTAATTAACAATGATTACTGCTATGGTTAGCTTTTTCGTAGTCTAATATGTCACGATGAAGTTACAGTAACGTTACTGTGAACTTATGATGACAATTTTATAGATATTAGCTTTACACCCTAATATTATTTTTATAAGATAGCATTTCGCTGACTTAATTGTAGGCTTAATCGATATTATTGAACCAACCTTTTATTACCTATGTCATGAGACATAAATTTACAAACAATTCGTCAATTTCTCCCTTGCAAAAATTCCATAAACAGTGGCAATGGCTACAAAAAATTTCTTGTGGCTTCTGCTTGATATTTGGTTGTTGGCTAATTTTTACTACTATAACTCTAGTTTGGGCATCGTCTATGCCAGTAGATGCCTTTTTTGTCCTGGGTGGTAGTATTCGCCGAGAAATTTATGTTACCCAAGAAACATCAAAGTATCCACAAATTCCAGTTTTAATTTCTAGTGGTTCCCAACCGCCATGTATATGGCTAATTTTTCATAGGCAAGCAGCAGAGTTACAAAACGTTTGGTTAGAAAATTGTGCTGATTCAACTTTTGAGAATTTTTACTATGGGATTCCCATTTTGCGGCAATGGGGAGTACATAAGGTCAAGCTGGTGACTTCACAAACTCACCTACCCAGAGCTAAATGGATGGCACAAATTCTTTTAGGCGCGCATGGCATTTGGGTTGAGCCGGATATCGTTGAAGAGCAAGGCATTCCGGGGAATTATGAATCTGGATGGAAAACTGGGCTAGATGTCACCCGGAGTTTATTCTGGGCAGTACTTAGTCATATTGTCCGGCCAAAATGCTCAAATGTCACAAGGCTTGCTGAAGTAGATATGCAAGCTTGGCAAATGCGAGGTTTTCAGTGTGAACACCAGGGGGGAGTAGGGCAGGGAGTGAGGAACAAAGGGAGTTAGAAATAACTTTCAACTTCCGGTTACTTAACAACCGTTCCCCCGGTATTGGGGCGGGTGATAAACTCCGTCTGTGTCTTTGTCCCTGCTCTCTGCTTTACTTCTTTTGACAGCAAGCCCGTCTCCCTACCTCTTCAATATGCACCGTTATTTTTGGGGAGAATCACCACATCAATTGTTTTCAATATTATCCATAAATCCAGCCAGAAATTTCTAAATTTGACATAATGCAAGTCTATTTGGACTCTTCTGGGGTAAGGAATATCATTACGTCCAGAAACTTGCCATAATCCAGTGATTCCTGGACGGATGGTTAAAATATGATCAATATGACAACCATATTTGGCAAGTTCTGACTCTACTAAGGGGCGAGGACCAACAACACTCATATCTCCTTTGAGTACGTTCCAGAACTGAGGAAATTCGTCCAAACTGGTAATTCGCAGGAATTGACCAATTTTAGTAATCCGTGGGTCTTTTTTGAGCTTAAAACTGCTCTCAAATTCTTGTTTTAACTGGGGCGAGGTTTCCATCATTTGCATGAGCATTTCGTCGGCATTGCTCACCATTGTGCGGAATTTAATACAGTTGAAGGTCTTGTAATTTTTCCCTACCCGTTTTTGGATATAAAAAATTGGACCTTCTGAGCTAAAAGCAATCAGTAAGGACAAAATTAAATAGACGGGGAAGAACAAAATCAACACCAACAAGGAAAAAATTATATCAAACAGTCGTTTAGCGAACTCTCCGTTTAAACCCTGAACAGACAAACCTCTGGGTTTGGGCTTAGGCGTTTTTGTTTTTTGGCCGCGTCTTAAAAAAGTCCGCGTAGACGCACTAGTATCTTGCCGTTGGGCTTTGCCATTCCTGAAGGGTAGGTATCGCTTACCGGAGAGGAGTGAGCTCTGGGCAGTCATTATACTCCTTAATAATCCACACCACACATAGTCCCAATCTTAAAGCCAAAATGAACTGCTTCTGGGAATAAATTGCCAAAAGCCCAAAAAATAATTAGTTATATCTAAATTTTGTTCATTTCTTTATTGAGATTTTTTCTCTATTACATTGATGGATAAATTCTAAATAGCGTTCAGCAAAAACTGCTAATGAAAACTGGGAAGCGTGCGATCGCATATACTCAGGATTGAAAGAACTTTGATAAATTTCAAATTTTTCTACTGCCTCCATAATTGCTGTTTCTGTTTGTGTATTGAAAAATATGCCTGTTGCTGTATCCTGACAAGAGCGCAAATCACGGACACTTTCTAAAGCACCTCCAGCACCGTAGGCCAGGACTGGAGTCCCACAAGCCTGTGCTTCAACTAAGGCAATGCCAAAATCTTCGCAAGCTGCATACACAAAGGCTTTAGCTCTGGCCATATATTTTTTTACCACATCATCGGGTTGCCATCCCAGTATTTGGATATTAGAATTAGCTATTTCCTGAATTTGTAGCATTTCTGGCCCTGTACCAATAATTACTAATGGTAGTTTTAATTGATTAAAAGCTTTGACAATTAAGAATACATACTTATAACTCACTAACCTGGAAACTACGAGATAAAAGTCTTCTTTTTGAGGCAAAAATGGCCAACTATCAATATCGACTGGGGGATAAATGACTTTTGCTTTTCGCCGATAGCAGCGCCAAATCCGACGAGCTGTATGCTCAGAATTAGCGATGAAGTAATCAACGCGATTGGCACTCAATACATCCCACTGGCGCAAACGATGCAGTAAATATCGAGTTACCCAGCCCACTAAACCCTTTCCTAACTTGCTTTGGTGCAGGTAATCAAAAGTTAAGTCCCAAGCATAGCGCATGGGGCTATGGCAGTAACAAATGTGCAACTGGTCGGAAGTTGTCAGAATTCCTTTGGCGACAGCGTGGGATGAAGATAGAATTACGTCATACTGCCGTAAGTCTAATTGTTCGATAGCCAATGGCAACAAAGGCAAATATTTTTGTACACCATTACGGGCATAAGGCAAGTGTTGGAGAAAGGTTGTGCCAATCTGACGTTTGTATAAATAACTCTCAGGATTGCTGGATTCAAAATCAATCAGCGCGTATAAATTGGCATCAATATGATTGAGAATTTCCTGCACAACTAGTTCTGAACCGCCTGTAGCTTGCGGTGTCAGCCACTCATGAACCAAAGCGTATTTCAAGGACACAGCTAACTTTAATAGATAAAAAAACTTAACAAGTTATGGAGCTAACTGAAAAGTTTTTTGTGCGAATAAGACGTTGGATCTGCACCAGATTGAAAATAAGACGTAATTCTTTCAAAAGAGTTTCCATCTAGATACAGCAACCTGATAACCTCAAATTGGGGACTAGTGCCGCAAGGCGTTCGTCAAAAATCAAAATTCAAAAGTCTGGGGTTGGGGATTTTGAACTTTTGGAAATGGTATACCTATTTATGCTTTGCTGTACTGGGGATTGGGGAACCTCTAGCTTTTAGCTGTTGAAAACACATAAAAATTAAAAACAGGGAATTTATGCGAATTTTGATCATGGGTGGTACTAGGTTCATTGGTGTTTACTTAACTCAACTATTGGTTGAGCAAGGACATGAAGTGGTACTGTTCAATCGTGGTAATCGTCCTCTACCTTCGTTGCCGGGAGTAGGACAAATTATAGGCGATCGCACTCACGCTACTCTATTAAAAGAAAGATTATCACAAGAAAAGTTTGATGTCATTTTTGACAATAACGGCCGCGAACTTACTGATACTCAACCATTAGCAGAAATTTTTGCCGACAAAGTACAACATTTTGTTTATATGAGTTCTGCTGGAGTATATCTCAAATCTGACCAATTACCTCACATAGAAGGCGATGCAGTCGATCCCAAAAGTCGTCACCGGGGTAAGCATGAAACGGAGGCTTACCTCATTCAACAGAATTTACCTTTTACTTCCATTCGCCCGACTTATATTTATGGGCCGCAAAATTATAATGATTTGGAAAGCTGGTTTTTTGATAGAATTGTGCGCGATCGCCCCATACCCATTCCTGGTAATGGGTTACATATTACTCAGTTAGGTCATGTCAAAGATTTAGCCACGGCGATGACACAGGTAATCGGCAATCAACAAGCCATAAAACAAATTTATAATATTTCCGGCGATCGCTTTGTCACCTTTGATGGTTTAGCCCGTGCTTGTGCTATAGCTGCTGGTAAATCACCAGATACAGTCAAAATTGTGCATTATGACCCCAAAAAATTTGATTTTGGCAAGCGCAAAGCTTTTCCCATGCGAGTGCAACATTTCTTTGCATCAGTGAATAAAGCCATGACAGAATTAGCTTGGACACCTAAATATGATTTAATTTCCGGGCTGGCTGATTCCCTCGAAAACGATTATCTCAAAACTGGTCGGGATAAAGCTGAAATTGATTTCTCTATGGATGAAGAGATTTTACAAGCTGTCTAGAGATTTCCTATCTTTGGCTTTCTGTGTTCTAGTAACATGGAAAGTCAAAATAATTCGTAATTGATCATGCCTCTTTCAGAGGAGCTACGCTCTAAGGGAAGCTATGCCGCAGGCTTTACGTAATTCGTAGTTAGAATCAGTGGGGGCTTATACCCATTTAATTACGAATTACGAATTAGTAATTATTTGGTCAATTTTTAATAGCTATGACGGAATTATTACCAAATTCACTATATAACGTTTTAGAGGTACGCGCCCGGTTAGCTGAAAGCCCCATCTGGGATTCTACTCAGCAATTGCTGTACTGGGTTGATATATTTAACCATCGAGTCCATAGATTTTATCCCACCACAGGTAAAGATGAGTATTTTGATGTGGGAGACGTAGTAGGTGCGATCGCCCAAGTCGGGGATAATAGATTACTAATCGCACTGCGCCATGAATTAGCATTCCTCGACACCCAGACAGGCTTAGTTACCACTATTATCGAAATTGAACCTGATAGACAAAATAACCGCCTTAATGACGGTAAATGCGACCCTCAAGGACGTTTTTGGATTGGTTCCATGTCTTCAGAACCAAATCAAGCTAGTTTGTACCGATATGACCATGATGGTTTACTACACGTTATGGAAACAGGATTAACTATTTCTAACGGTTTGGGTTGGAGTCCTGATCAAAAAACATTTTATTTGACTGATTCGCCGCAACAAAAAATCTACGCTTACGATTTCGACTCGGTTACAGGTAATATTAGTAATCGCCGGACTGTAGTTGATTTAACTCATGAAACCTTCAATCCTGATGGGTTGACTATAGATAGCGAAGGCTACATTTGGTCAGCAATGTGGAATGGCTATTGTGTGATTCGTTTTAGCCCCAATGGTGAGGAGATATTCAGGATAAACTTACCTGTACCACTGGTGACTAGTTGCACTTTTGGGGGTGAAGATTTGCGAACACTTTATATTACTACTGCTTCTGTGGGACTCCAGCAAGATGAAATTGACAAAAGTTTCTATTCTGGTGATTTGTTTGCTTTCAAAATTTAGGTGGATCGATGAGCTACATTCAATTTTTATTGTTAGTTGTTTGTTTAAAGAGGAACTAACCACAAAGGACGCAGAGGTCAGAGGAAAAAGGGAGCGTTAATTGCTAAATTTAGGTTAATTTTTGAGAAGATATGCAAACAGTATTAGTTACAGGTGGTGCTGGATTTATCGGATCTAATTTTGTTCTCCTAGCAAGACAATTAGAATGGGCTAATATTATTAATTTAGATAAATTAACTTATGCTAGTAATTTAGGAACTTTAGCTGAGTTACAAGGTGATAAAAACTATCATTTTGTGCAAGGAGATATTGGTAATGTAGAGTTAGTTGCTTATTTATTAGAAAAGTATCAGCCAGATGCAATTATCAATTTTGCTGCTGAAAGCCATGTTGATCGTTCTATTTTGAATCCTCAAGATTTTATCCAGACTAATGTAATAGGTACATTTAAGCTGTTAGAAGCCGGTCGATTTTATTGGGAAAAACTATCAGATTCAAAACAAGAAAAATTTCGCTTTCTGCACATCTCTACAGATGAAGTATACGGCTCACTTAATCCAAAAGATCCAGCCTTTTGCGAAGATAGACCCTATGCACCCAATAGTCCTTATGCAGCCTCGAAAGCAGCATCTGATCATTTTGTAAGAGCTTACTATCACACTTATGGATTACCGACTTTAACTACAAATTGCTCCAACAATTATGGTCCGCGTCAGTTTCCAGAAAAGCTGATTCCTTTAACTATCCTCAATGCAATGGAAGGTAAATCATTACCTATATATGGGGATGGGCAAAATATCAGAGATTGGCTTTATGTTATCGACCATTGCGAAGCCATTAACCTAGTTTTGCAACAGGGTAAAATTGGAGAAACTTATAATATTGGTGGAATTAACGAACAAACTAATTTGATAGTTGTTGAAAAAATTTGTGCTATTTTGGATGAATTAGCCCCTAAATCTGATTTTTCCCACTCTTCTTTAATTACCTTTGTTAAAGACCGTCCAGGACATGACAGAAGATATGCAATTAACTGTAGTAAAATAAGTGATGAATTAGGCTGGCAACCTCAAGAAAACTTTGATAGTGGTTTATTAAAAACTGTACAATGGTATCTGAATAACTCAGATTGGATTAATCAGGTACGCTCAGGAGAATATACATCCTGGTTAAAACAAAACTATGAAAATAGGAAATCATAATTTGTAAAAAAGTGAGACAATCCCGTTAATTACGAATTACGAATTACGAACTACGAATTACGAACTACGAATTATTCCCAAAGTCTTCTCCTCTGTTTCCCACTTAACCTTTCGTGAGTATCTTTTAGCAAAGCGGGAATATTTAAGTTTTCTGGACACCGAGGTAAACATTCACCGCATTCTGTACAACGGTTAGCTTTCATTCCAGGGAACCAGTGACCAGCATTTTCAAACATTCCATAACGATATTTTCCATAGTCCGTCATATCATAAGCTACCGCAAGATTTCTTAACCGTAATACTTCGGGAATATTGATATTTTCTGGACAGGGTAAACAAGCATAACACTGACTACATTGATCAATTTCTAAAGCAGCTTTTTGATGTTTTTCTAACCGTTCAAAGATTAATTTTTCTGAATGTGTTAATTGGTGGTCACTATCAGCAACCTGTAGAGGTTCTATCAATTCACCTGGATTCGCTGACCCTACACTCAAAGTAGTAATCCGATGGTCACTGAGTAAAAATCGATAATTTAATGCTAAAGGTGAATAAGGCTGACATAGGTCTATTAATGTTTGGGGTGGCGTGTAGAGGCGACCTCCCTTGTCAGCCGGGGAAATTATAAAAATACCCATGTCCTTTTGGGTAGCTAACTGAATTGCTTGGGCATTTTTTTGAAAAAAATAGTAATAATGCAGATTGACAAATTTAAATAAATCTGTATTAATTGCCGCTAAAATTATATCTAATGAAGCGTGGGTGGAAAAACCAACGTGCCGCACTCGGCCGTCATCAACAGCTTCCTGAACGGCTTTCATGCAACCACCGTTGGCTTGCACCCACTGAAGATGCTCCCAAGTATTTAAGCCATGAATACCTAAGCAGTCTAGATAATCTAGATTTAATCGTTCGAGGGATTCATTGATGCACCGACGCATACTATCAGCATCAACGGTAGGCGGGATTTTGGTGGTGATATAAACCTGAGAACGGGGTAATGATAATCCGTCTTTGATCGCTGCACCAAGATACTCCTCACTTTTGCCATAACCTCTAGCTGTTTCTAGGTGATTTATTCCCAGCGCTAAAGCTGCGGCTATTGTCTGCTGTGCATTTTCAGGATCAGCCAGGTAGCGCATTGTTCCTAAAGAAAAAACCGAGAGGTACAGGTTAGTTTTGCCAAAGCGTCGATATTGCATGAAAAGTGCTGAGTGCTGAGTGCTGAGTGGGGAAAGTTTTGAGTGGGTAGGGGCGGGTTGAAGCAGTGAGTCTGTGGTTCGTCGAAATCCTTAGTAAACCCGCCCGGACAAAGAGTGCTGAGTAAGTTTCTGATCCCCTCCTGCCCCCTGCGCCCTGCCCCCTGCCCCCTGCGCCCTGCCCCCTGCCCCCTGCCCCCTGCCCCCTGCCCCTTGCACCCTGCACCCCTGCCTCTATCTAGCTATCGCCATTACCAAAGCCCTTGATTAAATCTTCGGGGCGAAGATTGGAGATAAATTCACGGAAGGCTTGCTGTTCTGCTTCATCTGCGTCGCGATCGACAGGGATTGAAGCATCGGAAACCACTTCTTCCATGACCCAGATTGGGGCATTTGTACGGAGAGCAACTGCGATCGCATCACTGGGACGTGCATCAATTTCTTTCTTGATTTCGCCTTGCTGGACAATTAAGGCCGCATAAAATGTGTCCTTTTGTAAGGAGTGAATAATTACTTTTTCGAGAATCATGGAACATGACTCTAAAAGATTCACTATTAAGTCGTGTGTTAACGGTCTGGGAGGCTTTTGATTTTCTAGCGCACCCATAATTGCCCTCGCCTGTTCCTGTCCAATATAGATTGGTAAAGCCCGCCGATCTGAAGCATCCTTCAAAAGTACAATGGGACTGCGGGTTATGGCATCTAATGCTATGCCAGCGACTCTCATTTCAATCATTGCCTAAGCCTCTACAATCCTTTTAATGATTGGGTGCTGTGTAACAAATAATACTGTTTTTTCGGGTAATTTGAGGGCGGGAATAAACATAAGCATTGTTCTCTATAATTACTTCTATTAAACTCCGAACTTGTTGTGAACACCAGAGTAAGTCAAAGTGGTCTACTTAGACAATAACCTTATTAACCAAGTATGCCTTGTGAATGATGCGAATGTGTTAATAAATCTATAATAAGAACGGTCAGAAATTATACTTAATATGTTCGGCATTAATGTCAGAATTACAGTGGATTTTTCGCAAAATTAGACAATAAATAGAATTAGTTTGAGAAAAAAGCCGTGTTTACAGGATTAATCCAAGCATTAGGAACGATGAAACCCGTAG
The DNA here is from genome assembly GCF_034931045.1 of Nodularia sp. UHCC 0506. Taxonomy (NCBI): domain Bacteria; kingdom Bacillati; phylum Cyanobacteriota; class Cyanophyceae; order Nostocales; family Nodulariaceae; genus Nodularia; species Nodularia sp. UHCC 0506. The sequence goes on from NZ_JAYGHH010000029.1 coordinate 56,670, forward strand.
GGGGCGATTCGTGGCAAATTACTTTTGTAAGTCAGTCCTCTGCTGTCATTATGCAGGATTTGGCTTATGGCGACAGCGTGGCTGTAGATGGAGTTTGCTTAACAGTAGAGAAGATTTTAAACAATGGGTTTATTGCCACGGCTTCACCGGAGACTCTACGCCGCACAACTTTGGGAGAAGAGCAAACACAACAGGGATACGTCAACTTAGAAGCTTCGCTGCGGGTGGGGGGTAAAGTCGGGGGTCACTTTGTCATGGGTCATGTAGATGGTGTTGGTCAATTGGTAACGGCCGCACAAACGGCGAGTTCTTGGGAAATGACTTTTACTGCACCCGGAGCGATCGCGCGGTATATTGTCCCCAAAGGTAGCATTGCTGTGAATGGTATCAGCCTGACGGTAGCTGAGTATGAGCCAGAATTGTCTCAGTTTACAGTGGCAGTAATTCCCCTCACCTATGAGGACACAAATCTCCGCTATCTTGTCTCTGGCAGTTGGGTAAATTTAGAAGGAGATATTCTCGGCAAATATGTAGAGAAATTTCTTTCCCCTAGCAAAAAACACCCACAAACCGATATAGTTACACCTGAGTTTTTAGCAGAACATGGGTATTCGTAATTAGGGAGTAAGTAGAGACACGATTCATCGCGTCTCTACAAGAAAGCAGGGGAAGCCAAGTTGCTTAACATTTGACCGTGCCAATTTTAAATTTTGGATTATGGATTATCGATTATTTCGTCGGTACAAGCCCCGCCCCTTGTAGGCCGAACAAATCTAAAATCGTCAATCTAAAATCCAAAATTGATTGACTTTTGACTCCAGCCTTGCGGTACTAGCTATCTGGGTCTTGGGTAACGCGAGCTGTTTGTAAAGCTTGTACCATCTGACTGAGGGCGACTTGTAATTGTACACCTGAGTCAACAGCAACCCAACCTTCTGGTTTGAGGTGGCGGACTTCAAAGTGTAGGTGAGGCCCTGTAGAGTTACCAGTGCTACCCACTCGCCCAATGACGGTTCCTTGTTCTACTCTTTGACCGGGTTGAACAAAAAGTTCTGACAAATGAGCATAGAGGGTTTGTTGAGCAGAAGCGTGATTAACAGTAACGGTTAAACCATAACCACCCATCCAGTTGGCATTTTGTACTGTACCTGCTGCTACGGCTACTACTGGTGTACCCGTTGGCGCTGCTAAATCTGTACCGGCGTGGAAGCGGCGATCGCCTGAAATTGGATGAATTCTCCAGCCAAACACAGAACTAATGCGAGCAGGTATGGAAAGGGGAAACATCATGCCCCCATCGCCACGATAAGCAAGTCTCCCAGTGAAGGGAATTTGTGGCAGTACAGATGCTAATTGAAAGTCGTAAGCTACTGTACTAGGTCGGGGTGCAGTCTTCGCTGCTGTTATGGGTGGGGTTAGAGTTTCACCACGAGATACAATAGGAGATGCAGTGGCAAAATCGCTGGGGTTAGGGATAAACCGATTCGGGCGATAAGCAGTTGTACTAGCACCACTAGATGCACTCTGATGAGGACTCCATTTGCTGTTGCTGTTATTAGTGGCTACTGGTCGAACTGCTCCAACCTTCGCTACCTGATTATTTTGACTAGCTTTCAGCCAGTTGGGTGTTGTTTGACCATCAGAATTAGCTACTCGTTGATTACGGGAAGAATCCTGGGGTGTTTGAGCGCAATTACTGAGTGATATAGTTTGCCCAGAGGGTAAAACGGTTTGGCAACCACTAGAGCGTTCTGTTAACACCACAGATTTGGGGGCTTGATAAGTAGCCGCAGTATTGGTGTTGTAATTGTTAGGATCAATATAGGCGTTTTTATAATCCCTGGTTTTGTCTGCGGTTGTACTAGTGTTGCTGTTTGTGTTATTTGATGGTCGGGCGATTTCTGGTAGTTTTTCCGGTAATGTTCGGAGTTTCCCCGGTTGGGCTACTTCTGTTTTGGGCTTCTCCAAAGTGACATTTGCTTTGGGAGTGGAAACCTCAACTTTGGGCTTCTGCTGACTCACATTTGCTTTGGGAGTGGAAACCTCTTGTCTGTTACGTAGTCTTTGCCTCAAATCAGCTTGCTTTTCTGCAACTTCTGGCTGCGGTTGAGATAGCGCCGAAGAAACAGTTTCTTTTTTGATCTTAGCTGGGATAAATACTGTTGGTTGAGAGCTTTCAACAGTGGGAACAATATTATCTATACCTGTTTCTGTTTGAGCAATTGCCAAGCCGCCACTTAAGAAACTAACACTACTCAGCAGAAAAAAGCTTTGTGCTGGTAGCGTAGATGCGTAAATGTGGAACAGCTTTCCGTAAGGATGTGGTCTTGATGAGTTGTTTAAATGGTTATGGGCAGATTTATGGCGCTGCGTCATTGTTTCTCTCAGTTGTTTTAAATTAGTCTCAAGAGATGATGTCAGTGGTTTGTCTTGCCCAATGAGCGAAATTTTGAACAAACCTATAATAAAACAGAAGATTTAGAGTAACCCAAACTGATTGTACCGGGTTCGACATAAATTTCTGGTATTTTTATTTCATTTGAATCATCTGTTTCAAAAGATACATGAAGATTCCCCTGTGAATTTACGCCGATGACAGTGCCTAAAAGATTATTGATATATACCTGCTCACCGATATTTGTCAACAAATCTAAATATCTAGACAAGAGTACACTTACTCCTTCTTGGTAGAGACACTGTATACCGGATTCTATTCCCAATAAAACTGTAGAAGTGAGCATTTCTAAACCAGAGATAGCCTGAGTAGGCTGGGAAATTTGCCAGGATTCGAGATTGATGCCAGTATCGGGGACTGGGTTAGCCCAGTTAATGCCGACACCAATCACTGCTTGTATGATCTGTCCATTGTGGACTTTTGTTTCCGTCAAAATGCCGCCGAGCTTGCGACCGTGCAATACTAGGTCATTAGGCCATTTAATGCCCACACTTACACCGCACTGACGTAGCGCAGAGGCAATTCCCCAAGCACTGGCTAAGGTGAGTTGATAACTAGCAGTAGCTTCTAGTTTAGAAACAAGACCCACCGAAAGATATAATCCCCCAGTGGGAGAATTCCACTGACGGCCCCATTGTCCTCTACCAGCAGTCTGCTGAGTGGCAATTACTACAGATTTTTTATCCGCCCCATGTTTCAACAAGTCCCACAGGGTTTGATTAGTTGAGGGAACACTTTCAAAAATATGTAGGGAGGATGGTAAATAAGTATCCCCACGTCCCGATTTCAGGGCAGTTTCCAAGAGTTGCCGATCAAATCCCACAGCAGTTAACCTAAATCCCGTTGTTCAAGTTAGCATTAATTGATTGATTTTTATTTCTGTTTAGGTTTGGTTCAAGATGCACACTTGGCACTGGCACAATTGGCAAGGACTACCCTATCTTACTAGTAGTCTTCTCAAAGATTGGCATCACGGCTTCTTTACTCAACAGTTTTGGCCGCGATCACCTCAAGATTTAACAAAAGCATTGCACCCAGAAGCATCAGCATATCGCTTAAAACAGGTACATGGCAATATAGTTCTGACCCCACAAGAAATCCACAGCAAGTTAAGGGCGGGTGGAGAGGACGTTACAGGTTCAGGAGATGCGGCTTTAGCCTTGGGGGATGGTGTGATTAGCGAACAGCCGCTACAAGCTGTGTGGGTGGCTAGTGCCGATTGTACACCTGTATTAATTGGTGATGTCAAAACTAGACAAGTAGCAGCATTACACGCGGGTTGGCGGGGGACTGCGGCGAAGATTGTTCCCCAGGCGATCGCCCGATTGCAAAATCAAGGTAGTCAACTCAATGATTTACGGATTGCAATGGGGCCAGCGATCGCCGGGGAGGTTTACCAAGTTTCTTTGGAAGTAGCGGCAGAAATTGGTGCCAGCATTACACACCATGAAGAGGTACAACAGATTATTGATGCTTTACATGAATTACCAAATTCACCTTTGTTAGCAGATCCCGAACCCGGAAAAGTCAGATTGGATGTGCGACGAGTCAATGTTTTACAACTGGAAAGCTTGGGTATTACCACCGAACAAATAGCGATCGCGCCTTATTGTACTTACCAAACTCCAGAATATTTCTTTTCTTATCGTCGGGAACAACAAAAAAAAATTCAATGGTCAGGAATTGTCAGGTGATTACGGGACTTATGATGATTTTTTAGCTAGACTGTAAGCTCCATAATTAAAGTTTATTCAACACCTTATGCACTGGTTATTATCTGGACCGTTGAGTATTGAGAGGTTAACGGTTAAGATTGCAGATTTGCCTGCATCTTTAGAAGGTAAGAAATTGGTGCAAATGTCAGACTTTCATGATGATGGTTTGCGGCTGTCAGAAAAAATGTTAGAACAAGCGATCGCTGCTAATAACAGATTAAAACCAGATTTAGTCTTATTGACTGGCGATTTTGTAACTACAAGCACCGAACCCATTCATAAACTAGCTTCACGACTCAAACAGCTAAAAAGTCAAGCAGGAATTTATGCCGTATTGGGTAATCACGATATATATTACAAACACTCAAAAAGCGAAATTACCAACGCCCTAACTAGCATCGGTATTCACGTTCTGTGGAATGAAATCGCTTATCCTTTCGGACAGGAATTACCATTAGTAGGACTAGCGGATTATTATTCACGAGAGTTCAATCCTACAGTAGTAATGAACCAACTAAATCCTGACATACCTCGGATTGTGTTATCTCATAATCCTGATACGGCTGAGTTACTGCAAGAGTGGCGAGTAGATTTGCAATTGTCTGGTCATACACACGGCGGCCAAATTGTGATTCCCGGACTAGGGCCTATATTAGTGGGCTACAAAAAAATTCTGCAAAATATTCCTCAGAAAGTACGGTGTCGCTTTCCCTGTTTGCAAAAAAACTACTGGATTATCCGTCATTGGGAATGGTCGCAAGGTTTACATCAAATCGGAAGCAATCAGCTGTATGTCAATCGTGGTTTGGGAACTTATTTGCCAGGACGTTTATTTTGCCCTCCTGAAGTTACAGAAATTATCCTCCAAAGGGCATAATTTATCAATACTAAACATTAATTTTTGGCACTTCCTCAAGATATTTTTTAATTTTTGATAAGCTGTAAACACTGGTATGAGGAGTCTGGTGTTGCCCTATGCACTGGTTGTTTACGGGACGTTTAAGAGTAGATAAAATAACGGTTAAGATTGCGGATCTACCACAATCTTTGCAAGGTACAAAGCTGGTACAGTTGACAGACTTTCACTATGATGGGGTGAGAATTTCTGAAGAACTTTTAGCCCAAGCGATCGCTGCTAGTAATGAAGCTGAACCTGATATCATTCTATTAACTGGCGACTATGTAACCGACGATCCTACACCAATTCACGAACTAGCTTTACGACTCAAACATTTACAAAGTCGCTGTGGTATTTATGCCGTCCTCGGCAATCATGATATACATTACAAGCACTCCCAAGCAGAAGTAACATCTGCCCTGACTAGCATAGGTGTTCATGTTCTGTGGAACGAAATCGCCTATCCTTTAGGAGAAAATTTACCAATAGTAGGACTAGCTGAATATTGGTCACGGGAATTCAACCCCTCACCAATTATGAACCAACTCAATTCTGATATACCCCGCATTGTTTTATCCCATAACCCCGACACGGCTAAAATTTTGCAAAAGTGGCGCGTAGATTTGCAGCTATCTGGACATACCCACGGAGGTCATATTGTTATACCAGGATTTGGCCCGGCAATTTTTCATTATCAAAAGCTGCTGAAACAACTTCCTAAAAAACTGCGTCGTTGGCAACCATTATTACTAGGAGATTGCACAAAAGTAGTAAAATATTGGGAATGGGCAAAAGGTTTTCATCAAGTGTCAAACAATCAATTATATGTCAATCGTGGCTTAGGAACTTATCACCCAGGACGTTTATTTTGTCCACCTGAAGTTACTGTAATTACCTTAGTTAGCCAATAATTATTTATTTAGATATTCGTAAACCGCCACAAGTTACGACGGAAAAGTATCTGTAACCCACGGCGGTTTATTAAATTGGCAATTTTTCGAGAAGATTTAAAAAACAGGGTAAACTAACTCAAATAATGTGGACAATTTTCGCAATCGTTGATCTCAAAATCGAGCATCCTTGATTCCGATAAACAGGCATCTCTAGCTCGTAAGTTCAAATACCTCCAAAAACATCAATTAACTCAACGCGGAAAAAACTTTTAGAGGATGCGACAACTAAGTAATGATTGCGAGGTTATTAGAGCAGGAGGCACAGGCTCTAACTTCAATGTTTTAGTTTAATTAGCTCTTAACCTGTTTGTACCTTGCTCTTAATTTAGCATCCTGTATTCCATTTATGTGAGATGTTTACCAAACTTGAACAGCATTAATTTGTTGTAATAATTTAGTAATTTTTCTTAATATTTTAGGTTTTCTCTGCTTGAACAGGCCACAGCATGATAGTTTGATCACCACTTCCACTCACTAGGGTTTGACCATCCGGGCTAAAAGCGAGGGAATGAACTGATTCTTCATGTCCTGTCAGATTGCGGATGAGATTTCCTGTATTCATCTGCCACAGTTTAATGGTCTTGTCCTTACTTCCACTAGCTAGAGTTTTACCATCTGGACTGATAGCGATAGAACAAACATGGTCAGAATGTCCAGTCAAAGTAGAGATTTCTTGACCGTCTTTCAATTGCCATAGTTTAATTGTCTTGTCCCAACTACCACTGGCGAGAATCTTGCTATCTGGACTGAATACCAGAGAACTGATTCCGCCAAACCAGTCAGAATGTCCGATGAGAGTTAATACTTGTTGTTGATCTAGATGCCAAATCTTGATAGTTTTGTCATTACCAGCACCACCACTAGCTAAAACCTTTCCATCTGGACTGAAGGCAATACATAGAACATCATCGGAATGTCCTTTGAGTGAGTATTTTTCCCTTCTTGTCTCTATTGACAACAATTTGACGGTTTTATCTTTACTACCACTGGCTAAAGTTTTTCCATCGCAGCTAAATGTAACACAATCTACTTTGTCTTCATGTCCTGTGAAAGTGCAAATTTCCGATCCTGTCTGCACATTCCACAATTTCAGAGTTTTGTCATCACTAGCACTTGCTAAAGTTCGACCATCTGGGCTAAAAGCTACAGAATTAACCGCCCCAGACCAAGAAGATTCGCCGTGACCTTTAAGGGTGCGAGGTTCGTTGTTAGTTAAAGACCACAGCTTGATGGTTTTGTCATCGCTACCACTGGCTAGAGTCTTACCATCTGGACTGAAGGCGACTGATTTAACTTTGTCTGAATGTCCTTTGAGTGTACGGACTGGTATTAAGTTTTGCATAATTGGTTTGAGGCGATCGCTCATACTAAAAACATAGTAAATTTATTTGTATTCTAGTATTGCAAATTACACATTCATCGCGATCGCCTATTTATCCTCAACAGCCTTTTGATTTGCTGACACCATCTGGATAACAGCGATTTACGCCGGAATACAGGCTTATATGACCTTGACCATCTGGAATATTGCGATCCATTGGGAGTATCATGTTCTAAGTATGCGGCTTTATTTAAATCTGAAGCAGCTCGATATTCAAACCCCAGTTGAGAACAAACGAAGCCCCGATATTTGTAGGCTTCCACGTAGTTAGGATTGAGGCGAATGGCTTTGGTAAAATTAGCGATCGCTTCCTCATATTTTCCCTGGCTGGCATTTTCCACGCCGCAGTTATAAAAACTTTGTGCATCCCAGCGCTGGACAGATATGTTTACTTGATTATTTGATGTCTTTATAGGCGTAGCAGAGGGCGCACTGTCAGTATTTAGCTGTTCCGACTTCAGTTTGTTGTAAGCTACATTGATTTCTTTGATTTTTGCCTCTGCTTCCTGTTTTTGCTGTGAGTCAGGAAAGCGATCAGGATGCCAAATTTTCACCAGCTGACGGTAAGCTTGCTTCACCTGTCCTTGTGATGCATCGGGTGTCAGTCCTAAAATTTCATAAGCATGATTAATATCAAAGCGATCGCGCATACTCAAAGAAACAGGCAACTATATTAAATATATGTTAACTATTCCCCTAAACCTTCTGCACTCAACCCAAACTCCTCACAGTGGATATCATTGGGATGGTAGTAATCGTCGCTTCTTTGAAGGTTGGTATGATCGCGTAACCTTACCCGATTGTGGTCAAACATTCGCCTTCATGTACTCCATTGAAGACCCCATTGGCAGTCAACCTTATAGCGGTGGTGCAGCCCAAGTCCTGGGGCCAAATGATGAATATATATGGCGTACTTTTCCTGATGTGCAAAAATTTTGGGGTAGTCGAGATGTTCTCGGATTAGGCCATTGGGGTAAAACTAACCTCCACACCCCAGCTTTGTACCTCCCCCCGTCTGAGTTTGAAAATCATGTTCAAGAAGGCTATCAAGCCACAGCCACCTTAAATCAGGGAGCAATTCGTGATCCTGCTACTGGTAATTATTGCCGTTGGCTGTACGAAATTCAGCCCATATACTATTGGGGAAATCAAAATAGTATTCAGCAATCAACCGCCGGCTGGGTGTCATCTCTACAGATTTTTGAACCAGGATGGCAAATTTTAATGGCTCACGGTTTAGCCAGTGGTTCAATTGATTGGAATGGTAGAATCTATGAATTTACCAACGCGCCAGCCTACAAAGAAAAGAACTGGGGTGGTGCTTTTCCGCAAAAATGGTTTTGGTTAAATTGTAATAGCTTTGATGGCGAACCTGACTTGGCTTTAACGGCTGGTGGTGGTAAGCGTGGTGTGTTGTGGTGGATGGAATCTGTGGCCATGATTGGCTTGCACTATCAAGGTAAGTTTTATGAATTCGTTCCCTGGAATGCAAAAGTTGAGTGGGATATTCAGCCTTGGGGTAGATGGCAAATGCGAGCCAGGAACTTAGATTATGAAATTGAATTAACCGGAACTACCCATTTACCTGGAACACCCCTGCGTGCGCCGACGGCAAATGGTTTGTTATTTTGTTGTCGGGATACCATGCAAGGAAAATTAGATTTGGAGTTACGAAAATTAAGTGGGGGAAAATCTCAAACAATCCTCAAAGCACAAAGTTCTCTTTGTGGTTTAGAAATAGGTGGCGATTCTTGGGATAATTCTTGGCAATCTAGCTAAGACTACTGCTATCATAGTATGTGCTTGCATATGCTTTGTAGTTGGGGCTGTAGCTCAGATGGATAGAGCGAGCGCCTCCTAAGCGCTAGGTCGCCGGTTCGAGCCTGGCCAGTCCCGTCCTTTAAATAAAAAGTGCTGAGTGCTGAGTGCTGAGTGCTGAGTTTAAAATTAAATGGCTTTATAAGTGACAGGGTTTTAACCTTGCTCCTTCTTTTGAGTTTTCTATCATCACCCAATTTGCGTAGCATCCCGTCTGGTATGTTTGACCAAAAATGGGGTTGGATGTATTTGATGAATTTTCCGATCCAGTGTACGATGTTTCACCAATTGCGATATATCCTGTT
>NZ_JAYGHH010000030.1:0-65051 GCF_034931045.1 Nodularia sp. UHCC 0506
TTAAAATCCCAAATTTCTCAAATTATTGTTCCGGATTGTACGTGTATTTTGTCCTGATGTTGGGGGAGAATTTAAGGAATTAGACGGCATTTGTTGACTAGGCGATCGCCAAATTAAATTACCATTTTGATCAGCTACCACTGGGGATATCTGTGTAAAATTATGAGGATTGGGAATTGGAGGCTGAATAGTAGAGTAGGGTTCCATATTAGTTTGTACGCCAGTTGGCATACCATAGCTAACAGGTGGTGTCAAGGTTGTGGGCTGTACTGGGTTAGGCAATCCTTGGATATTATTGACATTATTGAATGAGTTTGGCGGTAGGTTATTTGGTACAGCTACAGTTGCTTGAATACCAGTCGGCGAATTTAACCCGGTTCTAGGTAAACTGTTGTTAGGCTGGATTGGCATAACTCCAACCGAGGAAGTTTGTCCTAAAGCATTGATTGGATTGACAGTCTCACCATTTAAACTAGGCAAAGTTTGGTTGCTTGATTGATTAAGTGGTGTTGGTAAAAAACTCCCTGAGTCATTATTTTGACTATTGTCGGTTTGATTAACGCCAACACCTGATAGATAAGATGTTGCTGTTGTTCCTGTTGGTTGTAATGAAGTGCCTAAAGAGTTAATACCTAAAAACTGATTACCAATATTCACCCCACCCGGCTGCAACAAGTTTTTAGCTTCTGAAATAAAAGGATTCTGCCCTGGAAGTGCAGAAGTGCTATTAAATGTACCTGCTGCCGGATTTAATCCTGCACTGTTAGAAGATTGTTTTTTGTTAACTTCCTTGAGTAAATTGTTGTTATTCTTGGGCTGAGATTTTGCAGGAGGAAGATTAACTATAATCGGCAGATTTCCCTGCTCTAAATCTTTAAACAAAACTGGTAAATTATCAATATCTGCTGCAACGGCTTTGTCTTCTGCGGAAATAGCAGAATTATCACCCTCAAGGGCAGTAACTTCTTCGTCTTGATTGTAAATAAACAGATTTGGGTTATACCAGTACTCCCGAATTACCAGGCCGATGACAGATAAAAAAATTGCTGTTCCCCAAATACTAGGTCTGGTTAAATTTAATAACCTGGCTTTGAGATAACGTAAATAGGCAGGAGGATAATGACGATTTGGCATAATAAGTGCTGAGTGCTGGATAGAACTAAGTATGAGTGAGTATGGCTACGCCAATCCAGCTATAACAGATATACTCAATTACAAACAATAATTTTAATAAACCCGCCCCTATGTCAAGGCTTTGAGGAATCAAGAATATCCTCACTTCCTTGGCGGTTGCTATAACTTTATAGTACCTTTCGACTCATTAAAATTATCACTCCCTAACATTTCTCTATATTGACACTGCTATATAAATACTAAACAAAGCTATACATTTACTTCTTACGTCAAAGGGAGCATGGGAGCGGTTATCCCTCGGTAAGCTTTCATAGCTCTCCCCGCGCCCCTGGCTCTTCGCTCAACGTTCAGCAACCCGCATCAATAAAAATAAACCTACCCCTAAAAACAGGAAATTAGGTAGCCAAGCTCCCATAAAGGAAGATAAAACACCGGCTTGTCCCATTGCACCACTGATAAAGAAAATTAAATAATAAGTAAAAATTACTATGACACTCACACCAAAACTCGTGCCTTTTCCGCTACGTTGGGGTCTGCTTCCCATCGCTGCACCTACCAAGCCAAAGACTACGCAGACAAATGGCAAAGAAAATTTTTGTTGAATACGTACTTGCAGTTTACGAATTTTTTGCCTATCGCCGCCAATACGTTCGATTTCTAATTGTTCTAAAGATTCAGCAATATTCATTTCGCCATAGTCTCGGCTTCTTTCAACTAAATTTAATGGTGTGCGAGGTAGTTGTAACTGCTGATGTTCAAATCTTAAAATGTTGCGATAGGAGCGGTCAGGAGCTACTAAATAAACCGTACCATCGTAAAAATCCCAAACGTTTTGAGAAGCATTCCACTGGGCAGAATTTGATACGACAATTTGATTCAAACCTTCTGTGGTGCGGTCGATAATTGTTAAACCATTCATCTGCTTACCATCAAATTGGTCAGCATAAAATAAGCGTGACAATATCCTATTTTTGCTACCATCTGGCTGCTCAACGTCTCGATATTCGGGATAAAAGATATTTGACTGTTGAAAAGTTGGTTTGTCTGACTTGAGGGCTTTTTCTAGGGTAATAGTTGCTTGGTAATTTGCGGCTGGTGCTATTTGTTCATTAAAAACGAATGTCATACCTGTCACCAACAGACTCAACATCACAGCCGTTAGCACCATGCGATAGACACTTACTCCACAGCCACGCATAGCAATTAGTTCGCTCTCACTCGAAAGACGACTATAAGTCATCAAAGTAGCCAGCAGCGTAGACATGGGAAAGGCTAAAACAATAAAATTGGGGAATTTCAGTAAAAAAACCTGAATTGCAACGCTGATTGGCAATCCAGATTCCACTATTCGCCTCACTAACTCAAACACAGCATCAATGGTGACACCCAGGGATGAAAATGCCCCCACACCAAATAAAAATGGTGCTACCAATTCTTTAGTCAGGTAGCGGTCCATGAGCGTAAAAGGCAACAGCGAATTGAGGCTGTATAAAGAATTGAGCTTCTTTGAGATCATAAGGAACTATCAAAATTAAGTATGGACACCCTAGCACCGCTACGCGGAAGTCAAAAGTCAAAAGTCAAAAGTCAAAAGGCTTATAAATAGGCTTTTGATTTATTTAGAATGGTGGTTTTATTTACGCCAAGCTGTATTAGGCATAGCAAAGCACAAGTATTTCCTTGATAATTATCAGAAATTCGAGATTTATTTGTAGTTCCTCTGTTAGTCTCCTAATTTATTCCATGACAAAATCTGATGATTTTCATTAATTAAGTTTTAATCAAAAATTAAACAATTAAAGTATTCATGACGAATTTAAGCTTGAAAGTTATCTCCCAAATAGTATTGCCGGACTAGGGGATTATTATAAAGTTCTTCAGGATTACCAAAAGCGAGGATTTGTCCTTCACGCATAATATAGGCACGGTCTGTAATGGCTAAGGTTTCGCGGACATTGTGGTCTGTTATTAATATACCCATGCCGCGATCGCTTAGTTGTGCGACAATGTTTTGAATCTCAGAAACTGCGATGGGATCTACACCCGCAAATGGTTCATCCAAAAATAAGAATTTCGGGCCTTCTCTTCCCGCAGCTAACGCCCTAGCTAATTCTGTCCGTCGTCTTTCCCCTCCAGAAAGTTGAATTCCTTTACTATTAGCGACTTTTTCCAGGCGAAATTCGTGCAGTAGAGCTTGCATTCGTCTTGACCATTCCCATCGTGGGACATTAGTTTGTTCTAGCACCAAGAGAATATTCTCCTGTACTGAAAGTTGGCGAAAAACACTTGGTTCTTGAGCTAAATAGCCAATGCCTAACTGCGCTCTTTTGTGCATAGGCATTGCAGTTATTTCCATACTATCCAGCCAGACTTTCCCCTGATTGGGCTTTTCTAAGCCTGTAGCAATATAAAAGGTTGTCGTTTTACCCGCACCATTGGGGCCGAGTAACCCAACCACTTCACCCTGAGAAATAGAAAGGTTGACGCGATTAACGATATTTCGCTTACCGTAAGATTTGTGAATATTTTCTAAAACAATTTTCACGATTCGCGCCTATTTTGGTCATTGGTCATTGGGAAGTTATCGTCTTCTGCACCCTGTACCCCTTGCCTTTTATTGGTCATTTGGGGTGCATACCCTGACTACGCTATGTTAGCTATAGTGCTTTTGGTTAACTAATGACTCGGCATAGGGGATTGATACTAATTAGATTGTCTACCAACTTCGGTATCATTCACCATGTAGGTGGACTCTACCTGACGGTTGGATTGAGGTAACGCCAGAAAACGTCCTTCGTCAATGAGATAAGTCACTTTTTCCGCACGGATACTATTGACTCCCTCTTGTAAAATATAAACGTTCCCACTCAAATCAATGCGGCGTTCCTGACTAAAAAATTGTGCTTGAGCAGCTGTTGCTTTAATCTGGCGAGCAGGATACAACATTTGCACGTTACCGCGAGCTGTTGCTACTTGAGTGTTGGCGTTATATTCTTGCACATCAGCGCTGATGGTAAGGGGGCTATTTTGTTTAGAGGCCTGTGCAGTAGCAGTTTGGACATGAGTCGGAAATGTAAAAGTACCCAAGAGTGCAGCTGGTAGCATCAAGATTAATCCCAGGCGACGCATTTGTGATCCGGGTAATTGATAACAGGACATCATAATTGTAATTACGAGGTTAGGATATTAGCTTGTATATTGACTATCTCAATTTTTTTCTCCAAAAATCTACATTCTGGAGTAATTTGGGATCATCACTTGGAGGATTGACGCTGTGTCAAGCCTTAAGGTTTCGCCAATATCCACATTTATAGCAGTCTTGAATTGATTTTTATCATGGATGATTTTTGAGAGAGTATCCCCAAAGCCTGCATTCCCAGCTCAGGCCGGGAACGAGTCCATGAGGGGGTTAACTTTACGGGTTAATTAGCACAATTTTGGGGGAAGGCAAAGCCTGAAGATTATCCAAGTCACCAGCACTAAACTTTTCTGCTCCCATTTGCTGTAGTTCTGACAACAGTGCTGCACTCTGATTCAATAACTCGTCTACATCAATGTTGCTGTAAACAGATGGGTAACGCCGCAGGCGACTGCTGCCTTCTCCCAGTAAAATTACTGCACCTCGCCAATTACGGTTTCCCAAATGATATTGTGCGACAGCAATTTGCAGAATGCCTTGATAAAAGGTTTTTTCTGGTTCGCTGGCTTCTATCCACAAGGCTTCTAAAGTGTCATGACAAGCATAGAACTGTCCAGAATTAAACTGTTCTACTCCTTGCCAAAACTCTGGGGGGATAATTTCACTCATCCCATGCTGTCTCGCACTTCTTTAATGGTTTCTAAAGTAATTTCTTGTTTTTCTCCAGCAAACTCGTTATCTGGGGTCAGAAATAGCATACAATGGCACTCCTTGCGTTCCCTCATGGGTACACAGGGACAATTCCAATATGTAGCATGAACTTCGGCTTCTTTGTCTTCGTAGTGGCGACAGGGACACAAAGGCGCACCTAAATCGTCTTTATGTTTTGCTAGTCCTTCAATCACGACTGCGGTTACAGAAGGTTCAGAACAGAAGTATGTTCCAGTTCGTTTAGCATACTGTTCGGAAAAGTGCCGCATTGCCTCAAGGCTTTTATCTGTGGATGTTGTGTTATTTTCTGATGAGATCATATTGGATCGGCGCTCATAATTTAAATATTTCTTTGCATTGTACCTCAGCCTTACGGGGCTATTGCTGGGGGATTTCCCCAACTTGAATAAATCGAAATCAAAAATCTGGGATATTCAGAGTTATAGCAAAGTGCTGAGTAAGAACCGAGTCGGGACGGGTTGATTAAAATTATTATTAGTCATTTGGCGTGGCGTAGTCATACCCGTTGACTATAAACGTAATGACTTTTGCAGTTGCGGTTGCAGTTCTTGTTCGTTCTGTACCACTATGCCAGGATAGTCTCGATTAACTACCGCTTCTTCAGTTGGTGAAGTCAGATTCTGCCATAATACCCAACGACTGCCTTGTGTTAGGGAAGTCAGGCTTAAAGGGTTTTGAGTTAGCCAAATTAAGGCTTGGCTTTGACGTTCGGCAAAGTTGCGATCGCTTGTGCTAATTTCTTCTTGATATGTGGTTGCTGCTAAGGTTTCTAAAACTACGCGATCGCCTTTAACTAAACCTGTGGATGCTGTCCATAATTGTACTTGCATTTGCTGGCGTTGGGCATAAAAATACAACGATGCGGCGGCAATTACGGCTTGTTCAAAGTTATCTGTTTCCCAATTCCCCGCACTGTCAAGGGCAATGATTATATCTTGTCCACCTGTAACTATTTCTAACTCCCGTACCCGAAATTCCCCGTAACGAGCGCTTGTCCGCCAGTGAATTAGCCGAGTAGGATCGCCCATGCGGTATGGACGGAGCGATCGCACTAATCCAGATGTTGCTGTCTGTAAAGGTCTACCACGGGGATCACCTCGTCTGCTCTCTTCTTGCCCCATTTCATCCACTAGAGGGCAGGTAGCCAAAGGTAATACGGTGGGATAGACAATGGCTGTAGCTGCACAATGACGCTGACGGCGACACCAAAATAATCCTAAAGGCTCACCAGTACCTAATTCGACTGTATGCCAGCGATATATTCCTCGTTGCGAAGTTGGTTGATAGTATACCCAACGGTAACTGCTTTGACGGTTAATTGTTTCAATAACCGTTTTAACTGGTTTTCCTAAGACAAATGGTAATATATCCTCGACTTGGAACAAGCTGACAGGGTGCTGTGTTTGATTGCAGATTTCTAATTCCACTGTCAAGTCATCCCCTGCTGAGACAGGTTGCATGGGGCGACGTTTGACCAATAAACCCACAAGCGATCGCGGGGGCAAAAAAGCAGCTATACCTAAAAGTGCAAAGCTAATGCCACTAATAGCATATAGCCAGCCCGCCATAGTATTCACAGCAGCTCCAAAAAAACAAATAGCAATTCCTCCTAACACCCACCCGCTATGTGCAGGGGCAATAGCATGGGTTTCTAACCAATTAGTGATCGGCTTAATTATTTTCATGTTTCTTTTTTAACCCAAATTACCTAAATTTTGCACTCCAGGCGAAAGTCAAAATTCAAAATTCAAAAGGTTTAATGGTTGCTTTATTTACGCAATGTATTATGGGACTCCTATTTAAATTTTGATAAAATTCCTTATTCCCTATTCCCTACCTCTACGAATAAATGCAGAAACCAAACCGGATTCCTATAGTTCCCAGTGATACAAGTCACGGCTAATAGGATGAGTAGTATTGTAATTTTTTAAACCAGCAGATTTATTGCTAACAGCGATCGCTATACCCTCAGACTGATTATTAGGGCTGAAACCCTAGTTTTTACGTTCATTCGCTAAAAATCCTGGTTTAATGATTCACATTATGTTATGATCTGTATTATTCTAGTGTTATGTTTTGTATACTGGCTCTAAGATATCGACTAGCAAATTATTTGTTAGTTTAAGCTAAAATAGCTTAATTTAAATCTAGACAGCCAATTAAAACATATTTAGAGTTTACGAGACACACAACCGTTCCTTAACAAACTTAAACTTTAGTTACAATTCACTCAGATATCTTAAATTTCTGAACTTTCAGGAGCTACTAAGGTAGTTATTTTAAATACTGCGTAGTAACTTAGGTGAACAAGACAGGAACCATACCCACATTCTTAATGAATGTAATCAATCATCTAATTTTTTAGCCCTTGTATATTTTCAGACTTATACCAAAAAATAGGTGTCTGATAATTAATTGTGGGGATAATTTCCCACCTCAGTTAGTAAATAGACCATATTTAGTAGTTGAGAAATATAGGAGTTTTGCCAAGTTTCACGATGGGAAAGTTGCTATTGTCAAAAACAAGTGGAATTAATTAAAATACGGAAAAATTCCTCAAAGTCCACTGTCATTCTCAGCCAAATAGAATGTAGCGAGTTTAGCAATATAAGGTTTGATGATCATGCTTAGAAACAGCGAATTAAGAGTTAATCAGGGTTCTCAACTCAAATTAAAGATTGGAGATAAACGATATGAACATTTCTCCAGGATAGGATTTTTACGAAATCTCACCATTGGCAAGCCATTAGAATTAAAGATAGTGGAATGAATCTTAATTCAGATGAATCTTTGCCAATTAGAGTCAAAATACTGAAAAACAAAGTGCCAATGTTATGTCCATAAAAGGACTAGTGCATCTGTGAAGAAGTCAAAAGGCTTTTATTGAGGAATTTTGAACTTTTGGAAATCCTATGCCTATTTATGCTTTGCTGTACTAGTTGGCTAATTGAGAGATAATCTCGAATTAGAGGTTAATCCACGTAAAGAAGTTACTCAAATGAATGGTGTTGTTGAATAACATTACCAGTCAGGAATAAAATGCAGTTTTCTGATTGAAAGCCCATTTTATCGTGCCTTTAATTTCAAAGAATAAATAGCATAATTTCTGGCTGGCTTGCATTAGGGTAAATCGGACTTAAATACCGTAATCTCACAATTTTTTTACTTGGAATAAGGTCAACAGACATGAATAAAGTACAAGCATCCTTTGAAGCTACAGCCACAGCATTTCACGTAGAAGGGTACGAAAAAATTGATTTTAGTCTTGTCTATGTGAATGGTGCATTTGATCTCAAAAACCGCGAAATTGCCGATAGCTACGCTAAATTTGGGCGCTGCTTGACTGTGATTGATGCCAATGTTTATGAACTTTATGGCAAGGAGATCAGGTCATATTTTAAGCACTATGACATTGAACTCACAGTATTTCCCATCATCATTTCGGAACCAGATAAAAGCCTGGCAACTTTTGAAAAAATTGTTGATGCTTTTTCCGACTTTGGCTTAGTTCGTAAAGAACCAGTTTTAGTCGTCGGTGGTGGTCTAGTTACTGATGTGGCTGGATTTGCTTGTGCAGCTTACCGTCGTAAGAGTAATTACATTCGCATTCCGACCACATTAATTGGTTTAATTGACGCAGGTGTAGCGATTAAGGTAGCAGTGAATCATCGCAAGTTAAAAAATCGCTTGGGAGCATATCACGCACCTTTGAAAGTAATTCTGGATTTTTCATTTTTGCAGACCTTGCCCACATCTCAAGTTCGCAATGGGATGGCAGAGTTAGTAAAAATTGCTGTGGTGTCTAACTCACAAGTGTTTGAACTGCTATACGAATATGGCGAACAACTGCTTTCAACTCACTTCGGATATGTGAATGCGACACCGGAAATTAAAGAGATTGCCCATACAGTTAACTACGAAGCCATCAAAACCATGCTGGAGTTAGAGACTCCTAACTTGCATGAATTAGACTTGGATCGAGTGATTGCCTATGGACACACCTGGAGTCCTACCCTAGAATTAGCGCCTCGCGTACCCCTCTATCATGGTCACGCGGTGAATATAGATATGGCTTTATCTGCAACTATTGCGGCACAACGGGGCTATATTCCCACAGGAGAACGCGATCGCATCCTTGATTTAATGAGTAAAATTGGTTTATCTCTGGATCATCCCCTACTGAATAGCGATTTACTTTGGGATGCTACCGAGTCTATTAGTCTAACACGAGACGGCAAACAACGGGCAGCTATGCCTCGTCCCATTGGTGAGTGCTTCTTTGTCAATGATTTGACCCGTGAAGAACTGGATACAGCTTTGGCTGAACACAAACGTCTTTGTGCTAAATACCCCCGTGGTGGCGCAGGCGTTGACGCATATATTGAAAGTCAAGCAGCCAAGCTATTGGGAGTGTGAAGATATGACCAGTGTTGCCGGAAAAGAAACAGCTAGACCAATCACGCCACACAGCATTTTAGTGGCATATCTCCAAAAAACACTCAAATTAGCCGAAGAGAGTCACATTTCCCCAGAAATATTAGATTCTTTGCGTCAGGGAGTGGAATTAGCCGCAGGTTTAGATCCCTATTTGGATGATTACACCACCCCCGAATCGAGCGCATTAAGAGCATTAGCGCAGAAAACCAGTCAAGAAGACTGGGGAAAACGCTTTAGTAATCAAGAAACCGTGCGTCAATTAGAGCAGGAAATGCTTTCAGGACATCTAGAAGGACAGACATTAAAAATGTTTGTTCATATCACCAAAGCCAAGCGCATTCTCGAAGTGGGAATGTTTACAGGATATTCCGCCTTGGCAATGGCAGAAGCACTACCCAGCGATGGAGTACTAATAGGTTGTGAAGTAGACCCTTATGTGGCTCAATTTGCTCAGGATTGCTTTAGTGAGTCTCCCCACGGCAAAAAAATCATTGTTGAGGTTGCACCAGCCTTAGAGACAATTCACAAGTTAGCAGCCAAAAAAGAAGCATTTGATTTGATTTTCATCGATGCAGATAAAAAGGAGTATGTCGAATACTTCCAAACAATTTTGGAGCATGATTTACTGACTCCCGACGGGTTAATCTGCGTCGATAATACTTTGCTGCAAGGACAAGTATACCTCCCAGCAGCACAACGTACCGCTAATGGTGAAGCGATCGCCCAGTTTAACCGTGTTGTTGCGGCTGACCCTCGTGTAGAGCAAGTTTTGTTACCTATCCGAGATGGTGTCACCCTCATTAGACGCGTCGCGTAAACTTTCTTTCTCGGCGCTCTCTGTGCCTCTGTGGTTTTAAAAGTCATTTATTTAACCACAGAGACGCAGAGGACACAGAGTTAAGAGGATACCCCTTTTTTTAAATGACTTATGACACAATCAATTTCTTTATCTCTGGCGAAATCTCCAGGGACTTCAACGGGTGTTTGGGTAAAGTTAGTGGCTTTATTTCAGACCCTGGGTACTTTGATATTATTACTGATAGCTTTGCCGTTCAATGCTTTAATCGTCTTGATATCTTTATTGTGGGGAATTGTACAGTTACCTTTTAGACAAAAAGCTGTAGTCGCGTCTCATCCCCAGACTATCTTGGTAAGTGGAGCCAAGATGACCAAAGCATTGCAATTGGCTCGTTGCTTTCATACAGCCGGACACAGAGTGATTTTGATTGAAGGTCACAAATACTGGTTATCTGGGCATCGATTCTCTAAAGCCGTCAGTGGTTTTTATACAGTCCCCGCACCCCAATCAGACCCAGAAGGCTATATCCAGGCGTTGGTAGAAATCGTTAAAAAAGAGCAAGTTGACGTTTATGTACCTGTATGCAGTCCTGTAGCTAGTTACTACGACTCTTTAGCAAAGCCGGCATTATCAGCATACTGCCAAGTTTTCCACTTTGACGCAGATGTTACCAAAATGCTAGATGATAAATTTGCCTTTACTGCTCAGGCGCGATCGCTTGGTTTATCTGTCCCCAAATCCTTTAAAATCACAGATGCCCAGCAAGTGATCAATTTTGATTTTAGTCAAGAAACCCACAAATATATCTTAAAAAATATTGCTTATGATTCCGTTCGCCGCTTAAATTTAACTAAACTTCCCTGCGATACCCCAGAAGATACAGCCGCCTTTGTCAACAGTTTACCCATCAGCGAAGAAAACCCTTGGATTATGCAAGAGTTTATTCCTGGTAAGGAGTTATGCACACATAGCACAGTCCGGGACGGAGAATTAAGACTGCATTGCTGTTCAGACTCTTCCGCATTTCAAATCAACTATAAAAACGTAGAAAATACCCAAATTCGGGAATGGGTGCAACACTTCGTTAAAAGTTTGTCACTAACTGGGCAAATTTCCTTCGACTTTATCCAAGGGGAATCCGGTACAGTGTACGCCATTGAATGCAATCCCCGCACCCATTCAGCCATCACCATGTTCTACAATCATCCTGGTGTAGCCGCAGCTTACCTAGATAAAACTACCCTAGCTGCACCATTAGAACCCCTAACAAATAGCAAACCCACCTACTGGATATATCACGAAATCTGGAGATTAACAGGTATACGTTCCTGGAAACAATTGCAAACAGCCCTAAATACCCTATTCCAAGGTACAGATGCAATTTTCCAGCTAGATGATCCTGTACCATTTTTAACTCTACATCACTGGCAGATTCCCCTACTACTGCTAAAAAACCTGCAACAACTCAAAGGTTGGGTAAAAATAGACTTCAACATTGGCAAACTCGTAGAACTAGACGGCGACTAAATCAGTTAACAGTTAACAGTTATCACGCCGATTTAGTCAGGGGTTTCGACTCAATTATGTCTCTAAAAACCCTCTTTACCTTTGCGCCTCTGCGCCTCTGCGTGACAATAATCCATATTAATAAACTATGCCATTACTTCGTATCCTGCACTTAGTCGGTTCCGCACAGAATGACTTTTACTGCAATTTGTCACGGCTTTACGCCCAAGATTGTTTGAATGCAACAGCAGAGCGATCGCGTTATGACTTTCACATAGCATACATTACACCGGATGGCCAGTGGCGATTTCCTCGCTCCCTGAATCCAGAAGATATCGCCATTACTAAACCAATTTCTTTAGTTGAGGCTATAAAATTTGTTACAACACAAAACATTGACCTCGTGCTACCCCAAATGTTTTGTATTCCCGGAATGACATACTACCGCGCCCTATTCGACCTACTCAAAATCCCCTACGTAGGTAATACTGCGGATGTCATGGCAACAGCAAGCCACAAAGCCAGAACCAAAGCAATTGTCGCCGCCGCCGGGGTGAAAGTACCTCAAGGAGAACTGCTTCGCCCCGGAGATGTACCGACAATTACACCTCCAGTAGTCATCAAACCTGTAAATTCTGACAACTCTTTAGGGGTGGCTTTAGTTAAAGAAGCTAGTGAATATGAAACTGCTTTAAAAAAAGCATTTGAGTATGCAGATGAAGTAATTTTAGAAACATTCATCGAACTCGGTCGGGAGGTCAGATGTGGTATTCTTGTTAAAGATGGGGAACTAGTGGGTTTACCCCTAGAAGAATATAAATTAGATCCTAAGGAGAAACCTATCCGCAGCTATGCTGATAAACTCCAACAAACTGATGATGGTAAATTGCATTTAACAGCGAAAGATAATATCAAAGCTTGGATTGTAGACCCTAGCGACCCCATTACCCAAAGAGTTCAAGAAATCGCTAAAATCTGTCATCAGGCTTTGGGTTGTCGCCACTACAGTTTATTTGATTTCCGCATCGACCCAACGGGACAACCCTGGTTTTTAGAAGCCGGCTTGTATTGTTCTTTTGCTTCCAAAAGTGTAATTTCGGCCATGGCGAAAGCAATGAACATCCCTCTCCATGAGTTATTCACCACAGTTATCAATGAAACCTTGGGCAGTTGGGAAAGGAGTAAAGAATTGGGGACACGACCCACTCAAGTGAAGTATCCCCAAAAACTTATTGCCAAAGATAAATTAGGATAAACAAAACAATCCAAATCACATCAACGAAGTGCCAAAATAACGAAGTAGCATTCACACCAAAGTGACCTGAATCGTAGTTACCAGGAAGGTAAGAACGGACAAAAATAATTGACTGCAACAGAATACCGGTGAAAACGTGCAAACCGTGAAAACCAGTTAGCAGATAGAACATTCCACCGTATACCCCAGAAGTAAAGCCAAATTCTAGGTTACTCCATTCAATACCTTGCCCTACTAAAAAGTAGCTACCCATTGCCATTGTCGCCCCAAGGTATAGGCGAAATCCCTTTAAGTTGTGGTTTTGCAGGGCGCGTTCTGCTAAGTAAATCACGAAGCTACTGGAAACTAGAATGACTGTGTTGATTGCAGGTTCTTTGATTTCTAGTCCCGTAACTCCGGCTGGTAGCCAGTTAGGAGTTGTGGTTTTGTAAACGATATAGCCGGCGAAGAAGCTGAGAAAGATGACGCTTTCTGAGAGGAGGAACACGATGAAGCCAAACATTTTGTTGCCTTCTTCGTCGTGTTCGTGTTCAACGCCTGGGTGATGGTGAGGTAGTTGTAATTCGTCTGGGTTGATGGAACTGTCCATTGAGGGAAATTCTCCTTTTTTAAACGCAGAGGAACGCGAAGGGAAGCGCAGAGGTGCGCGGAGGGAGTTTAGTCTGCGTTTTTTAATGCGGGGTTGTTGGCTGTTAAGGGTTCTGTTTTGCCGTAACCGTAGGGTTCGGAAATGATGATGGGAATTTGTTCAAAGTTTTCTACTGGAGGGGGTGAAGAAACCATCCACTCTAGTCCTATGGCGCGCCAAGGATTATCGGGGGCTTTTTCTCCTTGCATCCAGGACACTATCATGTTGAATATGAAGGGTAGGGTGGACATTCCTAAAAGGAAGCCGCCTAAACTAGCGATAATGTTCCAAAATTCGTATTCTGGGGCGTAGGAGGAAACACGGCGTAACATTCCTTGCAACCCTAATGGGTGCATGGGTAAAAAGTTGAGGTTAGTACCAATGAATGTTAACCAAAAGTGTAGTTTACCCCAGCCTTCGTAGTACATTCTGCCGGTCATTTTGGGAAACCAGTGGTAGATGGCAGAATATAAGCCCATCGTCACTGTGCCAAAGAGAACGTAGTGGAAGTGACCAACTACAAAGTAAGTGTTGTTTACGTGTACGTCTACAGGTACGGAGGACAGCATAATTCCTGTGATACCTGCGAAGACGAACATTACTAAAGCACCCAGGGAAAACAGCATGGCTGTATCTAGCCGCAGTTTACCGCCCCAAATGGTGGCTACCCAAGCAAATACTTTAATGCCTGTGGGTACGGATACAAACATGGTGGTCAGCATGAATATCAACCGCATCCAGCCTGGTGTACCACTGACATACATATGGTGTACCCAAACAATACCACTGACTACCGCAATTAACATTGAGGAAATGGCAACTACTTTGTAGCCAAACAATGGTTTGCGGGAGTAGACAGGGAATATTTCGGAGAAAATCCCAAAGATGGGCAGAATAATCACGTAAACGGCAGGGTGGGAGTAAAACCAGAAGTAATGCTGAAACATGACTGGATTACCCCCTTGACTGGGGTTGAAAAAGGCTGTACCAGCTGTGAGGTCTAGTAGCAGCATGACTGCACCGGCTGTGAGTGCAGGTAGTCCAAACAATTGGATAATCTGGGCGCTAAATACTGCCCAAACAAATAAAGGCATCCGAAAGAAGCCCATGCCTGGGGCGCGCATTTTGACAATGGTGGTGACAAAGTTAACTGCCCCCATAATTGAGGATACGCCAGATATGGCTACTGCTAGTAACCACAGCACTTGACCATTAATCAAGTTACCGGTGGGGTTTTGCAGACTCACTGGGGGATAAGACCACCAACCTGCTTGGGCGGGACCACCAGGAACTAAGAAACTGGCCATTAACAATGTTCCGACTACCGGCACCATCCAAAAGGCGACGGCGTTAAGTCGGGGAAATGCCATATCTCGCGCCCCAATCATTAGGGGTACTAGATAGTTAGCAAAACCGACTAGGGAAGGAAATGTCCACAAAAACAGCATGATAGTGCCGTGCATGGTGAACATTCCGTTATATACGGTACGGTCAACTAGGTCAGATTCGGGTGTAATTAGTTCTCCCCGAATCACCATGGCGAAGATACCACCGACGAGAAAGAAGATAAATGAGGTGACAAGGTACTGTATACCTATTACCTTGTGGTCGGTGCTAAAGCTGAAGTATGTTTTCCAGTCACTTGGCTTCTCACCAGGGTGACTGATGCCTGCGAGAGGGATATTTGTCATCGGTGAGTTTCCTATGAACCAGGATAATTTACGAGAGGAGATGCCGCAGGTGCAACGGTAGTCCAACCAGTTTTGACTGACTGACTAGCTGCTTGGGCATACTCGGAGGCTGCTTGATTGTGTGCTGCTGTGGGTTGTTGGGTGGCAGCGTGGGATAGCCATTGGTGGTAATCTTCGGGAGATTCCACGACTACATTGGCTTGCATGGTGGCAAAGTATGTACCGCTATATTGGGAGTCGGTTAACCGATACTGTCCCGCACGGATGGGTGTAAATTCAAAGTCAATGGTGTGGTTAGGAACTATATCTTGCTTGAGGCGGAATGCAGGAATATAGAAGCCATGCAGCACATCTTCTGATTTTAGTGCCAAACGTATCCGGCGATCGCTTGGTAAATGCAATTCGGTACTAGTCACATTTTTTTCAGGGTAGTGAAACACCCACGCCCATTGTTTAGCCAGGACATCAATGTTTTCTACAGGTTCGGCCAAGGCGTTGACTGGTTCATCTTTTGGTGCGGCATAAGCCGATTCCATACCCACAGGATTATGCAAATGTACCAGTTCCATCGGCCCTTGAATTCCCATTTGTTCGTAGACTTGATAGCTATAGCCAGCAATCCACAATACCAACATAATCGGAATGGCTGTCCAGACAACTTCTAAAGTGACATTACCCTCAATGTGGGGGCCATCTGTCAAGTCGCCTTTTTCCGCCCGATGGAAAATCAGGGAATACATCAGGGTGCTGGTTACGCCCAAGAAAATGAACGCCCCCAGGGTAACTAAGAAGCTAATCAAATCATCAATTAGCACGGACTCTGCTGCTGCTTGGGGGGGAAGCCAGGTATACGCCTGATGTCCTATCCAGAGACTGATTACAGTCACTATGGTTGCACCCACAAACACGGTGAAAATATTTAAAATCTTCCGCATTTCCATAATTATTCGTCATTAGTGTTAGTCATGTGTCATTAATCGAAAATGACCAACATTGGTTATTTCAGCATTGTGTTGAGGTCTTCGCCCAACCGCAGCAAGCTATCTGCTGTATTATGTATGCCAAACTCAGCTGCCATTTGCGCCCCTAGTGTGCCGTGGACGTACAGAATTAACATGACTGCTATACCTGTGGCGAGATAACTCCACTGCACTTGTTGGTTTGCCTCTTCACTCCAAACGAAACGTTGCCATCCTCTCCAAATGGTCATGCCAGAAATCAGCCCTAGTAAGAATACGCCACCCACACCATGCCAAATCATGGTTTCCATTGCCTGCATTCCCCAGGCACTTTTCACGTCGGCTGGTGGGGTTGCCAGCAGCATTTCATAAAAACCTGCGGCGACTGTGAAAATAGTAATGATGGTAGAACCCACCATGTTGTACCAGCCCACATCAAAAAAGTTGGACTGTTCTACAGGAATGGCTAAAAACTTGAAGACCCATTTTTGGAAGGGGAACAGTTTACCCACAATATCAAAGGTAATCCCAATGATGAATAAACCCAAAGTCAAATGGACTAAGTTCGGATGAATGGGTATTGAGTAAGGTAATCCATTTGCACCAAATTGTGCGCTTAATTGATCAATGAGTTCTGAGTTCATGGCAAGATACCTTCCTTGACTGCTTCAACAACTGGTACTGTGTGCAGTCCATATACCCAAACCAGTTGATCTCCGAGATATACTTGCACGCCCACAATCACTGTCAAAAACAACCCAGCCAACATATAATTAATCGACAATTTGTGAGGGTTGCGGCTACGAATTACATAGCGCCAAGCTGTAATTGAGGCGATAATTCCAGACAGTGACCAACCAACTAATGTATGTACATTCAAGACTGATTTAACTAAGTCGTAAGGTTGTGCTAAACCTGCTTCAAATTGACCAAAAATAATCGCCACAAAGATAGCGATAGTAGCCACAAACATATTCCACCAACTCACCTCATAAAGATGAGTTCTACCAGTAAAATAGCCTAATATATCGCAGAAGAATGCAAATAAAACCATCGCAATTACAAAGTGGACAACGATGGGGTGCATCGTATCTGGATACGGCAAATTATGGTCGTTCAATGATGTCAGATACTCAAGCATTGTGTTCTCCTGGACATATCTATTGCACCTCAATCGTCAATATTGACAGCCCTCGCACCACTACAATTATTTCCACCTGACCGGAGTTTGTATGTCTACGCCACGCAAGCTATCAGATACGCGTGGTGCAATCCGGTTGATGGCAAGATATAGCACTGCTACGTCTCTACTGTGGTCTTCACGGGATGCAGTTACTATTTATCATCAATGATTGAGTTCAATTCATTTGTTCATGCCGATCATCTACAACAGCAATTTTTAATTTATCTAACAAAATTGCTTTATTCTGTTTGATTTGTGTAACCTATCTTTTAGCTTAAAGATTTTTTTACGAATTGTCAAAAAAATTAAGATGAACTTTGAAAAATGCTTATAAAATTCAAATAAATATTTTTATAATGTAAACTAGCTTGCATTTATCATATATTGCATACATGAAAAGCTTTGAATGTCCAATATGGAACATTTGTAAATTATGATTTTGTGATATCGATTACAAACAAATATAATTATGAATTTGCAATTTCAAAATAAATGTTAAAAAAACTATAAGCTAATCGCATAACATAGGCGGGCATCTTTGCCCTCTCCACAAGAGTTTAAGGTAATTTAAAGATGCAAACTAGATATTTTTAGATGAGCATATTCTTGACATTTAGCATCATACTCCGAACCCTACCCGTTAGTGAAAAGGGTAAGTTTGGCGTTAGCCAAAAGCTGGGTAGGGTGTTCAGGATATATTTGTGGCGGGAAGGGTTACATTACAAATCGACCTCGAAAGTTTTTCCTTCTACTGTTACTTTGTCGCCTAATACTAATTTTCGTCCGCGTCGGGTTTCAACTTCACCATTGACTTTTACGCCACCATCAATAATTATTAGTTTGGCTTGTCCTCCAGTTGAGGCTACACCCATAAACTTTAAAAATTGGTCGAGTTTGATCATTTAAACTAGGGAATTCACTTTATGCACGATGCTTTCATTTTAGTTTGAATAGTTGATCATCTGGCTAAGATTGTTGGTGATTAGCTATGCTGGCAATATATTGGGTTAAGGGTGCAAAATGAGAAGATATTGGCAAGTATTAAAGCTATTTTGGAGTACTGCGATCGCAGCTGAGATGGAGTATCGTCTTAATTTTCTCATAGCTACCCTCAGCAGTTTGGGTAATCTCGCTGGCAGTCTGTTTGGATTATCCTTATTTTACAGTACCGGTTACACCTTTACCGGCTGGTCATGGTCAGCAGCTTTATTAGTTTTGGGAATTTTTACCTTACTACAAGGCTTTGCAGCTACCTTTCTCGCCCCAAACCTGAATCGCATTGTCCGCCATGTCCAGGAAGGTACATTAGATTTTGTCCTACTTAAACCTATCCGCAGTCAGTTTTGGCTTTCTACTCATACCTTGTCACCTTGGGGACTACCAGATTTAGTTTTTGGCAGTCTAATCATCGGCTATGCAGGTACAAACCTGGGTTTGGGAATCAATAATTACCTCATGAGTGCATTGCCGTTATTATTCGGCTTGGCAATCCTTTATAGCTTGTGGTTTATGCTGGGTGCAACTAGCATCTGGTTTGTCAAAATATACAACGCCACCGAAGTTTTACGAGGTTTGTTAGAAGCTGGTAGATACCCTATGGTAGCTTATCCCACCGCTTACCGCTTTTTCTTTACTTTTGTAGTACCTGTGGCTTTTTTAACAACTATCCCAGCAGAAGCGATGCTGGGTCAGGGTGAAATTAATTGGACAATAGGTGCTGGAGTGTTAGCTGTGGTGCTGTTCTGGGTTTCCAGCGCTTTTTGGCGGTTTGCCTTGCGCTTTTATACTAGTGCATCAAGTTAATGCGAAAGGAAATTACTTTGCGGTTATTGGTATAAATTTGGGATTCAAGTTATTTTATTTGTACCTTGATCAGATACCCTCAGTCAAGGGGAGACAATATAGCTAAAAAAAACTCTTTTATGAATCATAACCAGAAAGCAGGTATAATTTTTTATTAAATGTTGATTCACTATTTA
Source organism: Nodularia sp. UHCC 0506 (assembly GCF_034931045.1). Taxonomy (NCBI): domain Bacteria; kingdom Bacillati; phylum Cyanobacteriota; class Cyanophyceae; order Nostocales; family Nodulariaceae; genus Nodularia; species Nodularia sp. UHCC 0506. The sequence goes on from NZ_JAYGHH010000030.1 coordinate 19,443, forward strand.
CTGTGTATCCTTTTAGGAGTAAGCAAATACTAGGCTATTGGTTCTAATGCAGAGCAATACATTTCTAATTCAGAGATTGAGAGACAAATTTTTAGCTCAAAATTTGAGTGAATTTCATGTTGTTCTCCCACAAAATAATTTGAATCTTGAAAATAAAACACGTTCAAATATCTTTTCTTGGCGTGGTCAGTTTTCTCCTCAATTAATTGAAAATTTGCTCCTTTCATATTGTCCCAAAAAAGCTAAAATACTTGATCCTTTTGCAGGCAGTGGAACGACTCTTTACGAGGCTGCCTGTTTTGGATTACAAGCTTATGGATGTGAAGTCAATCCAGCAGCTTGGATTTTGAGTAGAACTTATCAACTAATGAATTTACAATTAGAAAACCGGGAGATGCTAGTTAGTTCAATCACAGAAAAGTTAGAAACTTATTTTCCGAAACCTCAGCTTTTTGATAATTCTCAGACTAGGGAATTAAGTGTTGCCGAGTTTGAAAAATTTATTCCTGATTTATATAAAGAAACTAATTACTGGGAAACAATTATTCTCGACACCTTTGTAATACTACTAGATTTGGCAAATAATAAGCTAACTACAGAGTATATACATAATATTTGCTATAAGCTTTGCCAAGTTATAAAAAATTTTCCTTACTCCCCAGCACCAATCACTGCCTTATTATGTGATGCTCGCTCCCTTCCTATTGATACTGATAGTATAGACTTTGTTATTACATCGCCCCCATATATTAATGTATTTAATTATCATCAAAACTATAGACTTTCAGCAGAAGCACTGGGTTGGGATTTACTAAAAATTGCTAAATCTGAAATTGGTTCAAATAGAGCAAATCGAAAAAATCGATTTTTTACAGTAGTTCAGTATTGCTTAGACATGGCTTTTGTTCTTAGAGAGCTACAAAGAGTTTGTACATACGATGCCAGAATTATATTTGTAGTAGGTCATGAATCAAATGTTTTAGGTGTCCCATTTTACAACTCACAAATCATTTCAGAGCTTTCAACTCAGTCTAACTTGTTTGAATTGAACCTTACACAAAAACGCATCTTTAAAAACAAATTTGGTAAGGTTGTCCGTGAAGATTTACTTAACCTTTCTAATAAAAACTCTAGCTTATCTGTAGAAGATACTGAGGAAATTGCTAGAAATATTGCGCGGAAAGTTATGAATGATGGATTAGTAATTGTTTCGGAACAAAATAAGCCTGCTCTTATGGAAGCAATTGAGAAGATATCTAATTTAAGTAAGTCTCCTCTCTACAATCTTCAGACTACGAATTACTACCAAAAAGCTTAATTTTTTTAATATCAAAAATACAATAATGCCTCAACTACCAACTCCTCACTATGATAAAATTATTGCTTGCTTAAAAAATCCTAGATTACCGGATGCCGATAAAGAAAGATTTGAAGAAGCTGTAAAGAAGTATAAGCAATGGATTCAAGCACTAGAATCAGTGGAACAAGGACAACCTGATACTGTTCAAAAATTAGTTGAAGCAACAAATCAATATAAAAGATTCATTGAACTCGATTTAATCTTCGATAGCCAAGATAATTTTCTTTATCGACAGAAGGGACAACTTAAACTTGACAATACTATTCTTGAAGAATTTCTTCCTCAAGTAATTTATCGAAGTTTGAAAGGAATAGATGATACATTTGAAGTCGGACCTAAAAAAACTTTTGCAGGGTTAAGCTTTTTATCTTCACTAGGAAATCCAGGAATAGGTGGGGAACCTACACTAAGAACAAAAAACCAAGATTTTGTTTTAGGCAAAAAACTTTACTTAAAAACTTCGTTTGATAGTCAGTTTACAAATTCTAAGCTGGTAGAGTCTTATCTTGGATATGTTTGTGCTGAATGTAAGACAAACTTAGATAAAACAATGTTTCAAGAGGCTGTAGCTACCAGTAGGGATCTAAAATTAGCAGTTCCTAGTTCACTTTACTTTTTAGTATGTGAGTTTCTTGATATGACTCCGGTTTCTATTACAGCTACTCAAATTGATGATGTGTTAATTGTTAGAAAATCGAAACGTATATCTGCAAATATTCGCCAAGAATATAAAACTCCAGAGTCAAGACAGCAACATAGACAAGAGTATGCCGATTTTATTGAGATGTCAAAGTACTATCCTGATGTTTTTCAGAAAATGATTGATAAAATTCAAACCTTGGTAGATGATACAGCCCCAAAAGTTGATCAAGTGCTGAAGCGAGGGCATTTCTGAAATCAATTAAGTCGGTGTAAACTTAATCTTGTGCCAATTAAAGATGATTATAAGTTACTGTTGATCCAAGTTCTAAAATTACGCGTAGCTTGACTTCTACCAATGGTTAAACATTGCTGAACATATTCATTGATCAATTCCACAATGGGGATATTAGGAAAATTAGGGCTAGATTGAGCTTTTATATATTTTCTTCCCTGTAACAATGAAATTTCTAAACCTTGTTTTGTATATCGCCAAAGTTCAGGAACACCCAAAATCTCATAATTATCAAATCGAGTCCGGGAAGTAATATCAATTTCAATTGCTAAATCTGGTGGCGGGTCTATAGTTAAATCAAGACGATTTTTACCAATTACAGCAGCTTGATTTTCAATGTAAAAACAAGTATCAGGTTCCACTGCTTGGCGCATTTGTTCATTTTTGAGTGTGGTGGAACCAAAAGGTTCAAAATCAATTTCGAGGTAGTCTAATAAAATTCTTACCAACTCCCCAACAATTTCTTTATCTTTTTCGTGTTCAGGTAAAGGAACCATAATTTCTAACCAACCATCACTATAAGAAATACGTGCAGCCCGTTTTTCTCCCATTTCTGCCAAAATATTCTCTAACTGCTGCCAACTAATATCTTTTAGCAACATTTCTTGTCCTGGTTTGACGATAATCTGTTGTAGTTCTAAGAGCATACCGCCTCAGATAGTGGGTGTAAATATTATTCTAAATCCGACTTTGTAATTTAGGCGATCGCTCCACCATCATCGTCTTGCTTAAATATCGCTAACTTCCGTTAAAATCAAAACTTAGGGATTATGGATAGGGAGATACAAGGGTGCCTACACTGGGAGTTAACATTGACCACATCGCCACCATTCGTCAAGCACGGCGAACAGTAGAACCAGACCCCGTAGCGGCGGCAGTACTGGCAGAATTAGCGGGTGCAGATGGAATTACAGTGCATTTGCGGGAAGATCGGCGACATATTCAAGACAGAGATGTGCTATTGTTGCGGCAGACAGTGCGATCGCATCTCAACTTAGAAATGGCCGCTACAGACGAAATGTTAGCGATCGCTCTCGATATTAAACCCGATTATGTAACCTTAGTTCCCGAAAAGCGGGAAGAAGTCACCACAGAAGGTGGACTAGATATTGTCGGACAAATTGCTAGAATAGGTGAGATAGTCGATAAATTGCAGAGCGCTGGTATTCCAGTTAGTTTATTCATCGATGCACAACCAGCACAAATAGAAGCATCTGTCAAGATAAAAGCGCAATTTATTGAACTACACACCGGACAGTACGCTGAGGCTAAAAGCGAAACCAATCGCCAGCAAGAATTAGCCATATTAGCTCAAGGGTGTGAGCAAGCAATAAAAGCAGGCTTACGCGTCAACGCAGGTCATGGACTCACCTACTGGAACGTTTACCCTGTAGCTGCACTACCAGGAATGGAAGAACTGAACATTGGTCATACCATAATCAGTCGCGCCGCATTAGTCGGAATCGAAAGAGCCGTCCGCGAAATGAAACAAGCCATACAAATTCAGTAGTACTGAGTGCTAACTAAAGTTAGTGCTTATACCACTACTAACTCTGAGTTCTCTTCCCACTCAGCACTCAGCACTCAGCACTCAGCACTTTTAATGAGGGGTTGTAACTGCGAAATCCAGAAAATTGGAGTTAAATCTTTCCGCACAAACTTCTATGACCTCAACAGAGTCTAACAGCCTACCCTTGTGGGTACAGCACAGAGATAAAGTACTAGAACAAAGTACCGATATCGAATGGCGCTATGGCAAATTTCCCGATTATACCCGTTCCAACGAAAACCTAGCCAAAGAAAGTACACGTAATCATCCTCAAGGTTCACTAGAAGCCATAGTGCAGAACTTGGTGAGAACCTTCGATGTAGAAGCGAACTTCAAAACCAACCCCCAGCAATGGATATCAGTTGTCAACGAAAAGTTCCGCATGAGTACCAATGGAGGCCCCAGCTACACAATATCAGATGTAGTCGAGTCAGGAACTTACAAACTCTTAATCGGCAATACCCAACATTACAAAGCTGCTGAAGAAAACTTTGAAACATCCACAAGCCTCTTTCACACAGCATTTCCAGAAGGATTTATGTGGGAAGTGCTAGAAGTGTTCTCAGCCCCCCCCACAGTTGCCTTTAAATGGCGGCATTGGGGACATTTTAAAGGCGCATACAAAGACAACGCCCCCACAGGAGAGACAATAGAAGTGATTGGCATGAGCGTTGCCCATGTCGCCGAGGACTTGAAAATCCTTTCCTTAGAACACTACTATGACAACACCAAGTTCTTAGACAAGCTGACAGCAAGTGGACAACCAGAAACTGGTGAACAAAAGCAAAAACAACCAAATTTTTGGAGTTTTTTCCAAAAATTTTGGAATTGGCAAGAAAAACCTAGAACTGGCGAAGCAAAAACCAGTGCTTGCCCTTTCAGTGCTTTGATGAGGTAATTCTGGTTTAATTATTTTTTAGGGGTACATGATGTAGCTCTGTACCCTTAAATTATTCAATAGTAAGCAAAGGTTTAAAAATGAAAACATACTATTATGCTTTGGCAAGTCAAAAATTTCTGGTTCAAGAAGAACCAACCGCAGAAGTGCTGAAAGAACGCACTCGCTACTACCATGAACAAGAAAAAGAAATTGATTTTTGGTTAGTGAACCAGCCAGCTTTCTTAGAATCACCTGAGATGGCAGAGCTAAAAGCGCAGTGTCCTCAACCAGCCGCCGCCATTATTTCCACCAATGCTCAATTTATTACCTGGCTAAAACTGCGATTAGAGTATGTAATTACAGGAGAATTTCAGGCTCCTTCCCAAACAATTTCAGATCCTTTAGCATCCCTCACCTCAGTCTCTTAACAAGTTCGTAGTCAGGACTTTAGTCCTTATCTTCTAATAGAATTTATTTGTAAAAAACCGTGGCGAATTTCCTTCCTTCTTTGTGTAGTTAGCGTCCTTAGCGGTATGTGCTGCGCGCACGCTTCCCTTTAGCGGTTCGTTCAACTTGAATTGGAAGCACTAAAGTGCTGACTACGAACTCTCAACACGACTGTAAGAGATAGTCAACTTCACCAGTTACGACAATTTGGGGTAGGTGAACAACCTGCCCTAAGATTAGAGAAAAAAGGCATTTTTAAATTCTTTGGAAAAAATCCAGTTTATGCATCCTAATTTTGTGCAGAAATTTGATACTTTATTTGGTGCATTAGCACTTGCATCAGCAAGTTTCATCGGTAGTATGACTTCTGTCACTGCCCAACAAAATATTCCCATTTGTCAACCTCCTCGTTCTGGGGAATATCTTTTGCTGGTAGTCAGTCCCACCGCAAATAGTCAGAAACAGTTACTTAGTGCCTTACCAAACGAAATTCAAGCTACAACTTGCCGATATCTCACTGATACAGTGACGCGGATAAGTGGGTTTAGCAGAATTGACGATGCTAATCGTTGGGCGAGATATATAGATAATATTGTTGGTTTAACTGCCATCATCACGACAAGACCGACGGCAAATAATATCACACCAGCACCAAATCAACCTCCAACAATCAGCTTTAATCCCCAAATACTAGGAGATGGTTATGCTGTATTAGTAGATTATTTTAACAAACCAGAACTGGCAAATAGCGTCCAACAAGTAGTGGGAGGTAACATAGGTTTTGCTTCCTACGGACAACGCCCTTACTTACTGGCAATTTATACGGGCAACCAACGAGAAGCATACAACACATTACAAAAGCTCAACGAACGAGGTTTTTTTGCCGTACTAGTAGATGGAAGAAAAGTAATGTTATTGCGGTCATCTGTGCGTTTATAAACTCGTACAAGTTGGAGTAAATAAACCGGAATTACGAATTACGAATTACGAATTACGCTACTAGTAAGCAGACCGAGCTAACCAATAGATGGTGACACCCAAAACCGAACCAGCTATCACCTGCACCGGTGTATGCCCCAGTAATTCTTTGAGACGGTCTTGGCTAAAGTCTGGTTTTTCGTGGAATAATTCATCAATCATTTGATTGAGAATTCGAGCCTGCTTGCCAGCCGCTTGACGAACTCCGGCTGCATCGTACATGACAATGATGGCAAAAACTGTAGCCAAAGCAAATTCAGGTGATGCCCAACCCAGACTTTGCCCTACACCAGCTGCTAGAGCTGTCACCAAAGCTGAATGGGCGCTAGGCATACCTCCAGTTGTCACTAAAACCCGCACATTCAGCTTACGATGTTTGACTACCTCAACTACAAGTTTTAATACTTGAGCAATTAAACAAGCTACCAGAGCAACCAGCAGCACCCGGTTATCTAAAATATGGCCTATGTCCTGCATGGTCTTTTGGTTCGGTTAGTAAATTTAGCAGCAATTATTTTATGAGGAAACATTTTCATGCAACCCAAAATCCCAAATCCCAAATTGACCTAGTGATTGCGACTGGTGATATAGTGAGCCAGCGCTTTGAGTGGCTGTGCCAATTTTCCAAATGTCTCTAATTCCTTACAGGCTGCTTCCACTAGCTGTTGAGCTTTGGAGCGTGATTCTTCAATTCCCCAAAGACTAGGATAGGTAACTTTTTTAGCGATGAGGTCTTTACCAGCAGTCTTACCTAATTGTTCCTGTGTAGCAGTGATATCCAGAATATCATCTATGATTTGAAATGCTAGACCAATGTTTTGAGAATAGCGAGAGAGTCGTTGCACATCTTCAGAAGATGCCCCGGCGATAACGCCCCCACAAACAACACTAGCTTCTAAAAGAGCAGCAGTTTTGTGGTTATGAATAAAATTCAGGGTTTCTAGAGAAATATCTGTTTTACCTTCTGAGTCTAAATCAACCACTTGACCGCCCACCAAGCCAGCAGCCCCCAAAGCTTTGCCAAGACGAGCTATGACTTGTAAAACTTGCTCTCTCGAAACGGTTTCTGGGGTTTGAGTGGCAACAAATTCAAAAGCATAAGCCAACAAACCATCACCAGCTAAAATAGCGATGTCTTCACCATAAATCTTGTGATTTGTCAACTTCCCACGACGATAATCATCATTATCCATCGCTGGTAGGTCGTCGTGAATTAACGACATTGTATGGATCATTTCCATCGCACAGGCTGTAGGCATGGCCATTTCAATTGTGCCGCCGATCATTTCACAAGCAGCAAGGCAGAGAATGGGGCGCAGACGCTTACCTCCAGCTAATAGTGAGTAGCGCATTGATTCATAAATCTTTTCTGGATAAATGACCGGAATAGCTTGATCCAGAGCAGTTTCACAAAGATTTTTCCGCTTTTGGAGATAGGCGGTTAGGTTAAAGTTTGCTTCCTCTTTGATTTTCTGGACGTTATCAGCTGCTACCATTCTTAAAATTCCTTCAATTTTAGGCTGTTGGCTGTTTATCTTATCCGTCACAATTTTAAGATGCTGTGGCGCGAAAAAAGTCAAACAAATTTAGATTTTGGATTTAGGATCTAGGGGTGTGAAAATTTTCGATTGATTCCACAGATAAATCTGGTGACTTGTACCATTAAGGCAATATTGGTCATGAGTGAGGAGTCAGGAATTAAAAATTGAGAATTCATAACTCATAACTTACAACTACTTCGCTTTTTGCAAATAGCTGGCAACTGTATTTTGCAATAAAATAGCAACTGTCATCGGACCAACACCACCAGGAACTGGAGTGATATATTCCGCTACAGCAGCAGTTGATTCCCAGTCAACATCTCCGACTAAGCGACTTTTGCCACTGGCATCTGTTACACGATTCATCCCCACATCTATCACAACGGAGCCTGATTTTACCATCTCGCCAGTAATTAATCCTGGCCGACCGACAGCCGCAATAATCAGATCAGCATTCTTCGTGATAGTACCAAGGTCTAGCGATCGCGAGTGAGCAATGGTAACAGTCGCATCAGCTGCCAATAACATCAAGGCCATTGGTTTGCCTACTAAAATACTGCGTCCCACCACCACGGCGTGTTTTCCCTGCAAAGGAATTTCGTATTCCTGTAATAGTCGCATCACACCAGCTGGCGTACAACTGCGTAAACCAGGTTCTCCCCGCACTAACCGCCCCAAGTTCACTGGATGTAGTCCATCAGCATCTTTGTCTGGGTCAATTTTATTCAGCAGGGCGACAGCATCCAAGTGACTCGGTAAAGGCAACTGCACGAGAATACCATCTACACGCTCATCTTGATTGAGTGCAGCAATTACTTCCTCAAGTTCCCCTTGGGTGGTTTCTGTGGGAAAATGCTTGCCAAAAGAAGCAATACCGACTTTAGCGCAAGCGCGTTCTTTATTACGGACATAAGCGGCTGAGGCTGGGTTATCCCCCACCATTAATACAGCTAAACCAGGCGATCGCCCAAATTTTGCTTGTGTTTGGGTAGTCATAGCTGAAAGTTCTTGATGAATTTTTTCAGCTAAAGCTTTACCATCGAGAAGTTTGGCAGTTTTTGTTTCCATTAAAATCCCTACAGGACTGCCTTTAGTCCATATTTCAGTCTTTTGCAGCCCAGCCAACAGACTTTTGCCTATTGACTATGAAGGCGTTGCTGCTTAGTGCCTTAGCGTCTTTCCACATAAGACTATACTCATATTATTTATCTTCTCAGATAAACTGCCTCATCTGAACAGCGAAAGAATGAAATATAAAGGGTAATGGGGAATGAAGAATGGGGAAGCATCCACCTTAAATTTACACAAAGGAACTAACCTCATGGAACCAACAACAAGATTTCACCTTTGCCGTATGATGCCTTATCGTCGGGGAATTGCTTTATTACTTGTAGCTGGACTTTGTAGTTGCAGTTCTTTGAGAACACCAAGCTTAAAAGCCGGTAACTTCAGCATTGGTAGTAATGTCACTCTAATTCAGGATATTAAACCAGAGACAGACCAGGAGGCCACAGTTTATGTCCAAGGGAAGGTAGAAAAGCAAGTTCCCTTAATTAAGCAGTGGGCATATCAAATTAATGACTCCACTGGTAAAATTTGGGTGATTACGAACCAACCCAATCTGAAAGAAGGAGAGCAAGTGGTAATTAAGGGTAAAATTCGCTACAAGAGTATCCCCTTAGCTGACCAAGAATTTGGAGAAGTTTATATAGAGGAAAGTTAAAAATTTTAGGATAAATCACTAGTATAAATTAATGAATGATCAACCAGTTCATGTAGCGATCGCAATTCTTCACCAAAAAGACAAGTTTCTCATGCAACTGCGAGATAATATCCCTGGTATTCTTTACCCTGGTTACTGGGGACTATTCGGTGGACATCTCGAACCTGGTGAAACACCAGATATAGCAGTCCAGCGAGAAGTTATCGAGGAAATTGGCTACAAGCTACCATCATTTATAGAATTCGGTTGTTATGCAGATGGTACTGTTGTTCGTCATGTCTTTCACGCACCACTCCTAGTCAAATTAGATCAACTAGTTTTAAACGAAGGCTGGGATATGAAATTATTAACACCTGAAGATATTCGCCAAGGTAACTGTTATTCACCAATTGCCGATGAAATCCGACCTTTAGGCACTATACATCAGCGCATCATGTTGGATTTCATTAATATTAGAGAACTCCACAAAAAAGTTGATCCAAATTTCTGCAACTAAAATGACCTTTCCTCCCCCTGCTCCCCGCTCCCTGCCCCCCTGCTCTCAAAACGACGGGATATTTTTTTATTTGGAAGTCTCTTAGTCATTGGTTATTAGTCATTGGTCATTGGGAAGTCACAATCTTTTCCCCCCTACCCCTGCATCCTGCACCCCTCTGCCTCTTCCCCTCATTTCCCACACAGTCAAGTGTTGAAATTCCGGTACAAAACCGTACTTAAACCGAAACTTGTTCCTGAGATGAATTCCCTAGACTAATATAGTGAGAGAGGCAAAAATATTAAGCTGCTGAGTCTCAATACTCAGTTGAATATAAGTAAAATGGGATTCTTTGACTCTGATATAGTTCAGCAAGAAGCAAAACAGCTGTTTGAAGATTATCAAGCACTAATCAACCTTGGCAACAACTACGGCAAGTTTGATCGCGAGGGCAAAAAGCTGTTTATTGAGCAAATGGAAGCTATGATGGATCGCTATCGCGTCTTTATGAAGCGATTCGAGCTATCAGAAGATTTTATGGCGCAGATGACTGTGCAGCAACTCAAGACTCAGCTAAACCAATTTGGTGTGACTCCGCAACAAATGTTTGAGCAAATGAATCTTACCCTACAGCGAATGAAAACCGAACTAGAAAAACAGCAATAGTTAGGGTTTGCTGTTCGCGTAGCGTGCCGTTAGGCATAAAAGTTATTTGTGAGAATAGGGAACAGAGAACAGTTTCAGCTATCTGTCATCCCCAAATTTTCTGATTTATTCAACCCAAAGTTCACACTTTTGATGGTACATCCTTCAAAAACCTTGCACATACTTTCGGGTTTATCAGCCTCAAACCTTTGATTTATCTGGGTTTTACATTTATTCACCAAACCCTAGTTAATCTGAAGGGTTAATTGGTTTAAGCATTGCCAGCAATGGATAGTTGATTTTAAGGCGTGTCGCGGAAAGAGAAAACCTAAAAAGTAATTTTTAGAATCACTGCTCTGTTAGGGCGGTGAGAATGTCAATTTATGTATAGCGGTTTTCAGATGAATGAGAACAGTGTTAATCACTTGAAATCATTGATGTAGGGGCAGGTATGGCTACGCCACGCAAGCTATGACAGATATGCTCAATTACCAATAATAATTTTCATTAACCCGCCCCTACTGGCTTTATACTAAGTATTCAGAAAATCCCCAACCCCTACTTATTATGGTTTGGGGCGCTTAAATTGAGAGGGTGGCTTAAAGTTTTCCGAAGGTACACCTTTGAGGGCTTGCTGCATAAAATCTTTCCAAATGGGAGCCACCATACCCCCACCTGTTGCACCTCTAGATAATGGTCTGTTATCGTCTCTACCTACCCAGACAGCAGTTGTTAACTGTGGCACAGTCCCAACATACCAAATATCTCTTTCAGATGAAGTTGTACCTGTCTTACCAGCACTGGGACGGCCAATATCTGCTGCCTTCCCAGTACCAGAAGTAACTACCGAACGCATCACATCGATAGTTGCTGCTGATGCCCATTGATCCAGAACTAACTGGGGTTTGGGTGTATTATCTAACAAGATATTGCCACTGCTATCAGTAACACGCGCCATAACTGTTGCTGGCGATTGCCAGCCATAATTAGCAAAGGTAGCGTAAGCACTAGCTAATTCTAAAGGTGTAATGCCTATAGCTCCCAAAGGCAAAGAAGTCACAGGAGCCATCGGACTCATGATTCCCAATGTCCGAGAGGTTTCTACGACTTTATTCATCCCGATAGCCATACCCACTTTAATTACTGGAATATTGCGAGACTGGGCTAGGGCGGTGCGAACTGTTATTGAGCCTTGAAAACCACCGTCGTAGTTCCTCGGACTATACCAATTGCTACCATCTCGATAACGAACTGGTGTATCTTGTAATATCGTATCTGGTGTATATTTACCAGTAGCGAAAGCAGCATAATATACTAATGGTTTAAAGGCGGAACCTGGTTGACGCTGGGCTTGCGTTGCCCGATTAAATTCACTAGCTCTAGAATCTACACCACCTACTAAGGCCTTGACAAAATGGGTGCGGGGGTCGATGGCTACCAGTGCAATTTCATTACCACGTAAACCTCGACCATTCAATGTTTTACTCCACTTGCTGACAGTTTTTTCCGCCATCATTTGGAAGTCAGCATCAATAGTAGTTTGCACACGCATTCCACCTTTAATCAGCGCCTCACGCCCAAATTTTTGCACTAATTCTTGAGATACAGTATTGGTTACATAAGGTAAGGCACTACCTTGGAAGGAGCGGATACGACCAAATTTAAGTTCTTGCTTCAGAGCATCATCATATTCTTGTTGACTAATCCAGTTCAATTCCAGCATCCGCCCCAAAACTTCCCTTTGTTTGCGTCTTGCCAGTTCCATATTCGCAAAGGGACTGAATTCTTCTGGTGCTTGGATTAAACCCGCCATCATTGCTGACTCAGCCAGGTTTAAATTTACGGCGGACTTGTCGAAGTAAGTGCGTGCTGCTGTTTGTACACCATAGTTATTATGACCCCAATAAACTTGATTGAGGTACAGTTCTAAAATTTGGTCTTTGCTGAGAATTTGCTCTAACCGAATTGCCAGTACTCCTTCAGCTAACTTGCGAGTAAAGGCACGTCTTTGAGATAAAAACAAATTTTTCACCAGCTGCATGGTGATGGTAGAACCACCTTCTCGCACCCTACCAGCTGCCAAGTTTACAATCAAAGCCCGTCCGACACCACTAGGATTGATACCGTGATGATCATAAAAATGACTATCTTCACTGGCTAGTACTGCCCGCTTCAGATTTGGGGAAATTCTATCTAATGCCATGACTTCTCGGTTGGCTTCACCGTGAAGACTTGTTAACAGTTTGCCATTAATGTCATAAATGTAAGTTGTTTCTGATGGCACAAAGTTACGCAATTGTCTGACATCTGGTAAGTTACGAAAACTAATAGCCAGACCAACCAGGCCTCCGGCTACAATAGAGCTTGTCAGCATGATTATTGATAACAGAGTACCGCCAGTGATTTGGCCTACTCCTTTCAAAAACTCAAAACCTGATGAAGCCTGACGTTGTGGTTGCTTATTTGTAAAAGTCCTAGAAGACGACACGGCGTTCTTACTTCCTCACTGGTAAATATAACTGTAATTCATTGAATGAAGCTTGGCGGTTAATTTTTGCAATTATATTAATTTGGTAGATTAAAGTACTGACAAATTGCCTGTGAATATAACCAACCCAACTTTTAGAGTAAAAAGCGTAGTTAATAGCGAATCTCTTAGTATGACGCAAAATTTTTCTTGGTTACATCGTGGAATAGTAGAAATTTTTCCCCAACCAACTGATGCTGATAGTGAAAGTGAAAGTTTAGAGAAGCGTTTGTTAACTACGAACCGACCTTTAAGGATCAAATTGGGAATTGACCCCACAGGATCTGATATTCATCTTGGTCATAGCATACCAGTACGCAAACTGCGAGCGTTTCAAGATGCGGGTCATACAGCAGTTCTAATTATTGGTGATTTTACAGCTCGTATTGGCGATCCTACAGGTAAATCTGAGGTACGTCGTCAGCTGACAGAGGCAGATGTGGCACAAAATGCTCAAACTTATCTTGACCAAGTGCGCCCTATTTTAGATTTTGACACACCAGGCAGGTTGGAGGTGCGTTATAACTCCGAATGGCTTTCCCAGATGAATTTAGGGAAAATTCTTGAGTTACTTTCTACGATGACGGTGGGGCAGATGTTGGCTAAAGAGGGATTTGCTGAACGTTATAAACAAGAGAATCCAATTTTTATCCATGAGTTCCTCTATCCATTGATGCAGGGCTATGATTCAGTGGCTATTGAGGCAGATGTGGAATTAGGGGGAACTGATCAAAAATTTAACATTGCGGTGGGACGAGATTTGCAACGCCATTTTGGACAAAAGCCCCAGTTTGGCTTGCTGTTACCGATTTTAATAGGTACGGATGGTGTGCAAAAAATGTCTAAATCCTTAAGTAATTATGTTGGTCTGTCAGAACATCCTGCCCAAAAATATCAGAAGTTACAAGGTGTTCCTGATAATTTGCTGTCACAGTATTTTGAACTGTTGACGGATTTACCTTTGGAAAAATTGCCAGAAAATCCCCGCGATCGCCAAATGCTTTTAGCTTATGAAGTTGTGAGACAATACAACGGTGAAATTGCCGCTAATGAAGCCAAGGATGCTGCCAAAAGCGGCGGGAAGGAAGGCGCGGTTCCCGAATTTTCTCTGGCTGGGGTGTCAGAATTTCCTGTAAAGTTAGCGTATCTTCTCAATGTCACTGGTTTATGCAAAAGTACTGGAGAGGGTAAACGAAAAATTCAAGAAGGTGGAGTGCGTCTAGATGGCGATCGCATCACTGATGTTGATACCAGTTTTGAGCAGCCTAGTCAATTACACGGGCGCGTGCTACAAGTTGGTAAAAATAAGTTTGTCCGACTTGTAAAGAACTAATAACCAATGACTAATGACCAAATAATTGTGCCTTTGGATGTACCAGATTTACAAAGTGCGATCGCTCTTGTAGATCAATTGCCGCAAGTAAATTTCTGGAAAGTGGGTTTAGAATTATTTACTAGTTCTGGCTCCACAATCCTGGAAGTTTTAAAATCCCGGCAAAAACGGATATTTTTAGATTTGAAGTTTCACGATATTCCCAATACTGTAGCTGGGGCTTGTCGTAGTGCTGCTAGTTACGGAGTGGATTTACTCACAATTCACGCCACGGCTGGCAGAGATGCCCTGAAAGCGGCAACTGAGGCTGTACAGGTGGGGGCAATGCAAGCAGGTGTCAAACCACCGCAATTAATTGCCATTACCCTGCTGACGAGTATTTCTTCTAGGCAACTAGCGTTTGATTTGAAAGTTCCTCTGGAATTACCAGAATATGCTTTAGAAATGGCATTGATGGCGCAGGAATGCGGAGTAAATGGGGCTGTTTGCTCACCCCAGGAGGTTACACAGTTACGCCAAACTTGTGAAAATGACTTTTTGCTGGTTTGTCCAGGTGTGCGCCCAACTTGGGCAGATAAGGGAGATCAAAAGCGATCGCTTACACCCTCCCAAGCTATCAAAGCTGGTGCAGATTACCTCGTAATTGGTCGTCCGATTACTGCGGCTGCTGAACCTGAGTTAGCCTGGAATAAAATTGTTGAGGAGTTAACGGCAGTGGGATGAAGGCAAAAGTCAAAAAGAAAAATTATGGCTTATGGCTTTTAGCTTTCGCCGTGTGGCTAGTAGCGGCAGATAGCATGAATAACTCAGCATTTGCCAATACACCTGTTTTCCTAACTCAGAGTCAAGCCGTTCACAATGGGCTGAATTCTATTTGTTCTGAACAAAGTTTAGAAAAATTAACTACTCAGCTATTGCAGGATTTACCAAGTTATGCAAATCGCGCCACTCAACGCGCCCGCCGTCTCCGTCGCAGCAGTGATGTTTACAGTTATATGCTGGTGGCAGGAAAACCAGAGTTTCAGCCCCTACCCATTAACACCGGTGGGTATAACGCCGATGGGCAGAAAAATACAGCAACAGGAGTTGAGCAAGTTTTCTTTACGACTTTAGAACGGCAGTATATAGCTGGTAAAATTGTTGAATCGCAGCAATTTCACTGGTTGTTATTGACAAAAACTAACAGTGGCTGGCGTTTGGTAATGATGTTTACCCAAATTGGTAGTGATTCTCAACCAGTAGTATCGCCCCCCAGGGATAGTAGTAAGGGTGTAATTGCCCAAGCCGTGAAAGCTTGGTTGCGTGATTGTCAAGCCGGCAGTGTGCGGCTGCGTTCTGGAATTTAATAACCGCCACTATCACAACTACTACCGCCATCATAACTACCACTATCGCAACTACTGCTGCTACCATAGCCACCACTATCGCGATTACTGCTGCTGCTATAGCCACTACTGTCGTTACTACTGCTGTCGCCATAACCACTGCTGCTACTAGAGTTATAGCTACCATAATCGTGTACGTATGAGCTACTCCAAACACTGTTATTGTGATGAGAAATTGCTCGATAACGATGACGTTTTTTCTTTTTAGCAGATGAGGCAGAATTCAGATAAAGATATATCGCGCCGAGCAAAATTCCCCACACACATACAAACAATATAATTAAGTTCCACATATTTTCTCTCCTGTGCTAACCGATTCCCCGTATTAAGTAAGTAGGCGAGAATAAATCAAAGTACATTAAGTAATGTAAAAATATTGAGATTGTTTCGTAGTGAGGGCTACAGCCCTCAAATAAGGACTAAAGTCCTTACTACAAACATTGAATTATTCCTGCTGCTCTACTTAACTACAGTTCTTACAATCGCTATTCCAGATTTCATCATCTGGCTAAATTGAAGCCAGTCTGAAACCATCACAGTTTTTCAGGATAATGGTAGCTATTCCTCAACAACCCCTAAAAATGACCGTCCAGGAATATCTGACATGGGAACCCCAACAAGATATTCGCTATGAATATGTCAACGGCAAAATTTTTGCCATGACAGGTGGGACAATTCCGCACAATGATATTGCTCTTAATCTTTATACTGCTTTACGCCCTCATCTCCACTCTAAAGGCTGTCGAGTGAATGTGTCAGATGTGAAGGTGCAAGTCACTCCCAACAGTCCTTACTATTATCCTGATTTAATTGTTAGTTGTGATCCTCAAGACCTGAAAGCTCACAAATTTATTCAATATCCTCAAATAATTGTCGAAGTTCTTTCCCCAGGAACTAGCGCCAGAGATAGAGGGGAAAAATTATCTGATTATTTGAAAATGCCTACTTTACAAGAGTATCTTATGATTGACTCTGAAAAAATTTCGGTTGAGCGTTACTCACGGGGAGAAGGTAGAATGTGGCTTTATTATCCCTACATACCCGGTGACATTATTACTTTATCAAGTATTGATTTTGAGTGTCCTATTGAACTACTCTATGAAAATGTTGTATTTGCAACTGAAGAATAACTCAAACAGAGTTTTTGTTTTAATCGGTCTTCTGTCTGTATTTTTTAAATAGGTGAGAACAGTGTTACTCGCTCAAAGCCTTGATGTAGGGGCGGGTTTATTAAAATTCATATCTGTTATAGCTTGCGTGGCGTAGCTATACCCGCCCCTCCTTGGTTTCTACTCAGCACTCAGCAATTTGCTATAGGATTTCGTCCAACTTGGCACGCACGGCTTGGATATCTTGCCACATCAACCATTTAGGCTTACCAACTTCCTTAGAAGGGTTACGTAACAAGTAAGAGGGGTGAAAAATTGCCATACATAAACGCCCTTCCCACTCCAACCACTGACCGCGAATTTTCGTAATTCCCCGCTTATCGCCAGTGATGCCTTTAACCGCAGTTGCACCTGTGAGTAAAATAATTTTCGGGTCAACAAGGCGAATTTGTTCTAATAAGTAGGGTACGCAAGCCGCAATTTCATCAGGATTGGGCGCTCGGTTGTTTGGTGGACGACATTTGTTAATATTGGCAATATATACATCTTGTTCGGTAGTCAGATTTACAGATGCTAATATTTTCTCTAGCAACTGTCCTGATCTCCCTACAAATGGTAAGCCGGTTTCATCTTCGTTTTGACCGGGTGCTTCTCCGATAAGCATAATTGGTGCTTGGAGATGACCACGCCCAACTACAGCATGAGTTCGATTGTCTCCCAAGCCACAACGGTGGCACTGATTACAATCCTGTGCCAATTCGATCATATTGGGGTAAGTACCGGGTGTAATGGGAATTTTGGCGCTTGTGGGGATTAAATTGCGTGGGTTCGAGTTGGAGTTATCGAAGAGGCTAAGTTGAATGTCGCTGCTCATGAAAACCAAAATTTTAGGGTTAGCACCAAATGGCGCTATTGCTCACTGAGTCATGATATTACCATTGTATTGATGCCATTGGCGATCGCGACACTGTACCCTCAAGCCTACGGCATTGTTTCCCACCAAAAAGCATGGCCAATTGTGACCTTGGCATATTTTGATTTCCCCTCAATCACCAGTCACAAACGCAAAATATTAATATATTGATCAACCTTCGGCATTTTCTTGCGATAATTTCCAAAGGGTACGCGTTACTCTGGTGAATTTTTCAAGGGGAACAGATGACGATTAAGCGGTTAATTTTATTTTTTGTCCTAACACCGATAGCAATCCTGTTGTCAGTTTCGTCTTTATTTGGTACTTTGCAGGAACCACAGTTTCAAAGTCGTCTGGAACTGTACCAAACTAATATTGCTCTACAAGCCCAAGCTTGGCAGGCAGAAGATAGTAATGACGAAAATTTATCAGCAATTAAAGCCGCTATTCTGGGAGAGAAACCCCTAGAAAATGCTACAAGGCAATATCAACAGGTACGTCAGTCAGTTCAAACTAATTTAGACAAAGCTCAAAAACAACTGGCTCAATCTCAAGCTCTTCCTTTACCCCCTAAACCTTTACCAGATGCGCCTCCTGACACTAAGGTTTCTCCTCAAGAAAAGCAGGGAAAGTTACAGAAATCTCTCCAGCAGCTACAAAAATTACAGGCTGACTTAGATTTACGTCTAGGCATTTTACAAGCAAAGCAAGAAAAAACCGATACAGCGATCAAAATTTGGCATGAATTACAGCAAAGCGCTGAAATTGATCCAGAATTTCGGGAAACTGCGGCTGTGCTGAGTGGAATATGGAGTAACCCTCCGCGACTCTTACCTGATGCTCAACAGCTGATTAACAAAAATTTAGATGGCTGGTTTCGCTATACTTCTTTAATTCAACTTTACCAAATCCAGCAACGCCAAGCAGCTTTCTTAGAGGTTCAAGCCGAACAACAGGAAGCTGCTACTCAAGCTGTGGTGAAATTAGCTCTCATTGGCACAATTCCCACTGTGACAGCATTAACTGGTCTAATTTTATTGCTTTTCTTAATTGGTCAGCGTTTAATCAAGGGTAAAGCGGCTTTACTGGCTCAAAATGCTGATTTGCCTTGGTCAACGCCTTGGGGTGGAGAAACGATTCTACAGGTTTTTGTGGTGGGCTTTTTCTTTATGGGGCAACTGTTTGTACCTGTTTTGGTCATGCTACTTCCCATTCCGCGCCCCATTGTGAATGTCCGATTTCAGGCTTTATCTGTTTTAGTTAGTTACATCATGGTGGCTTCAGGGGCGCTGTTGGTGCTTTATTTATCCCTCAAGCGTTATTTTCCGTTACCAGAAAACTGGTTTCGCTTCCGGTTGCAGGATCGCTGGATTTTGTGGGGATTTGGCGGTTATTGCGCTGCTTTACCGATAGTAGTAGTAGTGTCGTTGATTAATCAACAATTATGGCAAGGTCAGGGTGGTAGTAATCCCTTGTTACAGTTGGCACTGCAAAGCCAAGATACTGTGGCGCTGGGGCTATTTTTCTTTACTGCGGCCATCGCTGCCCCCATTTTTGAAGAATTGCTGTTTCGTGGTTTTTTACTGCCCTCTCTGACTCGTTATGTACCTGTTTGGGGCGCAATTATTTTGAGTAGTTTGTTGTTTGCGATCGCTCACCTGAGTTTGTCAGAAATCCTGCCCCTGACAGCATTAGGGATTGTTTTAGGTGTGGTTTACACGCGATCGCGCAACCTCTTGGCTCCGATGCTACTTCATAGTCTCTGGAATAGCGGCACTCTACTCAGTTTATTTGTCTTGGGTAGTGGTAATTAATAAAACGTCATAACACGGTTGTTAATCTGCAAACTATTTGATTACATTTGCATATATAAATGTTATGTTGAGCATAAAAATTCTGCTAACAAATATAAGTTCAGCAATACTGTTAACTCAATTACAAAATGTTTAGCTAAACATCGAGTATTATTTAGGTAGCTTCAGCAATCGCTGAAAAATATATAGCCTTTTTTATGTATTTTTAGTAAGAATTATCGGGTTGCAGATTCCATTTATACTCCGGACAATTTCCCTCGATTTGTGAACTAATGCTGAACTTGTAAAATTTGTTTCCTAACTAATGAGGAAATGCATCTACAAATCATACAAGTAATTTTCATGACAGCAAAGCACAAAGTGGTGTAAAGCCCTGGGCTATAGCTGCGCTTAAAGCGGTACTGAGGATCAAGCCAGTAGGGGTGGGTTGATTAAAATTATTATTGGTAATTTAGCATATCTGTCATAACTGGCGTGGCATAGCCATACCCGCCCCGACATCAAGGCTTTGAGCTATCAAGAAATACAGAGAAATAATTCCTCTGTATGAGATTGTCAATTTTGCTTTTAAAGTATACAAACTGCTTTACCTATAGGTATTGGGGCGAAATTCTACTAACAAAAAATTCAAAATATATTTACGAAACAAATATATTTGACAATTTTGGTTTTCACTAGAATGAAAATTTTATAAACATTTCTCCAGGAGTAAAGCTAATATGTCTAATCTAAATTCTAGTCAACCCACCAAACAACTAATTGCTGGTTACTGCGGGATAATTTTTGGAGGAATTGGAGCGCATAAATTTATTCTAGGGTATGCCCCCGAAGGTTTTATCATGCTGGTGATCGCTTTAGTTGGAGGTTTTTTTACTTACGGTATTAGTTTGTTAATTATGCAGCTTGTCGGTTTAATTGAAGGCATGATCTACTTGAACAAGTCCCCAGAAGAGTTTGTTAATACCTACTTTGTAAATAAGCAGGGCTGGTTCTAAAAATTTCTCTATCATCTGTAGTTTGCTATTTCTCTGGCTATGCCACGCCAGATATCAGTACCGATAAGGGTGCAAAGCTTTATATGTTAACAATTAAACAAAAATATCTCATCTGGGCAATGTTGCTGCTGATGGGTATGGGCTACTTCAGCGTCATGTCTAATTTAGACATCAACTATTTTGCAAAAAGTCTGATTGCGATCGCTCCCATACAGGTAGTATCTGTGATTTACATCACTTATTTGAGGTGGAGTCGTAGGAAAAATCCGCGAAAGGCCATAAATTAATAAAATTAATATCTTCGACGTTCTGTCATATTTCCGAATTTCGCCTACGCTCAAAATAGAGACGCTTTGATTGAGGCGTTGAAGTTTCGTAGTGAACCCCACACTTGTCATGCAATTTGCCCCGAAAACTCAGCTTACTCCAGAACCAGCCCCGACTTCTGAGAAAATTATTCTAGATGTTGGGGGGATGAAATGTGCTGGATGTGTAAGCGCTGTAGAGCGACAGCTAACGCAATATCCAGGAGTTAAAAGTGCCTGTGTCAATCTGGCTACTGAGGTAGCAGTAGTAGAAACAGAAACTGGTGATCACGAAGCAGGGCGTAGCCCGGTAGATCCAGATGCACTAGCACAGCAACTGACATCAGCTGGATTTCCTTCTCAACCACGTCAATCTAGCGAAAAAGTATCAGGCAAATCCAACCTGCAAGATTCAGAAGAACGAAAACGCCAAGAAATGCGTTCTTCATTTGGGCAGTTAATTATTGCGGGGATACTGCTAGTGTTGTCGGGAATTGGACATTTTGGCAGCATGGGTGGTCAAAGACTGCCACTCTTGAATAACATTTGGTTTCATTGTGGATTGGCAACAGTTGCAATACTAATTCCCGGTCGCCCAATATTAATAGATGGTTGGCGGGGATGGCGAAGAAATGCCCCTAATATGAATACCCTCGTAGGATTGGGAACCCTGACAGCCTATACTGCGAGTTTAATAGCATTACTATTTCCCCAAATGGGTTGGGAATGTTTCTTTGATGAACCAGTGATGATGCTGGGTTTTATTCTTCTGGGTAGGACTTTAGAGCAACAAGCTAGAGGTCGAGCTTCTGCCGCTTTTAGGGAATTATTAGCACTTCAACCACAAATAGCCCGATTGATTCCTAACCCAGACCCAGAAAAATTAGGGTTGGGATCAAATATTGTAGAGATTCCTGCCGAAAAGGTACGCGTTGGTGAATGGTTGCAGGTACTACCAGGGGATAAAATTCCCGTTGATGGTGAGGTGCGCTTTGGACAAACCACAGTAAATGAGTCCATGTTAACTGGGGAAGCAGTACCAGTTATTAAACAGCCAGGAGATTTGGTAGCCGCAGGAACCCTGAATCAGTCAGGCGCGATCGCTATCATCGCAACTCGTACTGGTAGCGATACAACTTTGGCACAAATCGTGACTTTAGTAGAAACTGCCCAAACCCGGAAAGCCCCAGTCCAAAAATTAGCCGATACAGTCGCTGGTTACTTTACCTATGGTGTCTTGACGGCTTCTGTGTTGACATTTGTTTTTTGGTTCTTTTTCGGCACTCATATCTGGACTGATGTGAATGTGTCTGGGGGCATGGATATGATGAGTCATGGACTATTTTCTAGTCCAGAGGTGATGGATGGCGTTGCTAATCATTCCCATTCGGCTACGCTCACGGCAAGCCCCCTGCTTACGAGCTTAAAACTGGCGATCGCCGTTATGGTTGTGGCTTGTCCCTGTGCTTTAGGACTGGCTACACCCACAGCAATACTTGTCGGAACAGCCATCGGTGCTGAACGGGGTCTGTTAATCAAAGGTGGTGATGTCTTGGAAAGAGTACACCAGTTAGATACAGTTGTATTTGATAAAACAGGCACTTTGACTACAGGTAATCCCACAGTTACTGACTGTCTACCTTTTGAGGAATGGGATAATCATCAACCTGGCTCTCTTTTGCAACTAGCAGCAGCTGTAGAAAGTGGCACTTACCACCCCTTAGCCAAAGCCATTAAACAAGCAGCGCAAGAGCAAAAACTATTAATTCCTGATGCTGTAGACTTTCACACAGAACCTGGTTTGGGTGTATCTGCCATTGTCGAAGGTCTGTTAGTACTTCTGGGTAACTGGGACTGGTTGAGTAAACATGGAGTTTTGGCCAATGACGCTGCACAACAAATGGCTCAACATCTGGCAGAAGATGGTAAAACGGTGGTTGGCGTAGCAGTTGAGGGAAATTTAGCCGGACTCATTGCTGTTCAAGATACCCTCAGACCGGATGCTAAAACTACAGTTAACCAATTACGTCAGATGGGTTTACGGGTCATGCTGCTTAGTGGCGATAGATTAGAAGCATCTCACGCTATAGCTAAACAATTAGGAATAGATAGCGCTGATGTTATGGCTGGTGTTCTCCCAGCTAAAAAAGCAGATGTAATCAAATCTCTCCAGCTACCAGGAATATCAGAATCACCCTCCGTCGTGGCAATGGTTGGCGATGGGATTAATGATGCTCCGGCTTTATCACAAGCGGATGTGGGCATTGCTTTATATTCTGGAACGGATGTGGCAATGGAAACTGCCGAAATTGTCCTGATGCGCGATCGCATAAATGATGTTGTAGCATCAATTCAACTCAGTCGTGCCACCTTCAACAAAATTCGCCAAAATTTATTCTGGGCATTTGCGTATAACACTATCGGCATTCCTTTAGCAGCAGGCGTATTGTTACCAAATTTTGGTTTTGTCCTCAGTCCTTCTGGGGCGGCGGCATTAATGGCTTTTAGTTCTGTGAGTGTTGTTAGCAACTCTATTTTATTGAGGAAACTAGCTGATCGCCTTTGAAAATCGCTATTGAAAACAATCAATATTGTCAATTAAATGCTGTTTTTCTCGATCTCACGCTACACTTAAGTATCGATACTTAAGTGTAGCCAAAACCTGTTACAGTTCTTGCTGGAGCAACAGTAGCGCTAAGAGAGTAGAATGTCTAGACTTTAAACGATAATTAGCCACGATTTATCAATGGTAACTGAAACTAATGAAAGCCACCTACTGATTATTGAGGATGATCAAGGCCGCAAGGAGTTTTCTCTGGAAAATACGATCTACTCTTTGGGCAGAGACCGAGATTGTAATATTCGTTTAATGTCTCAGTTTGTCTCTCGTCGTCATGCCACATTAGTCAGAATGCAAAGAGGAGATAGTAATGGTTATGGTAGTTATTATTATCGAATTGTAGATGGCGATGCCAAAGGAAAGCCTAGTGCCAACGGTTTGATTATTAATGGACGTAAAATGCCAGTTCACAATCTCAAAAACGAAGATGAGATTGTTTTTGGTCCTCAAGTACGTGCTATTTATTATTTATTACAAAACACTCAGCTATCCAGACAAACGGATGAAGTTGAGTATGATATTACACTTATAAATCCCGGTATGAATGAAGATGAAGATATAGAAGATTAACCAAGTTAAAATAGGGGTTTGGTTGAGGTGCATTTGTGTGATGAAAGTAGCCATTACTGGAGCAACAGGATTTGTCGGTAGTCGTCTAGTTGAAAGACTACACAATGAGGGTCATAGAATATTAGTGCTAACCCGTAACACTACCTCGGCTCAAAAAGTTTTTCCACCAGAGGCTTTTCCTCATCTGGAAATTTTGGCCTATACACCCACCGTATCTGGTTCTTGGCAAGATGCGATTGCAGGTTGTGATGGTGTAGTTAATCTCGCCGGAGAACCCATTGCGGAGGAGCGCTGGACACCAGAACAAAAGCAGAAAATCCTCAATAGTCGCCAGCTAGGTACACAGAAAATAGTGGACGCAATAGCTAAAGCTAATCCTAAACCCTCTGTGTTAGTTAATGCCTCAGCTGTTGGCTACTACGGAACCAGCGAAATAACTACCTTTGATGAAACGAGTCCATCAGGTCGTGATTTTCTAGCTCAAGTCTGTCAAGCCTGGGAAGCAGAAGCACAAAAAGTTAAAGATGCTGGTGTGCGTCTTGTAATTTTGCGTTTGGGTATTGTTCTGGGGAATGGTGGTGCTTTAGGCAAAATGATTACACCTTTCAAACTTTTTGCAGGTGGGCCCCTTGGTAGTGGTCGGCAGTGGCTATCATGGATTCACTTAGATGACTTAGTAAATCTGATTTTAAAAGCTTTAACAAACCCAGAAATGACAGGTATATATAATGCCACTGCGCCTAATCCTGTACGGATGACAGAATTAAGCCAAACTTTGGGACAAGTCATGCAACGTCCTTCATGGCTACCTGTTCCTGGGTTTGCCCTCGAAGCGCTCTTAGGAGATGGCGCGATGGTAGTTTTAGAAGGTCAACAAGTCATGCCTAAACGTACATTAGAGGCAGGTTTTGAGTATGAATACCCTAATTTGCAGCCAGCGTTGTCACAAATTCTAGGAAAGTGCTGAGTGGGGAAAGTGCTGAGTGCTGAGTATGAACCGGGTTATTTCCAGCGTCTCAAGCCATCACTCAAAATAATGCCCAAATCTTCTTGGTGGTTGTTATATTCAGTCAGCTTGAAATTGGCGAGAAACCCAACTGACTAAACCGCTTAGAAGAGCGCCACCCATTAAAATGCCAATTGCGGGGTTAAATACAGGTAGCCAAAGTTGATGCCACAAATCTAATCCTAAGTTGACTCCCGCAGCATCACCAATGGCCGCGATCGCTAACCAGATAAAGCCAAATAAAACTAAGAATACATCAGCAACTAGAACTAGGTTTAGCCAGTTTAATAATTTTTCTTTCATCAGGGAATGGCAGTAAGGAGTAGGTGATAATTTATAGCTTTTGAGTAGACTAGTACAGAACGGCTAAAAAAGTTCAAAATTCTCAAATCCAGCCTTTTGATTTTTGACTTTTGACTTTTGACTTCCGCGTAGCGGTACTAGTCTCTCACCTTAACTATTCAAATAGCCAGGTTTTGACTTTTACCAAACTTTGCCAATCTGGTTTTCGGTTTAAACCATCGGCAATGCTATCTTTAATGTCTTTTTCCCATTCTTCGTTCACAAAAATCAACTGTTTTGCCAATTCAATATGTTCTCGCAAACCTTTTTGACCTGTTTCCAGCATGGACATAGCCAAGTTAATTCTGGCTTGCGGGTCTTGTGGATTTAACCTCACTGCTTTCTGTGCGGCTTTGTAAGCCAAATTGGGTTTGTTTTCTAGCAAATACAACCAAGATAAACAAATCCAAGCTGAACTTGTTTTAGGGGCGCGATCGCACACTTCTTTAAATACAGGTATTAAAGTTGCTGGTGCTTCACCAGCTTTATAGCGTTCCAAACCTGTATCAAACAGGAATTCAACTGTTTGAGCCATAGCAAATCAGTTAATAGTTATATAGTCACAGTTAGTAGTCAGTCATCAATAGTAATTAACAACTGACGACCGACCACTGATCATATTACACTCCAAACGACTTGCCGCAACCACAGGTTTGGGCTGCATTGGGGTTAGTGAATTGGAAACCACCGCCAATCATGGCATCGCTATAATCGAGCATTAGACCATAAAGGTATAATAAGCTTTTGCCATCGCAAACAATTTTGAAGCCATCGTAATCGAAAACTTCATCCTGTGGGGTGATCTTGCTGGTGTCCTCAAAGTCCATCATGTAAGACATTCCCGAACAACCACCTTGACGAACTCCTACTCGTAAGCATAATTCGTTGCCTTGCTTTTGTTGCAAGGATTTCACCTGGAGCAAAGCTGATTGGCTCAGTTGAATTCCACGTTGTTGCGACTGAGTTACTTGTGTCATTTTGCTATTTTAACTCCTTAAGTGGTCTAACTATTAACTGGGCGAGGTTTTTATGATCCTTGGTTCACCCTGTTTGTTTTTGCTTTCATTCTAGCGATATTGAGATTGTTAGTTGCCAAATTGTAAAGACTCCGTTAAAAGCAACCAAAACTTTTTATTCTAGAATTGAGGGATTCAGTCTGTTTAGGGATTTGGTATTTTTGGAGTTTAAGCCTTGTAGCAATCACCAGTTGCAAGCACTCTTCAGGTGTAGCCAGAAAAATTTTACCCAAGGCTAGTACCGTTGTGAAGTCAAAAATCAAAAATCAAAAGTCAAAAGCCGATTCTATAGGCTGTTCATTGATTTGAGATAATTGTGTGATTTACGCCATGCTGTACTAGTTATAGCAACTGTCAAGGAGGTTAGGAAATTGTTGATTGATTGCTGAAAGCCTTGAGATAACTTGGGTTCTACTCAGCACTCAGCACTTTGCTATATTCCTCATAGTTTACTGCCAAATTGCTTCTTTTTGATTAATCTACTTTATGACAAGTTTTAATCGCTCTACCAGTCGTCGGTTGAAGACATTAACTCAAATTCCTTCTGTATGGGAGGGCGATCGCCGTCCAATGTCAACGTCACCCACCCAGGATGCAGATTCCCAGGGTGAATGTATTCTTTGGGTAGATGGTTCACAGGGTGTCGTCCGTGGAATGGATGTGGTATCTCCGGAAACAGGCCCAGAAGCAATTGTCCGTACTTTGATGCGTGCAATGGAGCATCCCCATAGTCCTGGTAAACCCGCCAGACCCCAAAAAATTGTAGTTAAAGACCGAGAAATTCAGTTTTACCTGCGCGGTGTCCTGCAAGATTTGGATATTGCTATTGATTACGTTCCAGAATTACCCTTAATTGATGAACTTTTTCGTGGGTTTACAGAAATTCTGGAGAACCAAGTTCCTAATTTACCTCCCCAGTATGCACAAGCATTGCATAATAAAGCTTTAACTCTTTGGCAGTCTGCTCCTTGGGAATTCTTAGAAGAACAGCAAATCTTATCCATAGAGATTAATAGCTGGGATGTAGGTACACTCTACGCATCGATCATGGGGATGCTAGGCATGGAGTATGGCATTTTATTGTATCGCTCTGAAGATTCTCTCAAGCAGTTTCGAGCCGCAGTTTTGCAAGATGATGAATTACAAGAACGTTTAGAAGAAGCTTTCCTGAAACAAGATTGTCTGTTTCTGACTTTTGAAAGTGAAGATGAGGATGAAATCGACGAGGATGAAGATTTGGCCGATCTGCCGATATCCAAAATTGAACCAACTTTCGGTAATATTCATCCCTTAGAAGGATTACGTTCTGTTTTGTATGAAGAAGAGTCCCTTGCTGTCTTTGTGGCCTTAGAAAGCCTCAGCCGTTTTATCCGCGATTACCAAAGCCAGTTGGATAATGATACTTTTCCTAGCCTGAGTCGTAGCTATCCCATTTCTCTACCTAAATCAGAGTCAGAATCAATTAAATCTTTGTCTGTGACTGTCTCCACTATGCCGCAGTTAGCAGCAGAATTAGAGGAAATGGCAGGTTTTGATCTAGAAGAAGAAGAGGAAGATTTACTTGATTTTTCTTCCTTGCGGGATGATTTGATCCCAGAAGATTCCTTTCTCAGTTTGGGAGTAATATCTTGGGAAATGCTGGAGTCCTTGCGTCAAGGAGTTCAAACTCATCAAGGGTCGGAAATAGCAAAAGTGGGTGACGGCTTCCCGGTAATTTTAATTCAAACCTCCCGACCCAAGGCTAAAACTGTAATTGAGAGTATTGGCGCAGCAGGTGGTCTCAAAGCAATTTGCTTTAATCCAGGTGCAGATCCTTTTGATGGCGATCGCTATGATTTGGGTTTGTTGCAAACTGAAGATAATGAGTTGTTCTTGTTCGGTGAATTTTTAGATGATGATCCAACTCATATAGAAGCACGCAAAAAATGGAATCAGCGCTGTAAAAATACTAAAGGCTACTGTGGCTTGATTATTGCCAAAGGACTAACAGGGGCTTCTCGTGGTAATCCCCAATTGCGAGATATGATGGCTTTGTTTGAGACGCGATCGCTTTCTCCTCAAGATTTAGGTCTCGGCACTCTCCAACTCATGCCGCAAGTTTAATCCAAAAATGCACCAATCACCAAAGAGGTAGGGAGCAGGTTTGCTGTGAGGGTCATAGCTGCACTTACCGCCTAGCGTCCCTATCCCAAGGGAAATGGGAGCAGGAAACCGGGGGAAGTGTAAAGTTACTTTACACTTATTTCTCCTTTCACCCCTACCCCCTTTTCTCTTGTCTGACTAAGATTATACAGACAACACATTTCATCTGAGTTAAGTACATCAAGGCGTGCAGGACTTGGCGTGAGCTGAGTCAATAGTTTGTATGGCGTAGCCAGATACTGTACACCCCAAAAGATTGATAATATCAAGATATGTACTTGATTGGATGGCAAAGTCTCGTAAGTCAGTCAGTAGAAATATATACACATATGTTAATTCATGTCAAATGCTTGTAATTGATTTCCTAGTCAGGGTTTTACAGGTTCGCTAGTCTCTGATTGTAAAAAACCCGAAGCAAGTGTTAACTGACGACAAAACTGGAATCATTTAGGCTTTTATAATGGTTTGCGACTATTTTTAGATGCTATAGATCATGGCAAATCTTCAGACAATAGTTGAAAATTTGGGGGCGAATCATCTCCGCTACTTTATCGTAATTTCATAAAGTCCGTGTAATATCATCTATTTTGCTTGACATATTTAGCGAATCAATTTGTGTAAAAACCGTTGAATACTCCAGCAAAAATATTTACAGCTTAGTTTTTCTCAACTACACTTGCATAATTTTTCTACAGAATTAAGTAAAAATTTAGATATTTGAGCTATTTCTTCATGTTTTTTTTATAAAGTAGAAACCTGGAGTTAAATTACTATTTCATAAAGATTATTTAAAGTATAAAAATCATGGTTATAATAGCCGTACCAGACAAAAAAAGCAGATGACATTCCTTTAAACGGAAACTTATTAACAAAGAAGCTTTGTTTTATTTCAGGAGGATTATAGTCATAAATTTCCACTTGTTGTAGACACAAACTTTTAGGTAACTTATCAATTCACGTAATCATAAGTATGAAAGACAATGCTATGAGTAATTTAATGTAATGAAGAAGATGAATAGATGAGAATTTGAGTTAAAACAAGCTTTTATCCACAAGTAAAACGAAAAAAGATCAGCCAATTTATCAAAAATGTCAGGTTTTGATAAGCATCTTGATGGTGTAACTGTGTTTATCCAGAGAGAGTGTGCTATCTCTACTGCCACAATGATAATCCTATTTTTATATTGTATTGGGCAATGATCAATACATTTGATAAAGGTGATTTTTTTATCGCTTATGGCATTGCTTGTTTCTTGACACAAACTCTGATAATGTTATCGTCTTAATCTTGAATTAATTGTTCTTTTTGATGGTGTTAACATACAGCAGATAGCATGATAATGACTAATAAAAAATGGGCCGTAAAACGTATAACTGTCAATTTAGCAACACAGGAAGCAGAAAAACTAGAAAAATATTGTCAACAAACTGGTAGACCTGCAACAGATATCATTCGCGAACTGATTAGAGGACTATCTGTATCAGATGACAGCAAATAAACAAACAAGTAGGGATTTAGCTTTACTGCTTCGTAGATATCAATTTTATATGCCAACAAGTCTTGTTGTATTTCTTTAGTCAACATTCAATGACTAGAGTTTATATCTCAAGTAAAAACTCTTTGGTACAAGTCTATCTAATGAGTTGCCAAAATTCTCAGAAGTAATGAAGGTAAACCAATTACCAGAGGACATGGCGCTTTTGTAGTTTTGCCTCGATAGAGGACTCCTATTTGAATTTTGATAGCTGGCGTGGCGTAAGCCATACAAAACGACCTATTCCTTGATTCCTTCTTCCCTGTTCCCTGTTCCCTACTTCTACGAGTAAATACGGCTACGCCACGCCAGCTACAGAAACCAAACCGGATTTCTATATATAGCAAAGTGTTGTCAACCCCTGCGGGCGCGGCGTATCAACCCAATTGCTTCAAGGCTTTGAGCTATCAACACTGTCTGAACCGATATGACTGCGGCTATAAATAGCCAATTCCGACACCAACCCAGTTACAATCTGTAAAGAAACTGAAAAGGTAAGATGGAATCATGCGTGTTGCAATAGTGGGTGCGGGACTGGCTGGGCTAGCAACCGCAGTAGATTTGGCCGATGCTGGTTGTGAAGTCCAAATTTTTGAGTCCCGTCCATTTGTTGGTGGTAAAGTCAGCAGTTGGGTTGATGATGATGGCAACCATATTGAAATGGGGTTGCACGTATTTTTTGGGTGCTATTACCAGCTATTTGATTTAATGGAAAAAGTGGGGGCGTTGTCCAATTTACGCCTGAAAGAACATACCCACACCTTTATTAATCAAGGAGGACGCACTGGTACATTAGATTTTCGCTTCTTTACGGGTGCGCCTTTCAATGGATTAAAGGCATTTTTTACGACTTCTCAACTGTCATTACAAGATAAACTACAAAATGCGATCGCTTTGGGTACTAGCCCTATAGTCCGGGGGTTGGTAGACTTTAACGGAGCGATGAAAACTATCCGTACCTTAGATAAAGTTAGCTTTGCCCAATGGTTCCGCAGTCACGGCGGTAGTGAAGGTAGCATTAAACGAATGTGGAATCCCATTGCTTATGCTTTGGGATTTATTGATTGTGATAACATTTCCGCCCGTTGTATGTTGACAATCTTCCAGTTTTTTGCATCTAAAACGGAAGCCTCAATTATGCGGATGCTGGAAGGTTCCCCGAATGAGTATTTGCATCAGCCTATCCTCAAATATTTAGAAGCTAGAGGCGCTCAAGTCTATACTCGTCGCCAAGTCCGGGAAATTCAATTTACCGAATCAGGTGAACAAACTCACGTCACTGGCATAGCAGTTGCTGAAGGTGACACTACAGAAATTATTACGGCTGATGCTTACGTTTTTGCTTGCGATGTCCCAGGCATTCAGCGTATATTGCCCCAAGAATGGCGTAAGTGGTCAGAATTTGACAATATTTATAAGTTAGATGCCGTACCAGTGGCTACAGTACAGCTAAGATTTGATGGCTGGGTGACAGAACTGCAAGATGAAGAGCAACGCAAACAATTAAATCATGCTGCGGGAATAGATAATTTGCTCTATACTGCCGATGCTGATTTTTCTTGTTTTGCTGATTTGGCTTTGGCCAGCCCCAGTGATTATTATCACCCAGGAGAAGGGTCTTTATTACAGCTGGTACTCACACCGGGAGATCCTTTTATTAAACAAAGTAATGAGGCGATCGCGCAACACGTCCTCAAGCAAGTTCATGAACTGTTCCCCTCATCGCGAGAACTGAATATGACTTGGTATAGTGTTGTGAAACTGGCGAAATCTCTTTACCGAGAAGCGCCAGGAATGGACCCTTTCCGCCCTAACCAAAAAACGCCAGTGGATAATTTCTTTTTAGCAGGTAGCTATACTCAGCAAGATTACATCGACAGTATGGAAGGAGCAACTATATCTGGACGACGTGCGGCAAAAGTGATTTTAGAGAACGTCAAGAAATAACTCACCGCACTAAGCACACACCAAGCAAAGGAAGAAAAAAATGGCAGAGTGGTTAGAGCATAGTGTGCAGATTGAAGTAGAAGCTCCCATAGAATTAGTCTGGGGTCTGTGGTCAGATTTAGAGCAAATGCCCCGTTGGATGAAGTGGATTGATTCGGTGAAGATTTCGCCAGAGAATCCAGATATTTCTTTATGGACACTCAGCACTAATGGTCTGGAATTTAAATGGCAATCCCGGATGTTGAAAGTTGTCAAACAGCAAATTATTCAATGGGAATCTGTTGATGGGTTGCCGAATCAAGGAGCAATTCGCTTTTACGATCGCCACGGTAGTAGCATTGTTAAAATGACTATTTCCTATGCTATTCCGGGGCTGATTGGCAAGATTATGGATAATTTGTTTTTAGGTAGGGTAGTTGAGTCTACTATTCAAGCCGACTTAGAAAGATTCAAAGAATATGCTTTGAATGTCAAGTCTAATAGTTAAGACCTTGATCTAACTACCACGGCAATTTAAAACTATGCGGCGTTACATACTGTTGGTTCTGGTAGTGTATCGCCCGTAGCTTCATAAGCAATAATCAGAGATTCTAAGGCTTCAACGCCGTTGGCTACTGCTAATTGGTAAGTCTCCCCATGAGTTCGCCATTGTTGTCCGGGAAAATCCGGGAATCCTACCAAGAAGCAATTATCTGACTCTGACCATTGAATAATCATTTGGTATTTGAGATTACTCATTTTTTTATTTTCCCAATTTACCAGGATTTGTGTCTTAGTCTGGAAAAAATTAATTTTATAACCCATCAAGACACAAATAAGTTTTTCATCTATCCAAGTTTAAAAAATTACCAAG
Organism: Nodularia sp. UHCC 0506; assembly: GCF_034931045.1. Taxonomy (NCBI): domain Bacteria; kingdom Bacillati; phylum Cyanobacteriota; class Cyanophyceae; order Nostocales; family Nodulariaceae; genus Nodularia; species Nodularia sp. UHCC 0506. Next base: position 52,387 of record NZ_JAYGHH010000030.1, read on the forward strand.
TTGGGTCACTATACAAATTAATTGTCATTTCTTCTTTGCGCCCTGGCGATACGGATGAAAGACAAGCGCGAATGACATCTCCATTTTCCAGTTCTACTGTGCAAGCGTGACAAGAACCCATAAGACAACCAGTGGGAATAAACACCCCAGCCCGTTCTGCTACATCTAACAGAGGTTCTCCCACTTCGGCATCAACAGTAATATTATCTGGCAAAAAGCGGACGCGAATACTCATGAAAAATTAGAATTTATTTAAGGTAAAAAGGGCGCTAAGTTTAAATGGGCTTCAATTTCTGTGGCTAGGGAGTCTAAAATCTGTTCTCGTTGTTCCCGATAATTAGCAACACCTGTGGGCAAAGATTTCAAGCCTCGTTGTTGACGCAAGCGATTTAACCAAGCACGTCGCCAAGGGCCATTGTCAAAAAGTCCGTGGAGATATGTACCCCAAATAGACTGACAGTTATCAACTAACCCTAAGTTAACATCATCAAATAAAGGTTGGAAAGTTGGATTATCTTCTTGCTGTTCTATGCGCGATCGCCCTTGGTGGATTTCAAAGCCATTCACTGGTAAACCCATCTGGGGATAATTGGAGCTAACTTGGCGCTGGCGGGCAATTTTCTGCCCTGTAATGACAGTTCTAATGGGTAAAAGATTTAACCCCTGAAATCTACCCGCTTGCCCTTCTACTCCTTCTGGATCTGCGATAATTTGCCCCAGCATTTGGTAGCCACCACAAATACCCAAGACCGTCCCACCAGAAGCTGCATAGTTTTGAATTGCTTCTGCCATACCACTTTTTTGCATCAATAGCAAGTCAGTAATTGTGGTCTTCGACCCTGGGATAATAACTGCATCAGGATGTCCTAATTCTTGCTTCATACTGAGGAATTTTACCGCTACACTTGGTTCAGATTCCAAGGGGTCAAAATCGGTAAAGTTGGCAATTCTCGGTAAGCGGATAACGGTGATATTGAGGTCAGCAGTGGATTTATATGAGTTACGTTCTAGCAAATCTAGAGAGTCTTCGGCGGGAAATACTTCTTGGAAATAAGGGATAACACCAACCACAGGGATACCAATCCGTTCTTCTAACCATTTTATCCCCGGTTCCAAGAGCGATCGCTGTCCCCGGAATTTGTTAATTACTATACCTTTAATTAAAGCCCGTTCCTCTGGTTCTAATAACTCTAGAGTGCCGACCACATGGGCAAAAGCACCACCACGGTCAATATCAACTACTAATATAGTTGGTGCATTTAAATATTTTGCTATCCGCATATTAGTTAAGTCACGGTGCTTGAGGTTAATCTCCGCCGGACTACCCGCGCCTTCACAGACTAGTAAATCAAATTCTGTGGATAAATGTTTTAGAGATTCTTGGATTGCCTGCCAACCAATATCAAAGTATTGTTCATAATAATCGGAAGCTTTAACTCTACCGACTGGTCTACCTTTGATAATGACTTGGGATGTCATATCTCCTTGGGGTTTGAGTAAAATTGGGTTCATTTCTACCCAAGGAACTACACCAGCCGCCCAAGCTTGTACTGCTTGAGCATAACCAATTTCTCCTCCATTAGCTGTAACATAAGCATTCAAGGCCATATTTTGGCCTTTAAAGGGAGCCACTCGCCAACCACGACGCGATAGAATGCGACAAATAGCTGTACTTATCAGTGATTTCCCTGCGTGGGATGTTGTTCCCACTACCATAATTGCTTTCATAATTCGTAATTCGTAATTCGTAATTCGTAATTCGTAATTTGTAATATTTCCTATGGCTACGCCACGCTGCGCTATCGGAAACCCTACGCAGTAAGCGCAGCTATGCCCGTCAAGGCTTTACGTAATTCGTAATTAAAAAGGTAGTCTAAACCAGTAAATTACCGAATTATATAGGCGATCGCTCCAAGAAGGATTGGGCAAAGTTTTGCCCTGGAATTGTTCGAGCAACTGATGACCCAGAGGAGTTAGGCGAAAAGCATCAGTAATTCCTTGACCATCGACTTCTCGCCGCAAAACACCGACTTGAATCAACCAGCCCAAAGCATTATCGCACACCAATTCTGATAAAGGGCGTTTGGTATAGCCATGCTTGACACCTTTTTCCATAGCGATCGCACCTAATGCTACACTCTGCTGACGCATTGTTTCAAACAGAATCAGATTGAAGGGAGAACAGATAAGCGATCGCTTTGCCCTTTCTTCTGTTTTACGAGTATAAAAAAACGTGTTCGGGTTTTGAGAATTAATATTTGTCATTGGTCATTGTTCATTGGTCATTGTTCATTAGTCATTGGTCATTGGGAAGTTACCGTCTTCTCCCCTGCACCCTGCACCCTGCGCCCCTGCCTCTTCCCTGGTCATTGGTCATTGGGAATTTACCGTCTTCTCCCCTGCACCCTGCACCCTGTCCCCCTGCCTCTTCCCTGGTCATTGGTCATTGGGAAGTTACCGTCTTCTCCCCTGCACCCTGCACCCTGCCCCCCTGCCTCTTATCTCAGTCCTAAGTAATACTTTTTCTAGTAAATCATTTAAATATTGTAAATTATTGTAAAATTTCAAAGTTATCAATTTAAAACAGGAAAGGTTCATTATGCCTCTAGCAGTTGGTACAGATGCACCTGCATTTACCGTCAAAGATACTAACGGCAAAACCGTTTCATTATCTGATTTTGCTGGAAAGACAGTTGTTTTGTATTTTTATCCCAAAGATGATACTCCTGGCTGCACCAAACAAGCTTGTAGCTTTCGGGATGCTCAACCTCAATATTTAGGTAAAGATGTAGTAGTGCTGGGAGTTAGCGCTGATGATGAAGCCTCTCATCAAGCGTTCACTCAAAAATATAATCTCAATTTTCCTCTGTTGGCTGACACCAATCAAAGTTTAATCAAGGCTTATGATGTCGATGGCGGTGGTTATGCCAAGCGTGTTACTTACGTAATTGACCCTAGTGGCAAAATCGTTCATGTTGACGCTAGTGTAAATACCACTACTCATGCTAGTGACGTTTTAGCTGCACTTGGTCTGTAGTTTTTAGATTTTGAATTGACCTCAACTCCGCCATTTAGGTTTCGGAGTTGAGGTTTTGAGATGAAATTTACGGCATTTGAGTTTCTTCCGGTTTTTCAGATGAATCTTTGTTTTGCTGTTGCTGTTGTTCAAAAGCTCTTTGTTGCCTAGCTCGAAAATCTGCGGCTGTTGAGTCTAAATTTTCTCTTTGCTGACTAGCATTCCAGTTAATAGTCCCCATATTTGCCCGGTGAATGATATCAAACATATTGAAATCACCCGAATTAGGGGCAGCAAAGGGATCGCTATTCTGGTTTGTACCACGATCCACGGAGTTGAATTGAGCCAAACTGGGTTGAGCGATAAATAAGGAAGCAAAGCCAATTCCGGCCGCAGTTAAAACTGACAGTTTAGTAACTGATAAAAATGGTTTTTTCATGAAGTTCTGACCCTTAAATTGCTTTAACGAATCCAGTTGTAATTTTACGCTAGAGTCCGTCGCAGTCTGGGTTGAATGCTCACTAAAGCGACAAAGGCAAAGCCAAACAACACCAGCAACGCTCCACCAAAGGTAACATTACCCCAAGGCGCTGTCATCACTACACTATCTAATCCCCAATTGCTATGAAGATAAAGATAGCGAATGGGTTCAATGGCAAAGCTGAGAGGATTTAGGGTAGCTACAACTTGCAACCACTGAGGCATAAAGGATAAAGGAGCCAAGGCGGTACTTGCAAACAGAAGTGGCAAGTTAGTTACAAATATTACTGCAATTAATTCAATATGTCCAGGTAAGGCAAAAGCCAATCCGAGGGAAATGGCAGTTACCCCTAATGCTAGGAGGAAAACAATTAAGGCGATCGCACCTAAACCGACTGCATCCGGTAGCCCTGCACCTAAAAAGGCTGCTGCTGCCACAATTACAGCTGCTTGCAATAAACTTTGGCTAATAATAAAGATGGCGGAAGCGAAGACAATAGAAAACCGCGATGCTAAAGGTGCTACCAGCAAACGATTTAAAAAGCCGAATTCCCGATCAAACATTATGGGTAAACCAGCATTCAAAGCCCCGGCAAAGGCTGTAAAAACAATTACGCCAGCAGCTAAAAATTGACCGTAGTTTCCATCTGTTCCAAACAAACCTTTGGGAGCATTTTGGAATAAAGCCCCAAATAGCACCAACCACATTACAGGCTGAATAATTCCAGCAACTAAGCTTGAGGGACGGCGTTGTAGTTGAATAAACAAGCGACGAGTTAAAGCTAAAGTCTCTTGCACTAGTTCACCCAAAAAACTGGGTGCAGCATTTACATCTAGTTCTGGTGATGCTAATTGCTGCCAATTCATTTCACTTTTAGGACTAACACTCATAATCAGTTATCAGTTATCGGGTTTTGAAGCGTTTATCTCATGTTTTGCTTTTTCTCGACTTTGGGATCGCGGGTGCTGACTGCTGCAAGTTCCGCATCCAGTAAGGTGCGTCCGGTGGCGGCGAGGTAAACGTCATCGAGACTGGGGCGAGATTGGGCAATGCCAAAGGTGGGCAAGCCGACGGTGTTTAAGGATTGCTGAATGGTAATTAGGGCATCACTTTGGGGTGTCACCACTAAGTTGAGGGAATTACCTTGAGCGTTATTGATAATAACTTCTTGCACGAAGGATAAATCTTGCAGGAGGTGTTTGGCTTTTTCGGCTTCTTCAATGGGGGAAAATTCGCGGATTCGCAAAGTGATGCGATCGCCCCCAACTTTGTCTTTTAATTGTGAAGGTGTGCCAGATGCAATCACTACACCACGGTCAATAATTGCCACACGATCCGCTAAGGCATCAATTTCTTCTAAATAATGGCTGGTAATTAGTACTGTTGTGCCAGAGGCGCGTAGCTGCCGCAAGAAATCCCATACCACAAAACGGCTATCTATGTCAAGACCAACTGTTGGCTCATCCAACACTAAAACATCTGGTGCGTGGAGTAAACCAGCCGCCAAGTCTAGACGCTTGCGTAAACCGCCTGAGTAGGTTCCGGTTTTTTTGTTCGCGTATTCCTGTAAACCGAGCAAATTCAATACCATATCAATACGCTGTTTGGCTACTGCGCGGGGGATATGGTATAGAGCAGCTTGCAGTTGCAGTAATTCTTTACCAGTCAGTACCTTATCTAATGCAACTTCTTGAGCCACATAGCCCAGCTTTTGGCGGGCGATTCTGGGGTTATCTATAACGGAAATACCAGATACTTCGATTTTGCCAGCATCTGGTGTAATGAGAGTACATAAAGCGCGTAGAGTGGTAGTTTTCCCAGCCCCGTTAGGGCCGAGTAAACCAAAGATTTCTCCTGGTTCCACCTGAAAGGATACATCTTTGACCGCAACTACTGCGCCGTAGCTCTTTTGCAGATTTTCAATTAAAACGGCGGGAGCCATGACAGCTTAACCCCTAACTATACAAATCTCAACATTTCTATTTCTATTGTAGTTGAGTAGTGTGAAGTCCGGCGATCTCTTGGCTACCTTCCTTGATTTTATTCCCCTCCTTGCTGACATCGAACCGTATTGGGGGAGGGGTTCCGCAAAACTTATTTACTCACCGTACTGCTCACTAGTCACCTTACCTCTAAACACAATGTACTGGTAAAGGTTGTAAAACAACATCACTGGAATCAGAAAGCCGATAAAAATAATCATGATTACCAGCGAACTCGGATCAGCCGCAGCCTCATAAATGGTGATTTGATTAGGAATAATATAAGGGAAAACAATTAATCCTAAGCCCAGAAAAGTCAACACAAATAAAAGAATAGTCCACACAAAAGGCGCTCTTTCTTCACCCAAATTGAGACTTTTCAGAAGTTGCCAAATTAGCAAAACTCCCAAAATAGGAATGACAGCAAAGATATAAACTAGCGGTTGTTGAAACAAGCGGGATCTAGCGCTTTCATAAATGATTGGTGTTGTAATGGTGATGAAAATAGCACCTATTAAAGTTGTCCAAGCAGCAATTTTGGCAGTTTTAAAATGAGTAGCTTGTAACTCTCCTGTAGTTTTCCAGACAAGATAGGTGGAACCAATCAACACGTATGCTTGAATCAAAGTTAAAGCCACCAAAATAGAAGGAATACTCAGCCAATCCCAAGTTGTACCAATAAAGTGTCCGGCTTTATCAACGTTAATTCCCTTGAGTACCGCCCCCAAAGCGAAACCTTGACCAAGTGCGGCGGTAAAACTCCCAGCCCCAAAAGCGAAATTCCAGAAAATTTTACGGTTGGATAACTCCCGAAACTCAAAAGCCACACCCCGAAAAATAAATCCAAACACCATTGTGAGAATTGGGATATATAAGGCAGTTAAAATTGTGCCATAAGCTAAAGGAAATGCACCAAAAAGCCCGCCTCCCATGAGAACAAGCCAGGTTTCATTCGCATCCCAAATATTACTCAAACTGGTCATTAAAATCCCCCGTCTTTCCTCATCGGAGGAAGTGAGAGATAATATCCCCACCCCTAAATCAAATCCGTCTAGCATCACGTAGAGGAAGAGGAAGAGAGCCAAAATTACAAACCATACTTGGGGAAGAAAATATTCAAGTGTCTCCATACAATTCCCTATTGAGATGTTTTGCCAAAATACTGTATTGAGTAGAGATTCCCCAGTAGGGGCGGGTTTACAGATATCATTCAAGATGAATAACAAGATGACTAAACCCGCTCGTTTTTATTGTTGTGCTTCTACAGGACGTTCATCGGGTATAAACTCTCCAGGGGTGGTTTCCACTGCGGGTTTAGTAATTTCTATTCCTGGGATTGGTAAGTCAAGATTTGGCCCTCTACGAATAATGCGACTACCGAAGTATATGGCTGCAATAAACAGCAAACTATAGATTGTGACAAAGCTAGTTAATGAAGCTAAAACGTTACTAGCAGGTACATTAGAAGCAGCATCAACTGTGCGGATCTGTCCGTAAAGTGTCCAGGGTTGTCTACCCACACAGCGCACAATCCAGCCGGAATCTACGGCGATGTATCCTAGAGGTGCTGCAAATATCCAAGCCCGCATCAGCCAACGTTGCTGAGTAATATTTTCGGCTGAGAGTTTACCACGCAACCATTGCAAAGTACTTAACAGCATTAACCCGGCTAAGAAAAAACCAATGGCGATCATAGTGCGGAAGGCGTAGTAAATTAAACCCACCATGTGGGGACGATCTTCTGGTTTCCACTCTTTTAAACCGCGTAAAGGTTCCGAAAGATTTTGTTTAAATTCCAGAATGTACCCCAGCGCATTGGGAACAGTAATTTCCCAGTCATTTTTTTGGGCTTTTTCATTGGGTATAGCCAGCAAACTCCAATCAGCAGGTTGTCCAGCTGGGGAAGATTCCCATTGGGCTTCCATTGCTGCAAGTTTGGTGGGTTGATAGTGATAGACTTGTTCGCCGCTTAAGTGACCGATGTATATTTGTAATGGTGCGACTGCGATCGCAGCTGCTAAAGCAATCTTTAAAGACCGAGTAAAAAAAGCTTGGTGGCGTTGCTTCAAAATATACCAAGCACTAATTCCACCAATCACAAATAAAGAAGTTTCCAGTGTTGCAAAAAACATATGCAGCACACTATTAACCATGAAGGGATTTAAAATTGCCTGAAAGTAATCACTAACAACAAATTTACCATCAATCATTTCCCCACCCGCAGGGGTTTGCATCCAGGAATTTGCTGTCAAAATCCAGAGAGTTGATAAATTCGCGCCTACAGCTACCAAGATTGTTGAAAGATAATGAATGGCGGGATTAACACGTTCCCAGCCGAATAACATAATACCTAAAAATGCTGCTTCCAGCATAAATGCCCAAGAAGCCTCAAAACCGATAACGCTACCAAAAAAGTTACCTACAGCTTCCGAGAATGGCCCCCAATTCGTCCCAAATTGAAATTCCATTGGGATACCTGTTGCTACACCAATCCCAAAATTGAGGACGTAAAGCTTTGACCAAAAACGAGCATGAAGGTAGTAGTCAGGGTTACGAGTTTTTAGCCATACTCCTTCAACGATGACCAGATAAATGCCCATCCCGGTAGTGAGGACAGGCCACACCATGTGAAATAGTGCAGTGAATGCGAATTGCATCCGTGATAAAACCACAGAATCGGATAAAAATTCCACGAATTTTCTTCCTTAATTAGCCACACTATTTAGGATACACGTTTTAAATATGGCGTAAATATACCAAAAGGCAGCATTTAGAGTAGGTTTGTTGCAAATTGTGTCAATAAGACTTTTCTGGACTTCCATCTGCAATCAATGTGTAAGATTGAAAAATATATAGGACTCCTATTTGAATTTTGAACAAAACTCCGTATTCCTTGATTCCTTCTTCCCTGTTCCCTGTTCCCTGTTCCCTGTTCCCTACCTCTACGAGTAAATTCATAAACCAAACCGGATTCCTATAGTATTTTATACTCGATAAATTACAAATTTATTTTTAGGTTTATGAATTAACCACTGCTGCGCTTTCTCATTACTAAAAATTATAAAAATCTATCTTTAGATAAGGATGGCAATTAGGTGATTTATACCGTGTTGGCGATCCCAGTATTGGATTATAAAAGCGTAATAAGTACAAATTATAATTTACAAAACTTAAATATGTTATCTATAAGCTACAAAATGTTAGGTATATTCTGTAGATTTATAGTTTTCATTAATTTATGATTTCTTGGAGTAAATCAAAGGTGTGGATATAAAATGGCATTTTGGTCGCTCTGTGAGAAAGCGAAGAAGAGAACTAAATTTGTCTCAAGAAGAATTGGCTGAAAAAGCAGAACTTCATCGTACTTACATTTCAAATATTGAATTAGGAAAATGTAATGTTTCCTTGGTCAATATAGAAAAATTAGCTAAATCTCTAAATATATCTATATCTGATTTATTTGCTAATTATGATATACATTGAAAACCTTGAAACATGGATGAACTTATTAAGCAAAAACTCAAGGAAAATCTGAAAAAATCAATTAGGGCTTTCTTTAAAAATAAAACAGTAAAAAACTACCAGGTATTAGATGATATTTTTCCTGTAGAAAGACGAGTACGCTCTTTGATTGGTGGTTTAGAAACCAGTTTAGGAACAACTTGTTGGGAACCTATAGCTAAAACTTTAGCTGAATTAAATGGTTTTAGAATTATAACTAAAAAAATATTACGTCCTGAACCATTTCCCCACCAATTACAGAAAGAATTCAATAAATTAGTTTCTGAACGTGAAAATAAGCCGAGTAATCAGAGAGTTTCTACAGAAGAATGTATAAAGAGACTGAAAGAAGCTGCTTTAAAAACTAATCCTCAAGATATAATCCAATATACATCTCCTCCATCAGGAACTGGAGTTGATATTCATTTTTATAAAGCTGGAATTGAATATGTTTTTGATATAAAAACTACACAACCGAATCAAGGTAACTTCAAAGGATTTAATAGGCAACTTCTAGAGTGGTATACCTACAGGTTTGCTGAAAATCCTGATGCAAACTTAGAAGCTCGTATTGCTATTCCTTTTAATCCTTTTACTAAAGATTGGTACGAACAACAACAAAGTATGTTAACTAATTCTCCTTTGGATAGGAACAAAGATATATGGGTTGAAAATGAGTTTTGGGATTTCTGTTCCGGAAAAATAAATACATTTGAGCAACTTAAATCACTTTTTACTGAACTAGGTCAAGAAAATTTTGCCGCAGAATTTCATGATATTTTTTATGAAAATAAATCTTCTAACTGAAAACTAAATTTCCAATATTTTAAGTAATTCTTTAGTTACATACTCAACGACAGGTACAGGAACAGCATTACCAAAGTGCTTTCTTGCAGTATCATCTTTTTCATGATATTCAAAGTTTGTGGGAAATCCTTGTAATTTACAAGCGTGTTTTGCAGTAATGGGGATGTATTTTTTCTTTTTATATATTTTTTCCAAGAACAGACTTTTATACTGTTCAGGATGATTAGCATAAATAGATACTGTTGCTATATAGTCTTTAGCACCAGTGGCTGTTAAAGTTGGAACAATATCAGCCGTAGGTAAAATAATTCGATAAATATCATTAATACCGGTCATATTTTTAGAGTTAACGAATTCATACTTGTTATCAGCAGTTAAACGAAATATTGATTTTTCAACCAATTCATTTAATTCACTAACCTGTATATCAGATATTATTTCTTGAAAATTGCTCACAGACAAAGGATTTCCATCTTTCTCACCATATTTTTTACTTCTTCTATGTTTTAGAAGAGTTAAACAAATCATTTTCTCTCTGTCACTTGTAGGGATAATATCCCAAGAATGAACGGTTGTATGTCCATTTCTTAAATCTGAGAATATAAAAAAGTCATTTAATTCATCATCTTTTTGAAATCTAGTTCTTGATGGTGGAATCATGCCTTTAAATAAGGTATGTGAATCTAATTTGACTTTTTCCACGAATTTGATATTTTTCAGGTCGTCTAAAACGTCTAAAACCTTGGGGTGAATATTTAAAGGCTGGGGAAATTTATATTCTTGATATTTTTCTAGATCATTTCTAATTCCAACAATAAAAACTCTATCTCTATTTTGAGGTAAACCAAAATCATAAGCGCTTAAGGTTTTCCATTTAACGCAGTATCCTACATTCTGCAATTCTTGCAAAATAAGTTCTAAATTATCTCTATTTTTAGGACTTGCTAATCCACTGACATTTTCAAATATAAAGCCTTTAGGTTGGCTTTTTTTGACTAATCGAATTACGTCAAACCATAATTTACCTCTGGGATCTTCAAATCCTCTTAAACAACCTGCAACTGACCAGGGTTGACAGGGAACGCCACCAACTACTAAGTCAATATTAGGCGGAAGTTCATTTATTTTGGTAATATCGCCTAACTCAACTTCATCTCTATTTAAGTAGCTGATAAAATTTCGCTGATAGACTTTTATCGCCTGTTTATCAACTTCAGAATATCCTAAGCATTGACCACCTAATTTTTCTAAAGCGATTCTAAATCCACCAATACCAGCAAATAAATCTATGAAAGTAAATTTATTTTGATAGGTTACTAATTGTAGAGGTAGTTCTATTTGTTTTGGTATTTGAGAACAGACAGGTTTCATTTTTGTTAGTCGATGCTACTAACTAGCTATCAAGATAAAAATAATTTTTCCTGCAATCAATTATATCTTAAATTTCTATAAATTCTGGTTAATTAACTAGAAAAAATTGAGCCTGCATAAGCAAGCAGGCTTTGTTTATGTGTTTTTAGATTTCAGTCTGAAGGAATCACGAAATTATTAATTGACTAAATCTGGAAAAACCTCTTGTACAGCCGGATGTACTAAGCGATGATTTTGGACATTCAAGCCTTTAGCTAATGTTGGGTTAACATCTAATGCTTTGATGCCTAGATTTGCTAACTGCACAACATAAGGTAATGTACTGTTATTTAGTGCTTGTGTTGCTGTCCAAGGTACTGCACCTGGCATATTAGGAACACCATAATGTACTACACCTTCTTCAACATATACAGGATTAGTATGTGATGTTACGTGTAGTGTTTCCACACAACCGCCTTGGTCAACTGCAACATCTACAATAACTGAGCCGGGGTGCATTTGTTTGACCAATTCACGGGATACTAATATTGGCGCTCTCCGTCCTGGAATTAAAACTGCACCAATAAGTAAATCAGCTTGTTTAATAGCTGCTTCGATGTGAGCAGAGTTACTGTAAAGCAATTCGACTCTCGAACCAAATAAGGTTTCTAAGTAAGATAAACGCTCGACATTTACATCTAATATTTGTACAGTCGCACCCATACCTACAGCAATTTTAGCGGCTTCTGTACCGACAACGCCGCCGCCTAAAATGACGATTTTTCCGGCTTTGACTCCAGGTACACCACCTAAGAGAACTCCTCTACCACCTTGCTGGCGTTCTAGAAATCTGGCTCCAAATTGTACTGATAGCCTACCTGCAATAATGCTCATGGGACTTAGCAGTGGTAGCTTGTTAACACCGGGTTGTTCTACGGTTTCGTAGGCGATCGCACAAGTGCCACAATCAATTAAATGCTCGGTCAATTTGCGATCAGCTGCTAAATGCAGATAAGTAAATAATACTTGTCCTTTTTGTAAAAACTTATACTCACTAGTTAGAGGCTCTTTGACTTTGACAACTAACTCCCGATTCCAAGCAGCTTCCGGTGTAGCAACAATTTCAGCCCCAGCGTTTTTATATTCATCATCTGTAAATCCCGCACCACTACCTGCTTGAGTTTCAACAAAAATGGCATGACCATTTTCCCGCAGCACTCGCACACTAGAAGGACTTAACCCTACCCGAAACTCCTGATCTTTAGACTCGTTAGGAACGCCAATTTCCATGTTCCGCCTCTAATGATTTTTTATTTAACTTTAGCCTGCCAGTATCCGGCTTGCACTTCCGTATTAGGGATAACTAACTACTAACCTAGTTTTCTCAATCCCACTCACAAGCTATAAAACTCCTACCCTTGACTATTGCTCCCGGATTTCTACAATATATGAAAAATAATTACAAATTGTTAAAATACTAATTTAGTAGGGTTTTTTTGGAACGCTGTAGCCGATTCTTCTAGCTTAA
>NZ_JAYGHH010000031.1:0-3294 GCF_034931045.1 Nodularia sp. UHCC 0506
ACATAGCCTCTTCCTAATTTGTCAACATCTCCTCCTTCAGTCATTAGCACATCACCAGCTTTTAAAATATATCTATTAACTTCATTTTTCGGTAAGTCTATATTTTTGATATCTGAAAGGTCGAGGTATCCATCCTGAACATTAGCTACTCTTAAATATGGTCTTGTTTCTAAAGATGCAGTTATATAGCTTTTACCGAGAGTTACTCCAGTTTGAATTTTTGCAATATGTTTAAGAGGTAATGTTTCCCAATGGGCTGGAATATCACCTAACCACTCAATACCAGAAGGTTTCATCGGTGCATGGGGGTTGAGTCCCTTGGTAACAGCACGGTTAATGATGGCGGTTTTCTGTTCTTTGAGTAATTCTATCAGCCGTTGTTTGTTGCTGATGAACTTGTCTATCTCTTCTAATTTGCTGTCAAGGAAGCAAGCGATCTTTTTTTGTTCAGATAGGGGGGGAATAATAAATTTGATGTTTATTAATTTTTCTCTTGTTAAGTGACCAATACTGACACGATTTACAATAGACTCAAAATATCCTTTTTGACCGATAATATAAAACTGATAATAGATATAAAAAGCAGAATATTTCTGAGTACAAGTTATTTTGTGTACAGAATTTTGTATATAACATTCTTCAATTTCATTATTCCAAATACAAGCTCGTCCAACTTCACCACCTTCACTTACTAAAATATCTTTGCTTTTTACTAAATACGAATTCATCTCGTTTTTAGTCAGCCACATTTGTTTTATGTCAGAAACATCAGGTTTGTTCCATTGAATATTTGCTGACCTTAAATAAGGTTTTAAATAATCATTACCACTAGAATTACCTTGAAGCATTTTCCCTAAAACTATTTGGGCTATATACTTCAGCTTTTTAACTTCCCAATGCTCAGGAATATCCCCCAACCAATTTACACCCGAATCTTTATACTGTGGATAACGCTTCACCCTTCAACCTCCGCACCCAGAAAGTAATATAAAAAGCCTGTTGAATATCCTTGCAAAACCTGTAACCGCTTATACTTGCTCATTAAATAACATATATCATAGCCCCTCCTCGCTTGCGCTACGCTGTACACACAAGTCTTCTCAAGTTGCCTAACAGCGTTTCGATCCCCCCTAACCCCCCTTGAGAAGGGGGGAAATTTTCTTAAAGTCCCCCTTTTTAAAGGGGATTTAGGGGGATCAGATCACTTGTGTGTACACGGTATAGCCTCGCTTGCGCTTAGGGGTTTGGGGGTGGGGTTCAAACGCCAATAACAGCTTTTAAAACTCCTTCCGTCTCCGCTTCCAAAGCCAAAATATCCGCCGCAATATCAGCCAAACTCCGCAAAGGCTGAAACTTGTAAAAATATTTAGTAAAAGAAATTTCATAACCCCGGACAGTCTTCTCAAAATCTATCCAAGCATCAGGGACATGGGGTAAAACTTCCCTATTAAAATACTCCTGAATATCTTCCTTTAAAGGCACATTCTCAGTATCGCGCAACTCAGAATCAGACTCATAAACTATCCCCGCTTTCGTTTTCTTCTTAATTACAGCTTCCGCCGTTTCATCTTTTTCCGTAAACGTATCATAAACCAACTTCAAATCCTTAGCCGCTAACTTAAATCCTTCTGCCTTCAAAGCTGTTTCTAACCTCTGTTTAACCAAATTAAAATCTTGATAAACCTCATCCCCAAATAAATCCTGTAATATCCCCAAAACCGGATATAATTTATCATCAGCCAAACTGCGAAACTGCTCTACTCGTTCTGGTGTCACTTGAAAACTTAACCTTAAAGGACGTTCCACAGTAATTTTATGATAACCAAAATCTTCATTATCAAAAATCTTTGACTCTGCTGTTTCCTCAAACCTGATAAACGTTTCCGTAATTTGCTGAATATTTGCCGGCGTTAACTCACAATTCTTCTTCCCTAAATTCTTTCTTAACTTGCCATACCATTCAGTAGCATCAATTAATTGTACCTTGCCTCTACGCTTTTCCGGTTTCCGGTTAGAAAGCACCCAAATATAAGTAGCAATACCCGTGTTATAAAACATATTCAAAGGTAAGCCGACAATACATTCTAACCAGTCATTTTCAATAATCCATCGTCTAATATTACTTTCGCCGCTTCCCGCATCCCCAGTAAACAAAGCCGAACCATTATGAATAGAAGCAATACGGCTACCCAAAGGACTTTGATTTAGGGGTTTCATTTTCCCCACCATATCCATTAAAAACAGCAATTGACCATCAGAAGAACGGGGAATTGCTGGTAATGTTTCTAATTGTCCCTGAAAGTTTTGTAGTTCCACCTGAAAGCGAGGATCTAAAACTTCTTTACCATCTAAAATATATTTTTGGTCAGATTTATAAGATTTACCATAAGGCGGATTTGACAGCATAAAATCAAACCGCATTTCCGGAAAATCATCGGTGGCTAAAGTAGAACCAAACTTAATGTTTTCTGGGTCATTCCCCTTAATCATCATATCTGATTTACAAATAGCATAGGTTTCGCCGTTGACTTCTTTCCCATACAATAAAACCTGAGACTGAGAATTAATTTCTCCTTCTGCGGCTTCGATAAAACCTTGAGATTCTGTTAGCATTCCCCCGGAACCGCAAGCCCCATCATAAACGGTAATTACTGGCGGAATTTCATCTTTAATGGGAATAAATAATAAATGAATCATCAATTTAATAACTTCACGGGGGGTGAAGTGTTCCCCGGCTTCTTCGTTATTTTCTTCGTTAAATTTGCGGATTAATTCTTCAAATACATAACCCATTCCCAGGTTACTTAGCCCTGGTAGTTTCTCCCCTTTGCTGTCTACAATCTCATGGGGACTCAGGTTAATTTCGGTGGAGGTAAATTTCTCTAAAACATCGTGTAAAACATCAGCTTCCACCATGCGCCCAATTTGGTTACGCAGTTCAAATTTATTGATGATTTCTTTGACGTTATCGCTAAACCCATCTAAATAAACTTCAAAATTTGCTTTTAAAATTTGGCGATTATTAGCAGTTGTTTTGACTAATTTCTTTAATGTCCAGTCAGAAATATTATAAAATACATAACCCGATGCTGACTGTAAACCGGACGGGTCAAGCACATCAAATTTGACTTCTTCTCTTTGAAAGCGCACTTCTTCCAGTACATCTGCTTTGGTTGATTCCAGCAAACAATCTAGCCGCCGCAAAACAAACATGGGCAGAATCACATCTCGGTATTTGCCTCTAACGTAGACATCCCGTAGACAATCATCAGCAATTGACCAAATAAAGGAAAC
>NZ_JAYGHH010000031.1:3607-23296 GCF_034931045.1 Nodularia sp. UHCC 0506
GAAATTATTTCCTATTCGGGGGTTGACAAAGGTATAAATTTATACTTTAATAAAAGTGTACAAGAAAGGCGATCGCCCTCCCCTCAAGAGTATGCGATCGCCTTTCACCTCATCTCCACAATGGGAGATTATGATCATGATGACACAAATACAGCAGTTTGTAGATAATCAAAATCCTACACTCACACAAGAGTGTTTACCTAGCCCGGAAAATCTTTCACCCAAAAGAGAACCCATCAAACATCTATTAATTGGTTCGCCTCAAGTTGTCAATAGTACAATTCATTATTTGCAAGTCATTGGCTACGCTAACACCGGGGATTGGAGTCCACTATTACCAACCGCTAAACCTGGGGAAGTGATGAGTATTTTGATTCGTCAGATTTTAACAACTTAAATTCACCTCCAGCTTACAAACCCCTTCCCGCCCAAGTGAGAAGGGGATAAAAAGCATAGAATTTTACCTCTGCTGAGAAAATCTCCAAACTCGCCAGCTGACGTAACTTAGTAGTGAAGTTGTCGCACTGGCATAAATCACCCCACTGGGAATCCCAGCAATAGCTAATGCTAAACTCCCCACCCATAGGGTTAGAGAATAAATAAATAAAACTGTCCACCGATGAGATAGACCAGCTTTTAGTAGTCGGTGGTGTAAATGGCTGTGTCCATCTGCCACCCAAGGGAGTTTACCACTACAAATACGTGACAAAATTACTGCTGACATATCGACAATTGGCACTGCCAAAATTATGTAAGGCAATAACACAGCAGTAAAAGCGGGAATTTTGACTAAACCAATTACACCCACAGCCGCTAGAGTAAATCCCATAAAATAAGCTCCCCCATCTCCCATAAAGATTTGTGCGGGGTTGAAGTTATAACGGAGAAATCCTAAAGATGCGCCGGCTAGGGCTGCGGCTATCAGGGCTGCGGCTGGTTGCTGCATAAACAGCGATACTAACAGCATGACCACAGAGGCAATTCCTGTCACCCCAGCTGCTAGACCGTCTAAACCGTCAATCCAGTTAATGGCGTTCACCATTCCCACTAGCCAAATCACTGTAATGGGTAAACTCAGCCAATATAGGTCAACTATTCCAACTGTGGGAATGCTAATGAAATCTATACTTACCCCGGCTTTCCATGCACCAATTGCCACAATAATTTGTATTAGCAGACGTGTAAGGGGAGATAGGTTTAACAAATCGTCTGCTAAACCAATCAGGAAAAAGCCAAGACCACCTAATGTCACACCCCAAATTTGCCATTCTTTATCAGGTGGTAAATTTCCAAATCCACCCAACCACCAAACAATTAGTAAGGAAGCGATAGTACCTGCGAAGATAGAGACTCCACCCAAGCGTACCATCGGGCGTTGATGAACTTTGCGATCGCCTGGTTGATCTACACGTCCACTTTTTATACCAATGTTTTTCACATCAGGTGTAGTCCAGAGGACGACTACTGCGGCAACCAAGAAGGCAATCAGATGATAAATCTGAGCAGGCATCAGTATCTTAAATGTTATTTTTTTTTATTGGGGATTGGGAAGTGGTAGAGGTAGAGCCTCAGAATGCAGGAGAGAAGAGAAATGGTTGTTTTAAAGTTATTCCTGACTCCCCCCGCACCCTGCACCCTGCACCCCTGCCTCCTCCCCGTCTTATGCTAAGGCTGGTACAGGAATTTGTAGATGTGGGTATAATGGGAAGCGATCGCACAATGCCGCCACCCGTTGCCGACAATCTTGGGCTACTGTCTCAGAATCAGGAGACAACAACCTGTCAGCGATAATATTTCCAATCTCAGTAAATTCTGTCACACCCATACCCCTTGTCGTCATAGCTGGAGAACCTAATCTCAGACCACTAGTTACAAATGGTGACTGGGGATCAAAGGGGACTGTATTTTTGTTAGCGGTAATATTTACGCCACTCACCAGTTGATCTGCTTGTTTTCCAGTTAGTCCAATATTCTGTAAATCTACTAGCATCAAATGATTGTCTGTGCCATTAGATACAAGTTTTAAACCACGGTTTTGCAGTTGACTGGCCAAAGCACAAGCATTATCAATTACTCGCGCCGAATACTCTTTAAATTCTGGTTTGAGAGCTTCCCCAAAAGCCACTGCTTTACCTGCAATTACGTGTTCTAGGGGACCACCTTGAGTCCCAGGAAACACAGATTTATCTAGCTTTTTGCCTAATTCAGCATCACGGGTCAAAATCAAACCACCACGAGGACCACGGAGGGTTTTATGAGTTGTGGTTGTGACGACATCACAAAAAGGAATCGGGTTAGGATGCAGACCACTAGCCACTAAACCAGCGATATGGGCAATATCTGCCAGCAAATAAGCCCCGACTTCATCAGCAATACTGCGGAATTTTTCAAAATCAATCACACGGGGATAGGCCGAATATCCACAAATTAAGAGCTTGGGACGCTCCCTCAGCGCCTGCTCCCGGATTTGTTCGTAGTCTAGCTGTTCTGTTTCTTGACTGACACCATAGTGACAAACTTGGAACCATTTACCCGAAACATTCACAGGTGAACCGTGGGTCAAATGTCCCCCATGTGATAAATCCATCCCCATGATTTTGTCACCGGGTTGGAGTAATGTCAGGAAAACTGCAAAATTGGCTTGTGCGCCGGAATGGGGTTGGACATTCGCATGAGCTGCACCAAATAGCTGTTTAGCTCGGTCAATGGCTATTTGCTCGATTTGATCGACAAATTCACAACCGCCATAATAGCGTTTTCCGGGCAATCCTTCGGCATATTTATTGGTTAATACTGAACCTTGCGCCGCTAGTACAGCAGCTGAGGTAAAGTTTTCACTAGCAATCAACTCTAAATGGTCGCGTTGACGCTGTAGTTCTTGATTAATTAATTCCGCGATCGCGGGATCGGAGTTAGCTAAAAGTTCGGAATTCGTTCTAGTCACTTGAAATTATCCTTGGTGGAAATTTGCACAACGGTAGATTTGGGCTTGATATAGCGCCTAAGTCAAGAGTTCTGCACTGCTGACTTATTCATTATTAACTTTTTTCCTGAATTTCAAATTTTACACTTTGATTGCATACTTGGCTCTAGCTGAAGTCGGTTTTTCTGTATGATTTGTTACGGATAATGCTATATTTTTCAGACCCAACATAAAATAAATTAAAGCTCTCTGGGAATTTTTGCTGATGACCCTCATATTTAACCAGAGAAGTTAAAGAAGATGCCTTGAGACGATATCGGCCAATCACTTCAGGCACAATTTCAACACCCAATTATAAAAATTTACAGGAGGGATGCGATGTTAGTCATTTTAATGGATAATCAAATCCTGGCCCCGACGCAAGTTTGCCAATCTTGTTTACTTGCTGATCATAGTGGTCAACCCCGTTGGCATGGAGGTGAACTGCGATGCGCTCAAGCAATTAGCCAACTCAATGCACAACAGCCAGCGCAGTATGAATGTCTGATGGGTTTTCGAGTGGCTGATATTGAGTGCTGATATTGAGTGCTGAGTGCTGAGTGCTGAGTGGGGAGTGTGGGGAGTGCTGAGTGCTGAGTGTGGGGGGAGTGTTGAGTGCTGAGTGGGGAGATAAACTCAGTGGTTTTATACTTTTGAGCTTTGAACACTTTTTTAACTTCCTGGCTTGTGGCAGAGAATAATTTCATCGAATTTCTCAGCAAGACTAAGCAATTGCGTTATCCTATGCTCAAGAAGTCTTACATTTTAGCCATAGGAGAACGCACAATGACTTGGCGCGGGTCTACAACGGTTTCCGACCGGATTTTTGCTTGTTTACCTTATTTATTACCCCTAGTTGAAGGTCTAGCCTTTGGGAGCTTTTTATTCAGAGAGTTTCCAGTCATCGGGTTGCTATTTATCCCTTTGATTCCTATACAGGGAATTTATAGCAGTATCCCTTTTGCCAGCCTGATTATTTTCTTTGCCTTATTCTTGTTAGTGGTGAGAAACGAAAAAATTAGTCACTTCATTCGTTTCAACACTATGCAGGCTATTCTTTTGGACATTGTTTTATTTTTGTGTTTCATAGTGCTGGAAGTTGTGAATTCAATTCCTGGTGCTGACTTTGCTTTAGAAACCATCTCCAACACCATCTTTATCGGCATAGTGGCAGCAGTTGTCTATTCTGTTACCCAATCCTTGTTTGGGCGTTATGCAGAAATTCCGGCCATTTCTGATGCAGTGCATATGCAAGTGCGCTAAAAGTTAACGCCTAGTTACTTTGTTTTCTAGGCGACCAATACCTTCAATTTCCACACGGACGCGATCGCCTATGTGCAGTGGACTTACACCCAATGGTGTACCAGTTAGCACCACATCTCCTGGCATTAGTGTCATTACCTGACTAATGTAGGACACTAGAACATCAGGGGGAAATACCATCTGATCAATACAGGCAGATTGCACAGGTATAGCATCGTCATTTAAAAAGGTCTGCAATCTCGCCCCAGGATTTAATTCTCGGACAATCCAAGGGCCTAGAGGACAGAACGTATCAAAACCTTTAGCGCGAGTCCATTGGCTATCTTTTTGTTGTAAATCCCGCGCTGTCACATCGTTAGCAATGGTATAGCCCCAAATTTTGGCTTGAGCTTCTTCTATTGTGCAGTCACAAGTGCGATCGCCAATCACTAACGCTAACTCACCTTCGTAATCTACCCGTTGCGACTGGGGCGGATACTTAATTTCTGTTTCCGTGGCAATAATCGATGTTGAAGGCTTGAGAAATATTAAGGGTTCATTTGGAACTGTGCTTCCCATCTCTTTGGCATGGTCTACATAATTCTTGCCTACGGCCACAACTTTTGAGGGCGCACAGGGAGTCAGAATTTGGTATTTTTCGGGTTCTAGAATTAAATCTGTGGGTTGCCCTTCTAACCAGGGTGGAGCATCTAGCACCTGCACATTGAGGGATAGTTGTAGCAATCCATAATAAATCTTGCCTTCTAGATTTTGAACTCGCACATAGCGCTGCGCCATAACCTTGATTAATATCCTTTTGTCTGCGATTAAAAGCTGTTTGTGAAAAATGGGAATTTGGCTAATGATTCAAATTGAAAACTGGTAAGATTATAGTTCCTTGTTGCTTAGATGTTGATTATCGTTAGTATCCTTTGTGATATTTCTGTATAAAATCACATCAGCAGCCCCTTCGTCCATAAGGTGACTTAAAATCATGTCCATAGTTTACGAAACAATTTACATTCTGCGTCCAGATTTAAGCGATGAACAGGTAGAGCAAGCAATTACTAAATATCAGAGCTTGCTCACTGAACAAGGTGCTGAGAATATCACAATTCAAAATCGTGGTAAACGTCGCCTGGCTTATGAAATCAAAAAGCATCGGGATGGCATCTACGTTCAAATGGACTACACTGGGCCAGGAACTGCGATCGCTCCTATGGAACGTGCTATGCGTTTAAGTGAAGAAGTGATTCGTTACTTGACTATTAAGCAGGATCTACCAGAAGAAACAGTAGAAGTAGAAGCAGCAGAAGAAACAGTTGCTATTTCTGCCTAAAAAATCTTCTGAATTATCAGTACTGAGTGTTGAGTTTTTCTACATCAGTACTCAGTACTGAAAAGAGTAAACCTCAAAAATTTTTACCCTTGATCTTTTTTGGGTTGAGTTGGGAATGCTAAATTAACAAGTAACTGTAAAAAGCAGTACCATCGCAGTTACACCTAAGATTGGACAAGCATTCGTCAATGGGAGCTGTAAACCACTGTGAGCCAAACTGACACACCTAACATCCAAATTCTCTCTACTGAGGTATCGCAGTTGCGCCAAGAGTTGCAGCTTCGTGATCAATTAGTGCAACAGCTATCTCAAGAACTCTTCCGGCTAGTTAAGGGCAATACTAACTTTATGCCCCAGCGCTCTGAACCGGAATATGATGCGAGTAAGTTGCAAGCATTGCAAGAACAATTGCAAGCGGTTGAGGAGCAGGTAACGTTCTACCAAGAACAAATGACCACTCGTGATACCGAAATCTACCAATTGCGCCAGTCAGTACAAGAACTAACTGATCGTAGTCGGATGTTAGAGCAGGTTGTACAAGAATTACCTCAAATTTACCGTCGTAAGTTTGAAGAGCGTATGGCTCCAGTTAGAGAAAAGGTGGCGACTTTACAACGAGAAAACCGCAAACTTCAAGCAGAACTGCAAAGTGTAAGTTACCGTTTAGCCATAAAAACTCGGACAACTAGTCATAGTGGCATTGATTTGCCAAATTTTCCCCGCTCAGAAGCTGACGAAAATCATATTTCTACTGTGCAAAATGCCTAAGAGAACTCCACAAAAAAGTTGACCCAAATTTCTGCAACTAAAATGACCTTTCCTCCCCCTGCTCCCCGCTCCCTGCCCCCCTGCTCTCAAAACGACGGGATATTTTTTTATTTGGAAGTCTCTCATAGCTTGTCAAGGATGACAGATAGCTGAAACTATTCCCCATTCCCTGTTCCCTACCTTTGATGTATTTGCCACAATAACAAACCACTTACCTGGATGGAAGTGGTCAATTTTTGCGATCCTCGTCGCCAAAGCTGATTTTTAACTGATTTGGTGATTTATGACTACACCTGTTTTAACTGAATTTAATATTTCTTAACACTCCTCACGCCAAAAATTTGCCCCATTGCAGATAAATCTCTCAGAGTTGTTAAATTATGCGACTGCTAAATTTCTATCATTGGCACTGATGAAAATATCTTCGTAAGTGTCGAAAATCTCAAACACTGAGTCCAGTTGTGTTAGTTCCAAAATCAACCTGACTGGAGTTTGCACGTTGCACAAAACTAAACGACAACCACTTTCACGTGCAGATGTTAGTCCATTGATTAGGGGGACTAATCCTGAACTATCCATGAAATCTACTTCTGATAGGTCAATAACCCAGAGTTGGCCAGCTTGGGGTGTTACTTCAAGCATCTGTTGACTAAAATTCATGCCACCTTGCAAGTCTATACTACCTTGGGGCTTGAATAAAACAACTTGTTCTTGTGAGATAGTCATAAATTCAACTAAGTAATGGAAACACGTAACAGAAAAAAATTTGACATCAATACTGCTTCAGTTTCAAAGACAAAATTACTGTTTAACTTTCAGATTTATAAAGTTACAGCAGTTTTGTTGAAATCATTTGCTTCGGTATTTACGCCGTATACTTTATGTTAACTACCTTAAATATAGGCATAGTGGCTTGACAATTTCGGTATCAGGGGTATCTTTTACTATACTTTTATATTTAACCATGATTTTTATAAAATTTCCATAAAAATGCGTAACAAGGCAGCATATCAGTACAAATTTATGGTAGGGAATGATAAAAATACCCAACAAATTTCAGTGAATCAGCTATTGTCCATTAATTATTCCCCATTTCCTCTCAGCACTTAGCACTCTTATAGAGGAAGGTTTACTAAGGATTTCGACGAACCACAGACTCACTGCTTAAACCCCCCAAAGAATTGATTGACACCCCAGGCATAGAAGAGCCAAGATAGATGAAAGGTAAAAAATTGTAAAGGCGGCGGTGCGGGATGTCTCTTGAGCTGATTTCACTAGAAAACATCCAGGAATTTGCCCACCAGTATGGTTACTGGGCAATTTTTTTGGGCATTTTGCTAGAAAATTTGGGCATTCCCCTACCTGGTGAAACCGTGACCATAGTCGGCGGATTTCTAGCGGGGAGTGAGGAACTAAACTATTGGTTAGTTCTCAGTGATGCCGTCACAGGTGCTGTAATTGGGAGTGCTTGTGGTTATTGGATTGGTAGAATAGGCGGTTGGCCTTTCCTGGTACGACTAGGTAAAATCTTTCGGATTTCCGATGAGCGTTTGTTGAGTATTAAAAATCAATTTAGTGAAAATGCTACTAAAGCTGTATTTTTCGGGCGCTTTTTTGCATTACTGCGAATTTTTGCAGCCCCACTAGCTGGTATAGCTGAAATGCCTTTTGGCAAATTCTTTTTGTACAACTTAGCAGGAGCAACCACCTGGGCTAGTGTGATGGTAACATTAGCTTTTTTTGCTGGTAAAGTTATTTCTTTAGATCAACTAGTTGCTTGGGTAAGTCAATTTGCGATCGCAGCTTTACTAATCCTAGTTGCATTAATCGCTATACCCATCTGGTTAGAGTCTCGCCAAGTCAAGCGAGCAGCAGGGGAGTAGGAAGGGCAGGGGGCAGGGGGCAGGGGGCAGGGGGCAGGGTCTAGGGTGCAGGGGAGAACAAACTTCCTATTACCTATTACCATTACCTATTACCATTACCTATTACCATTACCCATTACCCATTACCCATTACCCATTACCCATTACCTATTTCCTATTTCCTAACTTTTACCTTGCTGCGCCCAAATGCGAGTGGGTAAACCCCAAACATAAATAAAGCCTTCAGCTGCTTTGTGATCAAATTGGTCTTCAGATCCATAGGTTGCCAAATCTGGGCTATAAAGTGAATTGTCACTCCAACGCCCCACTACAGTAGCGTTACCTTTAAAAAGTTTTACTCGTACAGTCCCTAAAACTCGTTCTTGTGTTTTTTGAATAAAAGCATCTAGTGCGCTTTTAAGTGGACTGTACCAAAGACCGTTATAAACAATTTGAGTGTAAGTCTCTTCAATACCTCGCTTGTAGTGGCTGACATCTGCTGTCAAAGTCAGGCTTTCTAAATCCCGGTGTGCCTGAATTAGCACTAACATTGCGGGTGATTCGTAGATTTCTCTAGATTTAATCCCTACTAGGCGGTTTTCCATCATGTCGATCCGCCCAATACCGTGATTTCCCACTACCTGATTGAGCTGTTCAATTAGCTCAACTGGATTTTGCGGTTTACCGTTCAGACTGGTAGGAATACCGCGTATAAAACCAATTTCAATATACTCTGGTTCATTGGGCGTATCAGCGATCGCCTTGGTCATTTCATAGATTTCCTCTAGAGGCTCAACGGCTGGATCTTCCAGTACGCCAGCTTCAATACTACGACCAAGCAAATTTTTATCAATGCTGTAAGGAGAAGATTTTTTTACAGGTGAAGGAATACCACATTTTTCACCATAAGCGATGGTTTCCTCACGGCTCATCCCCCATTCTCTCGCCGGTGCGAGAATTTTCAGATTAGGATTCAGCGCAGCGCAAGCCACATCAAAACGAACCTGATCATTACCTTTACCAGTGCAACCGTGTGCGATCGCATCAGCACCATATTTATGAGCAGCCTCAACTAATATTTTGGCAATTAGAGGACGAGCCAAGGCCGTTCCCAAGGGATATCTATTTTCATAGAGGGCATTTGCTTGAATCGCAGCAAAGGCATAATCCTTAACAAAACTCTCTTTCACGTCAGCCACTAGTGACTCACTTGCACCCGATTTCAGCGCTTTTTCTCGGATTGGTTCTAACTCATCTCCCTGACCTAAATCTGCTGCGAGGGTAATTACTTCTTCTACACCCCACTCATTTTTCAGGTAAGGAATACAAACAGAAGTATCCACTCCCCCAGAATATGCCAAGATAACCTTTTTAGCGCGACCCATTGGTTTCTCCAGTTAGAAAAACAAAGAATGAGTCATTATTATAAGGTATGTAGGTTAAAAACCTCTTTAAAAATTACCTCTCAAAAATACGGTAAATATATTCTCATTTATTTTCAATTCATTATCAGCGCTATCTCTGCCATAGTCGTACTGATTATTTTGCCAGGATAGGTTGAGTGTGGGACTATTCGGATTTGTGCCGAGTCGAAATCTTGCTCCCGCACCATAGACAGAACGGCCTGGATTTTCATTGATGGGATTATAGTATGCTGATAACGCAAAACTATTGCTAAATTCAATCCCCATACTTGTTACCAGAGTATTCTTCACTGCATCGGGTAAAATATCCCCAAAATAATTAGTTAAACCAAACCAAACCTGACCTATATTTGCTCTAGCTCTGACTGTAATAGAATTAACAAAATTATTATTAGGGAGAGTTTCCCGATCAAAAGCATAATTAACACCAGTGGATAACACTAAATTACTATTCCGACTGAAAGGGATACGTTTACCAATACTACCTGTGATTTGACTGTAGTAATCAATGTCTGGATTAATATAGCCAATTACCCCCCCTGAAAAGTTCCATCCGTTGGCCGTATTTTTAGTAAAATCCACACCACCATAAGCTTTAATTTCATCTGCACCGATCACACCTGTATAATATCTTAAAGCTTCTTGTGTCCCTGTGATATTTCCTGTAAAACTCAAATGAGGTGCATATTTTGTTTCTTCTCTATATCTATTAGTTGTCACATTATTCACCTCTTGATTTAAAGATGTAACATAAATCTGAGTATAGAAATTTTCTAAATTAGCACGAGAAAAAACTTCATTATTGATGTTAGCAATAAAACCCACGTTAGAAGCATATCCCCCTTCTCCACCACCAGCAGCCGAGACTGTCTGGAGGCTAACTTGTTCAAAACGGGTAGTAATTTCCGAGTTGCGCTTGATCACAGGTGATGCACCTAACCAAAGACTGTTGAATGTAGCAGCAGGTACTTGTCCCAAATTTGTTGCTGTTCGCGGAACACTCTGCGCTCTACCAATTCCCCCATGATAAGCAGTTAAACTATTAGCAGGAAGTCTGACATTATTAGCAGCTAACAATAAATTATTGTTAACATTTGAGTTGACTTTTTTTTCTGAACCTGCAATATTAGGCACAATATCAGGTAAAAAATTATATCCCAGTTGTAAAACTGTATTCAGTAAAGTATTATCATCATTTAAAATAAAATTAAACCCTCGTATTGTCCGACCAATTACAGCTTCACGGTCGTTAACTTTGAGAATCTGCCTAACTCTAGAATAAATTGCTGCGGGTGTATTTTCTATTTCCTCTCTTCTGTTGATAGATAATTGATCTCCATTACTATTACCCACAAATGAACCTGTATTGGGTAAATATAAATTTATGCCAATTTCTTGACCATTAGCACCAGATTGAAAACCTGGTTGGCTAATTGCAGCTAAAGTTTCTGGTTTTACTACATCACCTACTCTCGAAGTTTGAATAAACCGAGTGGGTGTCATGGTATTAGGATTGATATCAGCAGATTTTAAACCAGGAATATATGTGCAGGTTTGATCTGCATTTCCACCAAGCAAGTTACATGAAGCCGTCATGCTAAATTGTAACTGTGTCCCCAGCATAGTTCGGGGTTCTCGGAAATCAACCGCAACTTCTCTGGTTTTCCTCACCGTTTGCAGTTGCAAATATTCTCCTGTTTGCTCTACAGTAAAAATATTATTTGTTGTCAAATTTTCTTTAATAAATCCATTCAATTTGACAGTTGTGTTAATATCAAAAGTAGTATTTCGGTTATTACTAAAGCTGGAACCAACACTTAATTGTCTGTTGGTTAAGTGATTAATTAATACCCCATTTAGTGGGATAGTAGTTGTGCGGGGATGGACTTTTTGATCATTGGCAATTCTAGGGGGGATAATATATTCTTGTTCCTGGAGTATTGGTTCTGTTGGAAATTTTTGGTCAAGATCCAATTCATCAACTCTAGGTTGTGGTTCTGATCTGGGATCTAGTAAATCTAGTTGTTTATTAGATCCAGCTTGACTAATTTTATTGGGAGTACAAGACTGAAATTGAGAATTAGTTTGGGCTAAATCCGTGACTACAGGAAATTCTGCTTGTTGATTATTGCTAGGAACACAAGGGGGAATCTGGGAATTAGCCTTTGCTAAATCTGCTACTTGTGTTTGTTGAGTAAAATTAGATGCAGAGACTGGTAATTGCTGATCTGAAGCTGACATAACCTTCAAAGATTCCACATTGGTAATTAATGCAGAAGCATTTTCTAAGGTTTCAGAGGGGTTTTTGTCTTCAGGGTTTAGAGATAATTCTAAGTTGTTATTATTATTGAAATTGTCCAGTTCCAATGTGTTTGCAGATGTCTCAGCGCCAGCCGTTTTAGCAAAAAATATTGTTCCTGAACTCAATAATAATACAAATGCCAACCTTAAGCTTTTGTGAAACAAAATCATTGTAAAGTTTTATAAAAGATAGTAATAAACACCTGGCGAAATTAGATTTTTCGTTTACCCTTTTATAAGGTTTGACTATTATTTCTGTAAATCAAAATTCATAGCCAAAAATAGTGCTATTTTAGGCGTGATTTATTTTCTGATGCAATAAGCTAGAGACACATAGAAATTGTGCCTCTAACCAATAAATACAAAACATTTAGGGTTGAGAGAATTTGAGAATAATATCAGTCTGACTCCTGATATTATGGCTGCTTAAATTCTTGATACCCTAATCACTTTTTCGGGTTATTAAAGAAATGGATAGTTTCTAGATAACTTTACTAAACAGTAATTACATTGAGTGGGTGAAGAATTTGAGAAACTAAAATCCAGTTTCTACAGATCCGATGGGGGTTTCAGTGAAGGTAGCAATAGAGTTAGCTTGGCTTGTTCCTAAAGCAGTGTCTGCACTACCTTTAAGAGTGACATTGTTGTAAGTTTCGCCTTCAGAATTCTCACCTTCTGTAAAGGAATAAAATCCGTTGTCGCTGATTAATTCGATGACACCAGCACTACCCAAAGAAGAAGCTGAAACAATACCAAATTGGGCTGTAGCTGTAGCAGCTGCATCATTTTTACCAACAGCACCAGCCGCAGCCATTTCAGTTACTACACCATTATCGTCCAGTGTAGCTGCTACGGCTCCAGCCACACCACCTTCACCAGCAGAGGCTACAGAACCGAAGCCAAATACACTAGCTGAAACTGCAACTAAGGCGATCGCTACTTTTTTGTTGAATTTCATCGACTTATATTCCTATTATTGAAAGTTTAATTTGCTTGCAATTTACGCGTTTTAAATGTGTACTGTGGGATATTTCCCTCTTTTTAGTTACTGTTAGTGCAAGTAATTTTATCAACACAAACTGCTGAGTTAAAAGTGTGCTTACTCTTCAGTATCTTCAGAGAAAAACATTAATATTTCAGCACAATTTAGGTTAAGCCTGGGTTAAAACTTAGGAGGCGTAAATCTTGTAACAGAGTCATATTACTTAAAAAGAATTACTTAGTCAAGTAGTTAAAACAATTTTTGTATTTATTAGTAATATCAACAAACTTTTAACTAAATTTAACCTTATCTTAAAACAAAATAAAAGTAATTACTTGTTTTTTTTGCTGTTCAAAAACAAACAGTTGTTATTAATCTAAAAGCATTTATTCAACGCC
Organism: Nodularia sp. UHCC 0506; assembly: GCF_034931045.1. Lineage (NCBI taxonomy): Bacteria > Bacillati > Cyanobacteriota > Cyanophyceae > Nostocales > Nodulariaceae > Nodularia > Nodularia sp. UHCC 0506. Next base: position 16,886 of record NZ_JAYGHH010000031.1, read on the forward strand.
AGTATAAATTAACAGACTATTCAAAACCAAAAGCCGAAAGTCGAAAAGCTTGTTCTGTAAGCTTTTAATTCATTTGAGATGTAGGTCTATTTCTGTTGTGCTGTACTAATTTAATTTAATGCTGAGAGCTAAATATCAAATTTATTTTTTAAAATCTCAAAATCAACTATTGCTATTTTTATCATTTATCTAATTAGAGAAAACACTGATAAATACTTCAAACTATCGGCATAGATAGAGCATACATTTATTGATTTGTTATAAATATGATATTAAAATATATCCCTACACTTAACTTATTTAGATCAGATATAGCGGTGCAAAAAATATCCCCACTCCTTCAAGAAGTTGGGGATATAAAACTCAACTTTTTAAGATTGCTTCACTAAAGAATTAAGTACCAATAATGCCACCATCATTCTTTGTGATTACCACTGTCGCAGAACGGGGGCGACCTTGGGGGCCATAACCTTGGCTATGTGGCCAGTTACTTCTGCTGGTGGGATTAGCAACACTTCCGCGAGAACCTGGGTGCTGAATGTTGATGAACATGGTTCTGTGATCAGGTGTAGTGATTACACCAGTAACTTCACAGTCTGTAGGACTGCTCAAGAACAGCTTAACTTCTCTAGGATCATTAGGATTGGCACAAACCATCGAGTTACTGCCAATGTTAATTGTACTACCTGTACCTGTACCTGATTGGTCAGTTTGAATCCAGAGACGACCGTAGTAGTCAAACCATAGACCATCTGGATTTACAAAGTCGTCACCATTGATATTACCTTGACGATTGGAATTGCTGTCCTGTTTGTCGCCAGACAGAACAAAAATATCCCAACTGAAGGTGGTAGCTGCAACACTGCGTCCAGTTTCACGCCAACGAATGATGTGACCGTAAATGTTATCCGGACGTGGGTTAGCCTGATCAACAGGAGGACGCGCACTACCAGCTTGGTTTATACCGTCTGGGTTATTAGAGGAAGCCGGACTTGTTCCGCGACGATTGTTAGCGGTCAATGTGCAGTAGACTTCAACTTCATTGAATCCACCAATCCGGGGACGTTCAGCAATCCATTCTGGGCGATCCATCATGGTTGCGCCAAGTCTATCGGCAGCTTGTCGGGTCTTAATCAGCACTTCAGCTTGGCTATTAAATCCATTCTCTGGTGTTAAACCACCCTGTCCATAAACTAGAGGTAGCCATTGGCCAGTACCATCATCATTAAACTTAGCAACATATAGTGTACCGTGGTCAAGCAGGTCACTGTTAGCACTACGAACATTAGGATTATATTGACGAGAGCAAACGAACTTATAGATATACTCGTTTACGTTGTCGTCGCCTGTATAGTAGGCCAGACGGTTGTTATCATCGACAACATATTGAGCGCTCTCGTGTCTGATGCGACCCATAGAGGTGCGCTTAACTGGCTTGCTATCGGGATCATAAGGGTCAATCTCCACTATCCAACCAAATAAATGAGGTTCTAGGGGATTGTTATAAGCATCAAAGCGGGGATCAACCACAGGCCAGCGATAACCGGATGCTGAAGAGATGCCGTAGCGTCTTTGTCCATTGCGGATATCAGCAGCTTTATTTTCCAGTCCAGGAATATTAACTATATCTGGATTAGGGTTAGCAAAGTAACTTTGAAAGTTCTCTTCACAGGTGAGGTAAGTACCCCAAGGTGTTATGCCGTGGGCGCAGTTATTTACTGTACCATAAGCGGTATAGCCATCGTTGATGCCAATTTCAAACGATCCATTAGGTTCAATAGAGAATTTCTTGGATTTCATCAACGCATCACCAGCCGCCGGCCCAGAAACGCGCATTTCTGTGTTGACAGTGATCCGGCGACCATAACGAGAATTGCGATTAACACTCCAGCTATTACCAAATCTGTCTTTGACTACTTCTTGAACAGATACACCGTGAGCAGCTTGAGTCTTCCTAGCTTTCTCAATGGTCATTTCGGCATCACTTGTATTACCAGTGGGATGAAGGAAGATTTCTTGGGTATATTCGTGGTTAACGCACAGTAGCCCCCGATTGTTATATGCGCGTCCTTCTACAACTGCTGGTAAACCTGCTGTCCGGTTGAGATAGCTTCGTCCTGGTAAGGGGAAGAAGTGCATCCCATCATGGTTCATCCCGGACTGCTTTTCTTGTGCGGCTGCATCCTGGGAAGCATCTGGCAACCAGTCTGGCGCACCAGGCATGATGGGATCACCCCATGCAACTAAAACTTTGGCTGTGTAACCTTTGGGAACAGTAACAAGATCCTTTTGTAACACTCCTGTGGCTGGATTGAGCAGATTTGGCTCGATGCTCTCGAAACCAATACCAGCAAAACCAAGTCCGGCTGGAACTGGTGCTGCTTCTACAGTTTGGAGAAAACCACTGATCGCAATATCACTAAACACAGTTGCCGCAGTAGCTGCCGCAGTTGTCGTGATAAAACGTCTGCGCTTCATGCTGACGCGTCCAATTACGTCAAGAATTGACTCGTTACCGGATGGGTTGATAGTTATATCGTTTTTGGGGTGAAGGTGTCCTTTCATGATTAGGTATTGCTATTTAAGGTTTACAACTTTGCTATTCAGTTTCATTTTTAGATATCAGCAGCAATTGAAAATTCTGGCAACTTGACACAAATTATTTCCATGATTTATGTATTTGTAGAATTTTCCTAAAAGTTTTACATCTAACTACCCTTAGTTAATTACCAATAAATATTGGCTGCTTTGCTTACTGAATAATTAGCACTATTATTCTTATTTCAATTTAGGCAATAATGATTAATAACAGGTTATCTCTTGTTTAATTTCAATTTATTCCCCAACTTTTTTTGAATAACAATCATGCTTTGTATAGGTAATAAATTGCTACTATTTAGGAATAAATCTCCCTTGCTCATATAAGCAAAATCTTTATACAGTAGGCATTATAAACTATAATTATAGGTGTTTCACCTTGTTATTAGCCCTATCTTATTGCAAGTAATTATTATTAAATATCTTTGTAGATAAATGTTGGTTAAGGTGTGGTTATTACAGGTATAACAAAAGTCGAAAGTGAAATACGTACTGTGAATTAGATGAGGAGTTTGTAGTGGACTCAGTACTCTGTCTGTTGCTACAAATCGTTTCAACAGTGATCTTGCAAATATCAAGAATTTTTCATCAAGTTGCATTAAATAATGTTCAAATTATACTTGATTTGATAGTATATATATGATTATATGATATGTCAATCATTGATATTCTTGGCATTGAGAAAACAATAAAAATATTTTTCGCTATATTAATTTATACAAGTTTGACAATAAATCTAGTTTGATGCACTGAGAAGAGAATATTGTTGCTAAAATTATTTTTGAGCATTTGAGCCACTAAGGAACAGTGTTTAGTCACCTGCTGTCCTATCCTGGAGATGGGTAATACTGTTATGGGTGAGACTGTGTTTTTCAGCGTTGTGATACCGACTTATAATCGCCAGCCAATTTTAGAGAAATGCCTCCGAGCTTTGGAGGTGCAGGTGTTGAGTGCATCTAATTCAGTGACTGATTACGAAGTTGTTTTGGTTGATGATGGTTCTAGCGATCGCACTTTAGAATGGTTGGCCGCACACAAAGAAGAATTTCCTCATGTACGATGGTTTGAACAAGACCACGCTGGCCCGGCTGCGGCTCGTAATTTGGGGGTTAACAAGGCACTGGGAGACACAATTATCTTCATTGATAGCGATTTGGTGGTGCTGCAAGATTTCCTACAAGCTCATGCAGATGCACTTGTGCAAGGAAGGGAAAAACTGGGAAGCGATCGCTTTTTCACCTACGGTGCAGTCATTAATACTTGTAACTTCGATAATCCCACGGCGGAACCCTATAAAATCACAGATTTTTCCGCAGCTTTTTTTGCTACAGGTAACGTAGCCATTCCTAAACATTGGCTAGAGAAAGCAGGATTATTTGATAATAGCTTCCAACTCTATGGTTGGGAAGATTTAGAATTAGGTGTCAGACTCAAAAAACTGGGACTACAACTAATTAAATGTCCAGCCGCAGTTGGCTATCATTGGCATCCACCATTTAACTTAGAGCAAATTCCCCGGTTAATTGACCAAGAAATTCAACGCGGACGCATGGGAGTTTTATTTTATCAAAAGCATCCCACTTGGGAAGTAAAAATGATGATTCAAATGACTTGGTTTCATCGTTTACTTTGGGGTCTGCTCTCACTGAATGGCACACTGAATGAGCGCACAATGGCTCCTTTCTTGCAATGGCTCATTAATTTAGGTAAACCCCAGTTAGCGTTAGAAGTTGCCCGAATTTTTCTCAATTGGTACAACGTTAAAGGAGTTTATGCAGCTTATCGGGAAATACCAGATAAATAACTGCAAGAAATCATAGTAAATTGATGGTATAGATAGGGAAGTTTTTAGGTACAACAGCATTAAAGGCACAAGAATTAATTAATAATTTTTTTGATAAATGGTCATTTTGACAAGGCTCATTATCCTTGTTAAATTTTTCCTGTCACTTCAAAGGCTTTTATAATTTGACTTTTTCGATCTCTCAATCAATTGCTTAATTTTTTAGAGGAATTTCAATAATAAATTCAGTCCCCTTGCCTAATTGTGTTTTATATTTGAGATTACCACCATGTTTTTTAACCACAATTTGATATATGACTGATAGTCCTAAACCTGTACCTTTACCGACAGGTTTAGTGGTAAAAAATAGGTCAAACATCCGTTTTTGAATTGCTTCAGAAATTCCTATTCCGTTATCAGCAATCCTTACAAATACATGATTCTTATGATCAATGCCGGTGCGAATCCGAATTTGGGGTTGTGCTTGTTGTAAATTATTCATATAATCAATTTTATGAACATCTGATTTTATCTTTTTTGTGTTTTCTATCCATAAATTTTCTATAGCATCGATAGCATTATTTAAAATATTCATAAATCCTTGATTCAGTTGTGCTGGATAGCATTCTATCTGTGGGAGGTGACTATAATCTTTGATAATTTGGATTCCTGGATATGTGTCTGTAGCATTCAACCTATGCTGCAAAATTAATAGTGTATTATCAATCCCTTCATGGATATCAACAATTTTTTTTTCAGATTCATCCAAACGAGCAAAATTACGTAAAGACAAAACAATGTTTTTAACCCGTTTACTACCTGTTTCCATAGATGTGAAGATATTTGGCAAATCTTGAATCAAAAATTTTACATCTATGGCATTGGCTTTAGCTTGAATTTCCTGATGCGGCTGGGGATAGTGCTGCTGGTAAAGAGATAGTAAGTCAACGATATCTTGAAAATTAGTCTTCAAATGGCCGATATTAGCATGAACAAAGTTAATGGGATTATTGATTTCGTGAGCTATCCCCGCCACCATTTGACCCAAGCTAGACATTTTTTCCCTGAGAATTAACTGGACTTGAGTTTGTCGCAACTTATTAGCCACTTTATTCAAATTGAGATTAGTGTGGCGGAGAGTTTTTTCTACTTGTTGACGGCAACTAATATTTTGTTTTAATTTAGCTATATTAACTCTCAGTTCTAATTGGCTAATTACTTGGCGACTCAAAGCTGCTAATGCTTGTTTTTGTTCTAAACTCAATTCTCGTGGTATCCGGTCAATTACGCATAAAGAGCCAATAGCAAAACCATCAGGTGTGATTAAGGGTGCGCCTGCATAGAAGCGAATATGAGGGTCAGATATGACTAATGGGTTAGCAGCAAATCGCTCATCTTGTAAAGCATTGGGGACAATTAATAAATCTTCTGGCTGACATATAGTGTAGGCACAAAATGCCAGTTCTCTGGGTGTTTCTGTGACTTCTAACCCAACTTTTGATTTAAACCATTGCCGATTATGATCTACAAGACTGACTAAAGCAATGGGAGTACCACAAATATAGGCAGCTAAAGCGGTTAAATCGTCGAATGCCTGTTCAGACTCAGTATCAATAATGTTATATTTAAAAAGTGCATTGAGTCTTTCTGGCTCATTTTTTGGGGCTAGTGGATGTTGCATTGACTGGAAAAATGATTTAAAAATTATACTTTTTGATCCTAGTATTAATCAATACCTTCACCTAAATAAGAGGTGACAAAAATTTGGGCAGAACTGACAAAGTTACCCCTATATAGGTATGTCGTCTAAAAGGTCGTTTATCATTTCAAATCCTTACACTGCGGTTAATACATTAAAAATCCCTTGTGCCAAACCTGAAAGTAATTTTGAGGACTTATGGTTTTTGCCAAGCCTCAAAGAAATGGGAGTTCATGGTTAAAGCATCATCAACTCACCCTCGTAAATTGGCGAAGGTATTGACTAATGCAACGATAATAAATAATACAACAATATATGACGGTGTTATTTG
>NZ_JAYGHH010000031.1:23321-39831 GCF_034931045.1 Nodularia sp. UHCC 0506
AGCTAAAAACACTACAAACACTTAACAATATATTAAATTGTATACATGGAAAGAATTTTTTTAGTTTCAATAGTCAACCTATTGTGATATACTAGAAGAGTTGTCTAATCTCGCACATCCAGAAATTCGGGTGTTTCTGTAATGGAAATACAACTGGGTGGAGGTTTAACCCGAATAGGAGTTCAAAAAATATGCCAGTAGTTTCATTGGCTCAAATGATGGAGTCAGGGGTACATTTCGGGCATCAAACCCGACGTTGGAACCCAAAAATGTCTCCGTACATTTATACTTCCCGCAATGGTGTACACATTATCGATTTGGTGCAGACTGCCCAGTTGATGGATAATGCGTATAACTATATGCGATCGCAGTCTGAGCAAGGTAAAAAATTCCTCTTCGTTGGGACTAAGCGCCAAGCCGCAGGAATTATCGCCCAAGAAGCAGCTCGTTGTGGCTCTCACTACATTAACCAACGTTGGTTGGGTGGAATGCTCACCAACTGGGCAACCATCAAAACCAGAGCCGACCGTCTCAAAGATTTAGAACGCCGGGAAGAAAGCGGCGCACTAGATTTACTGCCCAAAAAAGAAGCTTCGATGTTGCGTCGAGAGATGACGAAGCTACAAAAATATCTGGGTGGTATTAAGAATATGCGGAAAGTCCCCGATGTGGTAGTGATTGTAGACCAACGGCGGGAATATAACGCAGTTCAAGAATGCCAAAAACTGGGACTGCCAATTGTGTCTATGTTAGATACAAACTGTGATCCAGATGTAGTAGATATCCCCATTCCAGCTAACGATGATGCCATCAGATCAATTAAGTTGATCGTCGGCAAATTGGCAGATGCGATTTATGAAGGTCGTGGCGGGACCCTCGAAGGTGAAGACGATTACGAAGACTACGACGGTTCTGAGTATGATGATGACTATGACGAAGGCGAATATGCTGACGCGTCTGGTGCTGACTCCACATCTGAGGAAGAAGCATAAGCATAAGCATAATTAAGTAGCTGAATCATTGAGTATGGAGACTAAAAAGCTCACGCTCCATACTTCATCGCTTTTTCTTCACCAGCCCTGAGTAAGATAGAAATACTCAACACCCGTGAGCGATTACAACTCAAGGTCAAGTTAGGAATTGAGGCAACATGGCGGAAATATCTGCAAAACTCGTCCAAGAGCTACGCCAAAAAACTGGTGCAGGCATGATGGACTGCAAAAAAGCGCTGAAAGAAAATGACGGCGACATCGAAAAAGGTATAGAGTGGCTACGACAAAAGGGGATTGCTTCAGCAGGTAAGAAAAGCGATCGCATTGCGGCAGAAGGTCTAGTAGACACCTATATTCAACCCAGTGGTCGAATTGGTGTACTAATAGAAGTCAACTGCCAAACCGATTTTGTTGCCCGTAACGAAGCTTTTAAAGCTCTAGTTAAAAATCTAGCCCAGCAAGCAGCGACTGTTGATAGTGTTGAATCTTTGTTGGCGCAACCCTATATTGAAGAAACCAGCGTAACTGTAGACCAGTTCATCAAGCAAACCATTGCCCAGCTAGGTGAAAATATCCAGGTACGTCGCTTTGTCAATTTTGCACTTCCAGAAGGCAAACAAGGTGTTGTAGACAGCTACATTCACACTGGTGGTCGAGTTGGTGTTTTAGTTGAACTGAATGCTCAAACTGAGTCAGCCGCTCAGAATGAAGAGTTTCAAACATTGGCCAAAAATGCGGCGATGCAAGTTGCAGCTTGTCCCAATGTTGAGTATGTCAGCGTAGACGAAATCCCAGCCGAATTTGCCCAGAAAGAAACAGAAATTGAAATGGGGCGAGATGATTTGGGTAACAAACCACAAAACATCAAAGAAAAGATTGTTCAGGGACGGATTGAAAAACGCCTGAAAGAATTGACTTTGTTGGATCAGCCTTTCATTCGTGATCAAAGCATTTCTGTGGAAGATTTGGTAAAACAAGTTAAAGCTAAAGTCGGCGAAGATATCAAAGTTAATCGCTTTGTTCGCTATATCCTGGGTGAAGGCATTGAAAAGCAAGAAAGTAATTTTGCTGAAGAAGTTGCTGCACAAATGGGTAGCAAATAACTTTAGTTAGAAGTCAGGAGTTGCCTTTGTAACTCAGCACTTGTATAATCACAGGTCAGTCATAATTAACTGGCCTGTGTTTTATTAATTAGGAGTGCCGAACATCACTCAGGGCTACGGTATAGGCAGGTGATTGGATTGAGATTTGTGAGTGAATATTGTGGTAGGCAGAAAGAAGTTAGGAACCACAGATAAACACAGATAAATCAAATAATAGGTACGCTTGTACCATAATAAAGTATGGCTGATGCCACGCTAGACGATTAAATGGGCAATTAATAAGAGAAGATATGGCGAGAGCAATTGAGCTAATTGAACGGGATATTGCAGCATTGCAAGAAGCGATCCGCGCGATCGCGGCAGAACTCCACAATGCTTATGCCAATTATTTAACCACCTTGGGACAAGCCTTGCGGAAACAGCTAATTCTAGCAAGTTACCATCTATGCACCCAAGGATATCCCGAAAACTTTCTCAAGTTATCCCTAAATCAGCGCCAAAAATTACAACAAGCTATCCGCAATTTGGGACAAGAAACCTCTGAGTTATTACTTTCTTACCTCCAGACTCAGGAAGATGAGGACGATGAAGCAGATGAGGACGATGAAGCAGATGAGGACAATGAAGCAGATGAGGACAATGAAGCAGATGAGAGCGATGGGGGATTTAATATAGATGAGGTAGTAACATATATGTTGTCTGAATCATCGGCTTTGCCCCAAATAAGTTCAACCCTGAAAAGTTTTAACCCTGATTCCAGCAACCCGATAGAACTAGCAAAATGGCAACAAAACCTGGAAGAATTAATCCAGCAGGAGCTAAAAAAAGTTTCTCATGACGCGAATCTTTTATTACAAAGAGCCAATATTTTATCCAGAAAATTACCAGAACCAATTTTAGAAGCGGCGGCGGCTGTTTCAGAAGCATCTGCCGAGGTGATGCCAGGTCCACCCAACCTCTTAAACTTGGTAGTGGAAATTGAAAATGAGCCAGGTTCAAAAAAGTCCAGACTAACAAAGGTTATGGCGATAAACCTCAGATTAGCAGAAATTGAATTTGCCGACACAAAACTTTCATCTAACCGCAGGCAAATTCGCCATATCTTAGTTCAACTAAAAAAGATAGGGCGAGATTATCAAAACAAGCAGCGCGAACGTTCAGTTTCTGAAGCTGAGTCTGCATGGCGTGCGAGTTGGTATGAATAGAGTGCTGAGTGCTGAGTGGGTAGGGGCGGATTTAAGCAGTGAGTCTGTGGTTCCTCGACATCCTTAGTAAACCCGCCTGTACAGGAGTGTTGAGTAGGTGAAATATTCCAATAACCAATGACTAATGACCAATGACCAATGACAAACCAGATTGGGTAAGATTGCAAAAAGCCTTGGCCATAGAAGCAGATAGAGGCTTTATCGACTTGATGGGTAGACAATACCGCTTCAGTGAATTTCTCTGCCTGACCTTTGGGAAATTCCCCACAGATTTGTCCCCATTAGAACGTAGTCGTTGGCAAGAACTAGCGGCAAAATTTGCAAACTACCCCCATCTGGACGCGTCAGAAAGACAGCATCTGATAGCTGAAACTCGCAGGTATCTGTACCAACTACAGCAAGAACCAAAAGCAAGTAGCACAGAGCAACAACAGATATATCAACGCCAAAAATCTCAGCCGAAATCGCCCATTGTGGCAGAAGTGAGTCGGAGATTAGCCCCAAACATTGACCAAAAACTCAGCGATTTGCCAGAAATCGGCCCTCGTCAGGCGGATAAATTAGCGGCGCTGAATTTGTATACTGTGCGCGATTTGCTTTTCTACTATCCCCGTGATCATATTGATTATGCACGTCAGGTAAATATCCGGGAATTGCAAGGGGGTGAAACGGTAACAATTATTGCGAATGTGAAACGTTGTAACTGTTTTACTAGCCCTAAAAATAAGAAATTATCGATTTTAGAATTAATCCTCAAAGATAATACAGGTGAAATTAAAATTACTCGCTTTTCTGCGGGGGCGCGTTTTACTAGTCGTGGTTGGCAAGAAAGTTTAAAACGCCGTTACCCAGTGGGCAGTATTTTGGCGGCTTGTGGGTTGGTAAAAGAAAGTAGATATGGTTTGACTCTGGATAATCCTGAGCTTGAGGTGTTAGCACATCCAGGAGATACTATTGATTCTTTAACTATTGGTCGAGTTGTGCCAATTTATGCTTTAACTGAGGGCGTAATGGCAACTATGGTGAGACAGGCAATCACGGCGGCTTTACCAGCTACGGTTCACCTCAAAGATCCTTTGCCTAAAGGGTTAAGGACAAAATATAATTTGATGGAATTGAAGGATGCGATCGCTAACATCCATTTTCCCGATGACAGCGTGACTCTGCAAGCTGCTCGTCGTCGCCTAGTATTTGATGAATTCTTTTACCTGCAACTGGGCTTATTACAACGTCAGCACCAAGCCCGCCAAATCCAAACCAGTGCTATTCTTGCCCCCAAAGGTCAGCTAGTCGAAAAATTCTCCGAAATTCTGCCTTTTCAACTCACCGGCGCACAGCAACGAGTCCTCAACGATATTCTCAACGACTTAGAAAAATCCACCCCAATGAATCGGCTCATTCAAGGTGATGTCGGTTCGGGTAAAACTGTGGTGGCTGTAATTGCGATCCTCGCTGCCATTCAATCTGGCTATCAAGCGGCGTTAATGGCTCCCACGGAAGTCTTAGCAGAACAGCATTATCGCAAGTTAGTCAGTTGGTTTAACCTGTTGCATTTACCCGTAGAATTACTGACAGGTTCTACCAAAGTTGCCAAACGGCGAGAAATTCACTCTCAGCTAGTCACAGGTGAATTACCTTTATTAGTGGGAACTCATGCCTTAATTCAAGATACAGTTAACTTTAACCAATTGGGATTAGTGGTAATTGATGAACAACATCGTTTTGGTGTGAAACAGCGAGCGTTGTTACAACAAAAAGGCGACCAACCCCACGTCTTAACTATGACTGCCACCCCCATTCCTCGGACGTTAGCATTAACAATACACGGGGATATGAATGTTAGCCAGATTGATGAGTTACCACCAGGAAGGCAAAAAATTCAGACCACTATGTTAACAGGGCAAAAACGCGCCGAAGCTTACGACTTAATGCGCCGAGAAATTGCCCAAGGAAGGCAAGTGTATATAGTTTTACCTCTAGTGGAAGAATCAGAAAAATTGGATTTGCGATCAGCCGTAGAGGAGCATCAGAAGTTACAAGAAAGTATTTTCCCTGACTTTCAAGTGGGGTTATTACATGGTCGGATGAGTTCCGCAGAGAAGGACGACGCGATTACCAAATTCCGCGACAATCAAACGCAAATTTTGGTTTCTACTACGGTTGTAGAAGTAGGTGTGGATGTTCCCAATGCCACTGTAATGCTCATCGAAAATGCTGAAAGATTTGGCTTGTCACAACTGCATCAATTACGAGGGCGTGTTGGTCGTGGTGCGGCTCAATCTTACTGTTTATTGATGAGTAATTCTAAGAGTACTGATGCTCAGGAAAGGCTGAAAGTATTAGAACAATCCCAGGATGGCTTTTTTATATCGGAAATGGATATGCGCTTTCGTGGACCTGGGGAAGTGCTGGGAACTCGTCAATCTGGTGTAGCAGATTTTACCTTAGTAAGTTTGGTGGATGATGAGGAAATTTTACTCTTAGCCAGACAAGTTGCAGAGAAGGTGATTGAGATGGACGCAACTTTGGAACGTTGGTTGTTGATGAAAGCTGAGTTGAAATATCGCTATGAACGGTTAATGGGTGGAGCGATTTTGACTTAATTCATACTCAGAAACAAAAATGTTACACTTGTAGTCAGCTTGCCAGTAAGTTTGAACAAATACATCTAAACTATGTCATAAAGTATTAAATTCCTCAGACCCTTGCTGATAATTTCGGTCTGATACTTCGTTTTGCTATGGTTAACGCCAGTATGCGGCTTGTAGAAACCAAAATTCTGTAAAGCCCTGCTGGTATCGCGCGGTATTTAGCTTGTATAAACCCAGTTGCTTTCGGGCTTCGATAGATCAACAGTTTATTACCAGGTTATAAATTGCTTTGTATCCAAATATACAATATATCAAGGGAGGAAAATGCATTTATTTTATAAGCTTAAATTTACTCCTTCTCAGCTAGTAAGTGTGACAGTACTGCTGACATTACTATTATTTATTCCTCAAGTTTGGCTCAACTGGCAGGCATATTACAACTTTAATAGTATAAATAAACAGGAATTTAAACTCCAAAAGCTCAGTGATAAAATTACTTATCTTGATGAAGTATTAACGATGTCTGCCCGGATGAATGCAGCTACAGGTAATGTTATGTGGGAAAAACGATATCGCCAATTTGAACCAAAACTTGATCTGGTGATTCAAGAGTCTATGAAACTGGCTCCTGAAAGTTATGAAGATGAAAATTCCCAAAAGATTGATGTGGCTAATCAGCAGTTAGTAGCAATGGAATATAAATCTTTTGATTTAGTTAATAGTAATCAGAAAGAAGCCGCACAGATACTATTATCCAGCCGCAAATACGAAACTCAGAAACAAATTTATGCTGATGGTGTTGCTCAAAGGAACAGAAATATTTCACTTGCTTTGCAAAAAAAAGTTGCTGCATATCGCCAAAGAATGATTTGGGCTATTTTTGTTTCGACTATCAGTTTAATAGTACTTATTCCAGCGTGGCTTTTAGTATTAAGTTTATTGAAAGAATACTTAAAAGCTAAAAAAAATGCTCAAGCTGCCTTAGAAGAAACTAATTCTATGTTAGAAATGCAAGTTGCGGCCAGAACGGAAAAATTAAAACAGCAAAATATTCAATTACAACAAACACTGGAATTTTTGCAACAAACTCAAGTCCAACTGATTCAAACTGAAAAAATGTCTTCACTTGGTCAGTTAGTCGCTGGGGTTGCTCATGAAATTAATAATCCTGTTAATTTTATTTATGGTAACTTGATACACGTTAAAGAATACATTCAAAAATTATTACTTTTGATTGATAGATGCCAGAAAGAATATGCAAATTATAACCCAGAAATAAATCTTTTAATTGAAAAAATAGATTTAGATTTTATTATTGAAGATTTGCCAAAAATATTAAACTCAATGACTATTGGCACTGAACGTATCCGTGAAATTGTTTTAAGTTTACGGAACTTTTCGCGTCTTGATGAAGCAGAAATGAAACCTGTTAATATACACGAAGGGATTGATAGTACGCTGTTAATTTTGCAAGATAACCTTAAAGGTCAGAAAAAACAACAGGAAATTGTAGTTATTAAAAAATATGGAGATTTGCCTCTTGTTGAATGTTATGCAGGAGGATTAAATCAGGTATTTATGAATATTTTTGTTAACGCTATTGATGCTTTACGCCAACAGGAAATTAATGCTAGTCAAGATATGAAAGAACACTCCAGTTCAATTACTATTCATACTCAACTAGCAAATTCAGAGAACGTAATTATTAGTATTAAAGATAATGGAACAGGAATAAGAGAAAAATTTAAAAATAAATTGTTTGAACCGTTCTTTACTACTAAGCCTGTGGGTAAAGGTACTGGTTTAGGTTTATCTATTAGTTACCAAATTATTGTAGAGAAGCATAGGGGAAAAATCGAGTGTGTTTCTGAATCTGGAAAGGGAACCGAATTTTTAATTGAGATTCCTCTTAAGCATACAGCAAATATATAGCAAAATAGAGTATAAAGCCAGAATTTTTGAGACTTTTGCTAAAATATATCAGAAAATGTAATATATAATACACTTAACTATTAATTATCAGCGATCGCTTACGTCACCACCAGCAAAATGAATGTGGGGATCGCTTGCTCTATTCTTCACAGTTTGTTACAAAAGTATAAAGAACTTCTAGAGATCCAAAACTTCATGTTCGGCGGACTTACTGGTTTCAAAGATTCTCAAGGCACAGATTGGGGAGAGCGAATGCTAAACACAGTCGCCAGCCAAACGATTCGCCACTTGTTTACCCAAAGCAAGTCAGTAGAAGTATTTGTGCGCTGCTATCCCTCCAGCAAACTGTTACAAGGCAGCATTGATAGCTTTAAAATGAGCGGCACTGGCTTGGTGATTCGTAAAGATTTTTTGGTTGAGGAAATGTCCTTTGAAACCGATGCGGTCGCTATTGACTTCGGGGCGGTTCTGAGTGGTAAGCTCAACCTCAAGCAGCCTACCCAAGCGATCGCTAACGTCATCTTATCAGAAGCGGGCATTAACCAAGCCTTCAATGCCAAACTGGTGACACAGCACCTGGTTAACCTCACCCTCCCTTCCTTGACAGCAATCTCTGGGGGTCAACCGGTTTCCTTTACCGATATTCAAGTAGAACTTTTAGCAGAAAACCATCTGCGGATTTTAGCTAAAGCTGATTTAAATAATGGCGAACTCATACCACTAAGCATGGTGATGAGTGTGGCTGTGGAACGGCGGCGGCGGATTTCTTTTAAAAAACCACAAATTGAGCTTGACTCAATACCAGAAGCACAAAGGGAAATTTCCCAAACATTGAGTATGGCACTGGCGGAAATTTTAGATAATATGGTTGATTTGGATCGCTTTGACCTTGATGGTGTGAAATTGCGGTTGAATCGTTTAGAAACTGAAGGTAAAAATTTAATTTTTAATGGTTATGCGGAAATAGAACGTATTCCTAGTAACGCTTAAATCAGTTATCAGTGAACAAGGTGTCAGGTGGGAGATTTATACAGCCAACAGTTAACAGTTATGTCTCTTAATTGATAACTGGATATAGTGAGGGACTGAGAACCAATTATTTCTTTTGACTCCTAACTGTCAACTGTTAACTGTTAATTGATAACTATTATCTTCCCACACCGACATATTGGAAACCAGCGCGAACCATAGCTTCAGGGTCGAGGAAGTTCCGACCATCGATCATCACGGGATGGGTCATTAATTTTGCCATTTTAGTATAGTCTAGACTGCTAAACTGCTGCCATTCGGTGACTAATACCAAAGCGTCGCAACCATCAGCCAGCCTTTCTGCATCGGTTTCCACTAACACGCCAGTTAGACCATGACGTAAACCTGTTTGAGAAACAATGGGGTCGTAAGCTTTGACTTTAGCTCCTAGTCGGTTTAATTGCTCAATCAAGTTGAGTGCTGGCGCATCCCGCATATCATCGGTATCTGGTTTGAAGGTTAAACCGAGAAGTCCCACAGTTTTACCTTTAAGAATCTTGAGAACTTGCTGAAGTTTTTCTAAAGCAATCAGCCGTTGGCGTTCGTTGACACTGACAGCAGCTTTCATAATCTGAGCTTCATAGCCATAGTCATCAGCAGTGTGAATCAGTGCAGAGACATCTTTCGGGAAGCAGGAACCACCCCAACCAATCCCAGCATTTAAAAACTTGTTACCAATGCGGGAATCTAAACCAATGCCTTTTGCTACTTGGGTAACGTCAGCACCGACGCGATCGCAAATATTCGCAACTTCGTTAATAAAGCTGATTTTGGTGGCTAAAAAGGCATTAGCAGCATATTTGATCATCTCTGCTGAACTCAGGTCTGTAGATAATACAGGCACTGGTGGTAAAGTTTGATCAGCCGCATACTGACGTTCGACAATGGGCGTATACAGTTCTTTCATTAAAGCGATCGCTCTAGGACTATTCCCCCCTAAAACGATTCGATCAGGGTTAAAGGTGTCATACACCGCCGAACCTTCACGCAGAAACTCTGGATTGCTGACTACATCAAATTGGGCTAAATCTTCAGGTGATTTTTCCTCACTGGGTACTCCACCTGCGGGGACTAGTGTTTTTTGACGTTCTGCAATCCCATCTAAAACAATCATGCGTACCCAGTCGCCAGAACCAATGGGGACTGTAGATTTATTCACAATTACCTTATAACCACCGTTAAGATTTTCGCCAATCCCACGAGCTACAGCTTCCACATAACGAGTATCACTTTCGCCAGTCGGTAAAGGTGGTGTTCCCACAGCAATAAATAAAACTTCCCCGTGGGCAACTCCGGCAGCTATATCTGTAGTAAAGTGGATTTTTTCTGTTTTAATGGCAGACTGCATAATTTCTGAAAGTCCCGGCTCAAAAATTGGGGACTGTCCAGATTTCATTAACTTAACTTTTTCTTCATTATTATCTACGCAAATGACATCATGCCCGATATGAGCCAAACAAGCACCTGTTACTAAACCAACATATCCAGTCCCAATTACGCAAACACGCATTTCGTTTAACTCCTCGCTTTCTTTAGGGTTAGTCTTGAAAAAATTGTCAAACATGACACTTGCATCTACTGGATAAACCAGTAACTTAGGTACAGGCTACTGATAGGATGAGCCTGCACAAAGATTTAAAGCGGCGTTGAGCGTTGCTCTCTAAATACTAGGTATCGCTTTCCATCCGCTTGCGGAAATCGTCTACTGTGAGTTTTAAGCCTTCTTGTAGCGGAATAGTAGGTTCCCAATTTAACAAGGTTTTAGCTTTGGTAATATCCGGTTGACGACGACGCGGATCGTCAGAAGGTAGTGGCTCAAACTTGATTTGAGCATCCGGGTTCACCATATTTTGTACAGCTTGTGCCAATTCTAGAATCGTGTATTCCCCAGGATTACCCAAATTCACGGGGCCAACATAGTCGCCATTCATCAGGCGAATAAACCCATCTACTAAGTCAGAAACGTAACAGAAACTCCGAGTTTGTGAACCATCCCCATATACAGTTAAAGGATTTCCCTGTAAGGCTTGAACTATGAAGTTGCTCACTACCCGACCATCGTTTTCTAACATTCTCGGTCCGTAGGTGTTAAAAATCCGCGCCACCCTAATTTCGACTTTATTTTGTCTGTAGTAATCAAAAGCCAAAGTTTCTGCAATGCGTTTGCCTTCGTCGTAACATGAACGGATACCGATAGGATTAACGCTACCCCGATACTCTTCTGGTTGGGGATGAACTTCAGGATCACCATAAACTTCGCTGGTTGAGGCCAAAAAGAACTTAGCCTTAACGCGTTTAGCTAGTCCCAACATATTCATTGTCCCCATCACGTTAGTTTTAACGGTTTTAACTGGGTTGTACTGGTAATGTACAGGAGAAGCTGGACAGGCTAGATGATAAATTTGATCCACTTCTAAGCGGATTGGTTCTGTGATGTCATGGCGAATCAGTTCAAAATTTGGATTATTCATCCATTTGAAGATGTTGCGTTTATGACCTGTGTAAAAGTTGTCTAAGCAAATTACCTCATGTCCTGCGGGTATTAATCTATCAATGAGATGGGAACCAATAAACCCAGCACCGCCTGTAATTAAAATTCTCATAATTTCCGAGTTATCTTATAAGTATTTCTAGCTTTTTTCTAACTTATTGTTAGAGTACCCAGTTTGGTTACAAAAATCTAGAACAAACAGGGCTAATGGTAAAGAAACATTTTAATGCAGTATATAGGTAATTTTGTGCAGTTCAAACTCAATTTTTAGACAATTCATTTAGCAAGTTACCAAACATTCTTTGAAGATTGTCTGGTTTCGTGGAATAATTCATCAAATCTTTATTCACATAAAGTTTCATCTGCTACAAAATAGAGACGTTGGGATAAACGTCTCTACAAGGGTTTTGGTAAACACTTATTTCCATTCAGTTGCGGCAAAAGCCTGTGAAGTGGGAAACTTCTGGGAGTAAAATTTTCGTTTGAGTTTGTTGTGGTTCTCCGAGCATAATCATGGAGCAAGTAAGTTGCCCAGCTAACTGAGTGGTGACATCGCTAACGGCTAACCCACCAGGATTTGGAACATTTGGTATAAAAGGCAACACTACTAAATCATACAATCTTGCTGCCTGTAAAATTGCCTGGGCAGCATTTTCATGAGTGATGATTTGAATTTCTGGGGGATGAGGTACAGCTAAGTCAGACATTAACAGAGCCAGGTGTGATTGCACTTCGCGCAGTGCTGGAGGCGGAGAACTAGTGCGGCCATGTTTATGGCAACGTCGAGCTTCACTCAAGCACACATGAAGTACAGTTACTTGGGCTTGATTAGCCTCAGCCAGCATCTGGGCAAATTGGACAGGTTGTAATGATGATGTTGTTAAATTTTCTAAGGGTACTAAGATGCGTTGTATTTTTTTGGGTGAGTCCATCAGACGTGTCACCGCCACTGGACAATGAGATGTCCACAGTACACTATCAATTACGTTACCAAATAAACGCGCTCTTAACCCAGTACGTTTACCCCAACCCATGATAATTAAATTCGCCTGTTGTTCTCGAGCTGCTCTACTAATACCTAGAGCAAAATCATGATCAATTCTGAGTAAAGGTTCTGCTTCTACTCCCAATAATCGACTTTGGGCAGTGGCTTTTGCCAGTAACCGTTCACTGCGACGCAGAGAAGTTTCTAACTGTGGTGCATCCATCTGAGCCGCAGCAGTGGCGATCGCTAACGGCACAATTTTTCCTTTGGCTTGACTTGCTAATAATGCCGCCATTTCCAGCAAATACTGCTGAGTGTGAGGATTATAGACAGGTACAACTATCTTGAAAGGGCTGTGTTTTTCTTCTGGCTTCTGCTCAAATAAACTTGGTACAGGTGTTTTTGGAACGACTGTAGAAACCAAAGCAACGGCTGTTTGACTGGTAATCCCTAGCCCTAAAATTGAAGTGACGAGCATTAAAATCACGACACTGTTTAATACTGTTTCTGGCAGTAACCCAGCCCGATAGCCCACTAAAGTTGCTACTAAAGTCGTACCCATTTGAGGTAATGATAGCGACCACATACTCAGCATTTCTGCCCAGTTGTAGCGATAAAGCAGTTTTGTGAATAAAGCTGCTATGAATTTGCTGGTAATTAACCCAACTAAAAGCAAAAGGGATAATCGCAGGGTGTCAATGCTGCTCATCAAATTAGACAGATTAATCATTGAACCAAAATTAACCAAGAAAATGGGAATAAATAGGACAGTGCCAATCCATACCACCTTTTCTTTAACTGGCCCTTCACCCATAGTTTCATTGACTGCCAAACCTGCCAAAAATGCTCCCACAACTCTTTCTACCCCAATTAATTGCGCGCCTACCGCAGCCAGAAATACGGTAAACAACACAAACAGAAACTTATTGCCCTCATCGTCTCCAAATCGGCGGAAAAATTCTTTGCCAGCCCTATCAAATCCCACTAAAATGATCATGGTGTAAACAGTCAACCAAATCAACAGGGGAACTAATTGAGCCAAGCTAAATGGGCCAGTATCACTAGTAGCTACACAAACAGCTAATACCAGCACAGCGCTAAGATTAGTAAAAATGGTAGCTCCCATTGTGATAGTCACAGCTTCATTAGTTAGCACCCCCAAATGACTGATTATGGGATATGCCAACAGGGTATAGGAAGACAACAAAGAGCCAATTAAAATAGAAGCATTCCATTCCAAATGAAAAAACTGCCCGACTAAGGTTCCCATGACTAGAGGGAAACTAAAGCTGAGGATACCGAATCCCCAGGCTCTTTTTTGATAACGGTGGAAATGCTTGATTTCTACTTCTAAACCTGCGACAAACATCAAGTAGAATAAGCCTATGTCTGATAACAGGCTAATTATCGGTAATTCTGTGTGAAAGAGATTCCAGCCTGAAGGCCCTATTACTATGCCAGAAAATACTAAGCCGATTAAACTTGGTAGTCTCAGCCGTTCAAACAGGATGGGAATAATTAAGATGACCGCCAGCAAAACAGCAAAGGTCACAATTGGTTCGTCACCGAGAACTTGAGAAATTGGTTCGGTGAGCAGAACTTGTGGTATGAGTTGCATTATATTGGACTTTAAGGGGCGACGGTAAAATTGTGATTACCCAGAAAAAAATCGACTACAAAATCATTCATGAATGTAAAAGTCACCCTGACTAGAACTTAATAATCTTTACTTACAATACCTAAGTAATTGTCTCAGAATGAACTACCTAGGGATGGATTTGACTTAAAATAAACCTTAAGCGATCATAATCGTCTTTTAACAAAACGCTCAGAGTCCGTCCTGCCTTGATCAGCCATTGTCGATCAGCTTTGCGTAACTGGTAAATATGACGGATAGCAGCTGCTGTTAATGCCTCTACTGGCGCACCAGTTACAGAAAGCAATATCCGCAAAAAATCTACTTCCTCAGTGAATTTAATTATGGCTTCTGGTTCACAGCGATAAACAGCTTGATGAATTTGCGGAGGACGGGGTGGTAGATACTGATATATCCCTTGGTTATCGCCTAGAGTCCGGGACGAATTTTCAAACCCCACAATGACCGCCCGAAATTCAGTTTTGAGCATGGCAAAAATTTGGGGTTGTTCCTCGCGTAAATCTTGCAATGACAACCCCAGCGCCACAGCCCGATGTACCGAATCTATGGGCATGGTGGTAGCATGATATAGCACAGCATAAATTTGATTGCCTGACTCTTCATCCGCAGCACAAACCCAACTACCGAAAGCAGGCATGGGAGGAAAACTTAAGTCTTCTGGTTCCAAACACTGTGAGACAAATTCGGTAGAAGTCGTTTCGATCACCTCCGCAATGTGATTGGGGTGGCGATCGCCTGTGGCAAACTGTGGTAAAGGTAGGCGCATGAAAGTGCTGAGTGAAGAAAGTGCTGAGTGCTGAGTGCTGAGTGCTGAGTGCTGAGTGCTGAGTGCTGAGAGAAGAAAGTGCTGAGTAATTAGTCACCAGTTTTTAACTAATGACTAATGACTAATGACTAATAACTATTAATTTACTTTCCTTTTCTGCCGGCTGTCAGTTCAACAGCTTCTAATTCTGATAGGCGAAAGGTAATTAATTTGTCCCAGTTGCCACCTTCAAATAGTACAGCTACCTTGCCATCACTGATACGTTGTACAAGTCCTTCGTAGCGGTAATAGGTGTCTGCGGGATTCTTGACGCGAACTGTTGATCCAGGCAGAATCATGATGTTTACCCTCGCTGGTTTACTTTAATAGCTTAATACTTATTACTAGTCTCTGGTCAAGAGTGTATAGTTCCTAAGCCTGTTAATGAAGAGGCAGAGGGGCAGGGTGCAGAAGTGTAGAGTTGTTTACTCCCTTGCCTCTTCGAGAGAACTATGGATAAAGCCAGGATGCGGTTGTTTCTGCTTCTTCGCTGGTCTTATCTTCCACCAGGCGTGCGTCCGCCTTCATCGTTGCTGCCACCACGGGGACTAGATTTACCTGGATCGCAACCTTCAGAGCCATTGCCAATGCCTTGATTACAATTTTGGCGCGGTTGGGTGTTACCTCTGGGGACATTGAAGGCTTCTTCACCGACAATTTGCTGCTGTACTTGATTCACAGCATAGTTAGAAGATATATCTGCTACTTCACCAGTGCTGACTAATGCTCTATAGATCAAAGCACTGACTTCGGCTCTTGTTGCTACTTTATCAGGATTTAGGGTTTGGACATTGGGATAATTGACGATTACACCCTGTTCTGTAAGTGAGGCGATCGCACTACGAACATCAGTACTAATACTAGCAGCATCGGTGTAAGTTGCTAAGATTGCTTCTGTAGAACTACTAGAAGTATAGTTTAGTCCTCGTGCTAATGCCAGCAAAATCTCTAGACGAGAGAGGCTTTGAGTAGGGTTAAATGTACTGCCGAAATTTCCTAAAAAGCCAGTTGCATAAGCTTCACGGATAGCACTGTAAGCCCAATAGCTGTTGGAAACATCGTTGAAATTAATGGGATTACGAACTCTTGTCATTTGGAAAGCTTGACTTAGCATTGCTGCAAATTGGGCGCGAGTTACCTGTTCGTCCGGACGGAAACTACCATCAGGAAAACCTTGGAGAACTTCTATGGCCGTTAACTCACCAATGAAATTTTTCGCCCAATGGTTGGTAGCAACATCAGTAAACTTAGTCCGAATAGTGCTAGATACACCTATTTCCCGATAATTCATCATCATTTGGCTGACATCGTAGATAGAACTACTGTCATCACTGACTGCAATTAGTTGTACCAACTGACCTGGGGTAGCTTTTAAAACTGGGGGTAAGGTGGAACCAAAAGCGCTAAATGACTGACTGAGTAAGGCGAATTCACCTGTGCGGAAAGAAGCTGGAACAATGCTAGTTGCAGCAACTTGTGATAAACCTTCTACTTGGAACTGACTAGTGTTTATCGTTCTAGAACTATTCAGGAAGCTAACACGTTGATTATTAACTTGAGTAAAGTAATCGTAAGTTGTAGCACTTGTGTTCATCATGCCAGTCTCCTGAGACTCAACACCATAAACAGTGCGGACTACTTGAGTTTGGGTAGGGTTTTCTGGTAGAATCAGGTTAACTACGGTGTGTTCTTGCAAACATTCAAATTCGCTGTAGCCAAG
>NZ_JAYGHH010000031.1:39856-45145 GCF_034931045.1 Nodularia sp. UHCC 0506
GCGGTTTTGAATATCATACAATCTCACCACGACGCGATCGCCTGGTTTAATCCCCTTAAGAAATTTGGCCTTTTTGCCTTTCTTGCCCTTGATATTATATTTGTAATCACCCAAAAATCTTTCTTTTCGATAACCTTTGCGATGTTTTCCTTTGAAGGAAACGCGGGTAATTACTTCCGACAAATTACCAGATGGCTGCAAAATAGCCAGGCTAAAACCTTTACCTTTATATTTCCCCTTCGCCGCAGTCGCAACAACATTTGACTGGTTGGTGTTTTGTGAAGTGATAGTTTGACTCTGTGTCTGGCTAATTACTTGTTGGCTAGTGGTTTGTTGTGATGTTGTCGTCGCAACTATATACTGAGTCGAATCTTCATCTAGTTTGGCGAGTGTTCCAGACTGATTAGTTCTATATACCCACATTTGCTTTTGGTTGGCGGCCACTACTTGCCAACCCGGTACTACAGCTTGAGTGCAACTGACCGGAGATTTCAAACCCAAACAGCCATTTGACCAAGTTTGCTTTGTAGCTTGAACAATACGTAAAGTGGAAATTTTTACTCCTGTGCGTTGGGAGATGTCTCGTAAAACAGCGACTTTGATAGATTCTGGCAAATTTGCTTTCTTATCATCGTCATCGTCATCATCGTCATCGTCATCATCATCATCATCATCATCATCGTCATCATCATCCCTATCATCATCTGCCAATAAAAGCTGTTGTCCAGATGATGAATTAACTGATGTTTGTTCAACAGTGGTAGATATCCCTGAAGCGGCGTATGCAAAAGCCATTGGCGAAAACATTGCTACAAACATTGCAGCAAAAATCACTTTACTCATTAGAGCTAACGAACGTGGACTTATCTGTTTCATCTCACACCGTACCAATTGGCTATAAATTTACAGGGATAATACGTCCCTTTACTTATTAATCCCAATTAAGTAATGAAAATAACATTTCAGCCACATTATATTTACAGACTAGTCTCCATGAGCGAGATTAAGTAAGTACGGAAAAGTACGTAATAACACACCCTGCACTTAAATTTGTTTGATTGAAAATACTGAGGGCTTGCTGTTCGCGTAGCGTGCCGTTAGGCATAAAAGTTATTTGTGAGGATAGGGAATAGGGAACAGGGAATAAGTTTTTTAGACTTGTGTGTAGGTCGTAGACCCTTTGTGTACACGGTAGCCTGACAGTAGCGGGCAAAAATATTGTATTTTTGCCTTCTGCCTCCTGCCCTCCGCCTTTCTTCTGTCAATTCAATTCACTTCACGGGAAGAGTTACGGTGAATGCTGTACCTATCCCCACTTCGCTATTAACTAAAATCTCTCCACCATGCGCTTCAACACACTTCTTCGCAATGGCCAACCCTAAACCAGTTCCCGGAATTCCTCCAACATTGGCTGCACGATGGAAAGAGTGAAACAGCATTGGTAAATCTTGTTTGGGAATACCAATTCCCCAATCTTGAATACGGAAAGTTACCGCGTGTTCTTGAGCAATGAGTTCAAACTGAATTTTACCCCCTGGTTGTGAATATTTAATGGCATTGCCCAATAAATTCCCTAAAATATGACGCAGTAGCATTTCATCCCACACTGCATCAGCTAATTTTCCTACACTAGTGAATTCTATAGTTAAGTTTTTTTCCCGTGTATTCAATTGAGCTTCATCAATTAATTGTCGGCAGAATAATTCTAAATCTAAACAAACGAGTTCACATTCGAGTTTTCCAGCATCGGCTTTACCTATCAATGAAACTTCATCTAATAGCTGCGCCATGTTTTTGATTGCGGCACGAATCATTTCCAAATGATTATATTTTGTCTCTTGGGTGAGTTTGTCATCATAATTTTGCAGTAATCCCGCAGCTAAGAGAATGGTATTTAGAGGGTTACGAATGTCATGAGAGAGCATCGAAACAAATTCAGATTTAAACTGATTAAGTTCATGAGCTTTTACTAGTTCCGCAGTTCGTTCTTCCACCCGTACCTCTAAGCTTTGATTCACTGTGCGTAATGTTTCCAATGCTTGCTTACGCTCAATTGCATAACATATAGAACGAACTAACACATCAACATTGACCTGTCGTTTCACAAGATAATCTTGCGCTCCCTGGCGTACTGCCTCAATTGCTAAGTCTTCATCATTAGTATTTGTTAATACTACAATTGGGGTACTGGAAGCATGATTCATCAGTACAGGTAGGGATGACAATCCTTGACTGTCAGGTAAGGTAAGATCCAATAAAATCACGTCATAACTTTCCCTAGTTAATGCGTTAAGTGCTTCATTTAATCGCTTCACATGAGTTAAGCGAAATTCTTTAGAGTCTGCTTGCCGCAAAAATTCTAGCAACAACCTAGCTTCTGGCAAGCTGTCTTCAATTAACAAAACTTTTACTAAGTTGCTCACAGTCATAATCTTGTGGTTCACCCCCTATTTTTAAGTGCTGAGTTTTGAGTGCTGAGTTTTGAGTTAAGAAAGTGCTGAGTGCTGAGTCTTCACTCCGATGGTAGGGTGACGGTAGATAGCCAGAAGTCTTCGATGCCTTTGACGATTTGAAAAAGCTGGCTGAGGTTGCGGGATTTAGTGATGTAGCAATTCACGTGTAGGTCGTAACTGTGAAAAATATCATCTTCATTCCGGGAAGTTGTTAAAACTACTACCGGAATGCGTTTAAGTGTTGGATCAGCTTTAATTTCTGCCAGTACTTCTCGACCATCTTTTTTGGGCAAATTCAAATCCAGCAAAATCAGGTCTGGACGAGGTGCATCAGCATACTCGCCTTCCTGATGTAAATAAGCCATTGCATCCATACCATCTCTGACTATTACCACTTGGTGCGGTATTGAGCTGTTTTTTAATGCTTCTTGGATTAGGCGGACATCGGCTTTGTTGTCTTCAACCAAAAAGATGGTTTTGAGTTTTTCTTCCGTTTCTACGCTCACGGTCACGTCCTCCCACGGGAATCGTAAAATAGAAGGTTGAACCTTCTCCCAGTTGTGATTCTACCCAGATCCGCCCCCGATGGCACTCAATAATCTTTTTGCAGATGGCTAGACCCATACCTGTGCCGGGATATTCATCGCGGGTGTGCAAGCGTTGAAAGATGATAAAAATGCGATCGCTAAATTGAGGATCTATACCTATACCGTTATCTCGCACCGAAAATAACCACTCATCTTCTAACCTTTCGGCTCCTATATGGATTTGTGGTGGTTCATGGCTGCGGAATTTGATGGCGTTGGCAATGAGGTTGAGAAATAGCTGCATCAGTTGGGTACTACCAGCCATGACGGTGGGTAAGGGGTCATGGGTAATGGTTGCCCCAGTTTCGGTAATGCGTTGGCGTAAGTGGCTGAGGGCGCGTTCTAACGGTGTTTCTACTTCTGTCAGTTGAAAGGCGATCGCCTGCGTATCTACTTTAGAATATACCAACACGTCATCAATTAAGGTCTGCATCAAGCTGACTCCTTCGACGGCATAAGTAATAAATTCCTTAGCATCTGCATCCAGTTGTGCTTCATAGCGCATCTCTAACAACTGCACATAATTTGCCACTTGATTTAATGGTTCTTGCAAGTCATGGGAGGCGACGTAGGCAAACTTTTTCAGTTCGGCGTTGGAACGTTCTAAATCATGGGCTAATTGTGCTAGTTCATCAGCTTGACGTAGAACAATATTCACAATTGCTTTTCGCAATTCTAATGCAGCTTTAATTTCCACATATCGCCAAGGTAAAGAAGTGAGGCTGACTGTTTCTTTCCACAGTTCAAATGATTTCCGGGGACACAAACGCACATTACCATCTGTGTGACTCACTTCAAAAGCTTTATTAGGATCACCACCCCAATTCACCGTTTGAATTACTTCTGGTCGGAACCATAAAACATAATTGCGCTGGGAAATGGGAATTGCTAATAAACCACTGGCGACCTTTTTTAATCTTTCGGCATCTGGATAGATTTGAGGCAAAGAATCTGTGTAGAAAACTTCATCTTCAACATTATTTTTTAACCACTGTACTAAAAAATTTAGGTCTTCTGGTTGAGGAGTTTCTCCAATTACTGTACATTCTTCACCAAAACAGACAGCCGCACCTTGAGCGCTGGTTAAATCCAACAAATTCGGCTGATTTTTCACCAAACCATCAATGAAGTTTTCTTCTTGAGACATATATTCCACTAGCTTGGTTTGAATATATGTCAAATTCATCCGGTAGTCGTAATCTTCTGTTTCCTCTCTAGCAGAAATTTCCGAAAATATGACTCGCCCTAAAAATTCACAAGCTTTCCGCAATTCATAGGAAACATATTTGGGTACTTGATGATGACAAGCTATTAATCCCCAGAGTTTTTGGTCTTTAATTAAGGAAATAGTCAACGAAGCACCTACACCCATATTGTGTAAGTATTCTGTATGACAAGTCGCGGCGCTGCGGAGAATAGAATTAGTTAAATCAACCGGACGATCATCGCTGACTGGATTTTGAGCAGGTATAATCTGTACTGACTGGGCATGAGAATCGGGAATGATTCGGATGGAATTAGCAACAAATAATTTTCTGGCTGGTTTGGGTATATCTGACTCAGGGTAATGCAAGCCTAAGTACGGTTCCATATTTTCTAGTTTTTCTTCGGCGATGACTGAACCATGTCCATCATCATCAAATTTATATAGCATCACCCGATCAAATCCCGTGACTTTTCGGACTTCCTGGACAATTATTTGACAAAAGTCATGCAAATTTGCCGTTGTTTCTAATTGATTAATCGAAGCTTTGGCTAAATGATAAAAGCTCAAAAAAGGAATATTTTCACGAGAAACTGCGGGTTCTAGCTCTAGAATCAAAAATCCTTCGGAATTGCGGTGAAAAACTGCATCAAATACTGCATAATCATCACCTTTTTTTCGTACCCAAATTTTTGTAGGATTGATAAATTCCAGATTTCCTTCTGATATACCTGTTTTAATTCTTTCAATTTGAAACGGATCTAGTAGGTCTTCCAGTTTTGTTTGCAAAATGTTTTCAGGATGAATCCCAAAAATACTCCAAGTATTATTACTAATTTGCAATATTTTTAAATCTGGTTCTTCTAAAACCAAAAGCACCCCGTGGGGTTGAATATGCTTAAAAAGATGTATGGGAGCCTCTTTTAAGCTATTTACATTAATCCCTGACAGTTCTAATTCTATAGTCATTAAGATCCTCCTCTGTTATTTGGGAGCATCAAAAGTAGAATAGATATTTTTTATGACATATTTTTATAGTCATATA
>NZ_JAYGHH010000031.1:45237-62625 GCF_034931045.1 Nodularia sp. UHCC 0506
TATATGTTCAAGTTACTCTACTTAGATGTTGTTATTTAATATTCCTGCACAGCAACAAACCACTTATTAAAATCTTACCGATGATCAACAATGGAAAAATCTCATCCAGTTCCTCAACCTTTAAACTTCTCACTTGTAGGTGTTTTGATCAGTAAATCCTCAGATAATATTTTGTATCCAGTTGACTTTTGATTCCTTAGTGTTTTTTAAGCTGTTTGTATTTAACAGTCTAACAGTCAATTCCTGAAGATAGAGATAAGAAATATAAAAAAGTTAGTGATTGATTAAAGTAGTCCATGTATAGATATATTAAGTAAATCTACAAAATATATTTTATTTTGGCTTTTTATTTAAATTATCCTAAATCGCTGATATAGCCGTGCTATATGGGTTGTAAAAATTATTATTTAAATTCCTGTCCTCTATTAAATATTAAATCTAAATCTTCAACGTTGAGTTTTTATTTGAAATCTTCTGTTAGTTATATTCTTCTATCTCTACTATGGAAATATAGCTGTAACCCCTAAAAAAGTCCTATTTAGGGGCAAAAGCGTGGCAATGTTATGCGATAGGCTCGAATTAAAAAAATTGCCTCTACTAAATCACCCCAGGATGATTTGATGGCTAAGGCTGCTAATCTTCAGAAAATTTGGGGATGACAGATAACTTTATTCCCTATCTGTAGCGAACAGCAAACCCTACTTAAAACATGATCCGACAAACTGCCAAAGATGCCAGCATTCCTGCTGCATCAGCACACAGCGCCGCCGAAAGTGTGTAGTTTGTGCGAACAATACCAATACTGCCAAAATAAACTGCCATGATATAAAAGGTAGTTTCTGTTGAACCTTGCATTGTAGAAACAAGAAAGGACAGAAAACTGTCGGGGTCATTTTTGACAATTTCTGACATTAACCCAAATGAACCACTACCTGAAAGGGGGCGAATTAATGCCATTGGTAAAGCTTCTGGTGGCAGGGTTATTAGTGAAGTAATGGGAGAAACTATAGCTGTCAGGATATCCAGCGCACCACTAGCACGAAACATCCCAATCGCCACAAAAATTGCGACTAAAAATGGAATAATCCGAATGGCAATTTCAAAGCCTTCTTTTGCCCCGTCGGTAAGAACTTCATAAACTTTTACTCCTCGGAAATAACCAAATAAAAGGAATAAACAAATTAAAATAGGTAGTAGCCAATTGGAAAGGTTACTGAGAAAAACCATACTAAATATATAAGGTAATCCTCTGATGGAAAGGCGGTAAAAAACAGCCGCTAAAAATGCCACAATTAGACCACCGAAAACGATATTACCAATCATGCCGGGAGGAATTAATTCAGATTCGGGAGTTTCATCGGTTGCGGTTTTGCTATCTGTTTCGGCGGTTTCTAATTCAGATTCTAAAGGAGTCGGCTTAGAGGATGTCCGGCGGGCTAGAAGTTTACTAGCAACAATGGCCACGGATGTGGAGATGATAGTAGCAATAATTGAGGGCAGGATAATTGCTGCCGGATTGCTCGCCCCAGCACTGGCGCGGACAGTAATTACACCAAGGGGTAACAGTGTCACCGATGAGGTGTTAATGGCTAAAAACAAACACATGGCGGGTGTAGCCGTTCCCGGATTAGGGTTGAGTTTATTCAGTTCTGCCATCGCTTTTAAACCCATCGGGGTAGCGGCGTTTCCTAGTCCCAGGGCATTGGCTGCCATATTCATCACCATTGCGGACATAGCCGGGTGATTTACGGGAATTTCAGGGAAAAGTCGGCTCATGACTGGACGAATCAAACGGGCGATTAATCGCATCATCCCTGCGGCTTCGGCAACTTTCATAATTCCCAACCACAGCGCCATCGCCCCAATTAGTCCAATGGCTAGGGTAACTGCACTTTCAGCTGCTGTAAAGGAGGCTTCTGTTAAAGCGGCCATATTGCCGTTGTAAGCTGCTACTACTGTGGCGGAAACAATCAGGAACAGCCAAATGGCATTGAGTGGCGACGATGATTTTTTCATCTAAATGTTTTTAAATCTGATTAAATAATTTTCTGCATAGTAAGTCATAGGATGACCCATTGTGAAGACCACTAACTTAATCATCCGATGTTACAGTATTTTTACTCTGGAAGAACGAGTGCGATCGCCTCTGGCGGTGCGTAGCTTATCGCACCTGAGAAATATCGGTTCCACCAGTTTAGCAAGTGCAAGATATATATTAATTTTATATTAAGTGCGTGTCTACTTTCTCTAATTTTGTATTATATTAATCCTATTAACTACGAATTTTTATATAA
Source organism: Nodularia sp. UHCC 0506 (assembly GCF_034931045.1). Taxonomy (NCBI): domain Bacteria; kingdom Bacillati; phylum Cyanobacteriota; class Cyanophyceae; order Nostocales; family Nodulariaceae; genus Nodularia; species Nodularia sp. UHCC 0506. The sequence goes on from NZ_JAYGHH010000031.1 coordinate 47,532, forward strand.
AGATGTGGGTTAACGTACCAATTTCTTAAATCAAAATTTAAATATTGTCTTATCTTGATACACTCACCCCATGTAACCTGAATCGCAAAATGCCAAAAGCCCTAAACATACCACCAGAATCCAAAATAACGGACGAACAAAGAGAAGCCGCAGAAGCAGAAATTAACACAGGTAGCGTCGAACTCAATGATATGGAAAAGCGGAGAGGGATATCTCCAAGACCATTAGACATCTCCGAAAACTATCAAACCCTTGCAGTTAAGATGTTTTTCGGGAGCGATCGCTAACTGCAAAGATCCTGAGATTCTACGGTAGAATAAGTGTTAGAAATGCGTGTTCTAAGTATAATCACTCCAATACGGCTGTGCTTGTCTACACTTAATGGTAAATCTAAAGAGAGTTGACCCTGCTCATCTACAGTAGCCATGACTTCAATTGCTTTCATTGCTTTGAACGTGAGATTTGCTTTTTCTAGTCTAGTATCAAGTTGCATAATTTATCGACCTGCTTTCAGCCAGCCAAACACCTGATCAACTGTCAAATCTAGGGTGAAGAATTTTGGTATTGGCAAGCGATCGCAACCTGTGAACTCCATCGGTTCTTGACCTGGAATAAATGCTAAAATTAATCTCTCCTCTGGATCAATTAACCATCCTAGCTGAGTACCATGTCTGAGACAATGTAAAATATTACTAATAACTCTAGTGGCTCTCTGATTAGGTGAGAGAATTTCTACAGTCCAGTCAGGATAAATCTCAAAGGCATTGGGTACTTCGCCATCAGCCTCAAAAGGAATTCGTTGCCAACTGAATACAGTCACATCAGGCACAATCGAACGTCCAGCAAATGTGCAGCGCAATTCGGGAAACGCGATCGCAATTTGTGTTGTTTCTGCAACTTGATTCACAGCATCACAAAGTTTGAATTGCAGGCGGGAGTGCTTGCCTTGAGGCATGGGTTTTTGGTAAATTTGACCAGCAACAAATTCACTGGCTGGCTCGGTTTCTGGCAGTTTGAGGAATTCTTCGAGGGTGAGGGATGGAGAAATTGTTGTTTTCATCGCCTGGGGTTCCTTGTGATTGCCTCTGTGTTAGTATTTTATCGTCTTCGTGATTGTTGTGAAGTTCAAGTTTTGTTTCACGCAAAGGAAGAAATATCACAAAGCAAATGGTATGACTCATCTGAGATAATAAAAATAGCACCTCTAATTACACAAGATTTAATTAGTGAATCGGACAGCGTGAGGCACTCAAAAATCAATGGTGGAGATAATTGCTGTTTTTATGATCATTGGGCTGATTGTGATTGGTATTTTAGCCAGTCCGATTTTGATCAAACAGCGCCGCAATCTTGTTAAAGGCCGTCCTTTCCCTCCACTGTGGACTGCTGTCATTGAAAACCATCTCCCCATTTATCTTAAGCTTTCACCTGATGAACGTCGCAGACTTCAAGGACATATTCAAGTATTTTTAGCAGAAAAGCAATTCATTGGCTGTGGAGGTTTGCAAGTAACAGAAGAAATGAAGGTAACTATTGCTGCTGTGGCTTGTTTACTTTTACTCAATGAACGCGAAAAATATTTTCCTCAACTGCGTTCTATTTTAATTTATCCCAGGACATATTTTGTGAATCAAACCGTAGCAACGGGAAATTATGTAGTCGAAGAAAGACGCGAAGCTAGATTGGGCGAATCATGGACTCAAGACCAAGTAATATTATCTTGGGAACAGGTTGAACAAGATACTGGTAACTGGAAGGATGGACATAATGTTGTCCTACACGAATTTGCCCATCAGTTAGACCAAGAGGATAGAGTAGCTAACGGTGTGCCTATTTTACAGCGAAACTCAGATTATCCTGTGTGGGGGCAGGTGATGACAGCAGAATATCAACAACTTTGTGATGAGATTACCAGAAAAGTGAAAACTGTCATGGATGGCTATGGTACAATTAATCCGGCCGAGTTTTTTGCTGTGGCTACGGAAACATTTTATGAAAAACCTCGCCAGTTACGACAACATCATCCGGCACTTTATGAGCAATTACAACGCTATTATCAGTTAGATCCCGTGCAATGGACTTAAGGATAAATCCATTAAATTGGCTAGTTTATAAACAATTCGCGCCCCGACGTTACCATCCCACTCAGCATCACCGACCTCGCAGACATCAAAACCGATGATTTTGCGGTTACTCTTAATCAATTCCCGGAATAAACAAAAAGTTTGCTCTAATTCTAACCCACCAGGCACAGGAGTACCCGTACTGGGGCAGAGTTTGGGATCAAGTCCATCCACGTCAAAGCTAATGTAAACGTACTCTGGTAAATGACTGGTAATTTCTCGGCAGATATCAATCCAAGTGCTGCCAGCGTAGAGTTTTTGTTTGATAATTGGGTCGTAATAAGCGATAATGCGATCGCCTGATTGATCAATTATTTTCACTTCATCATGAGAAATATCACGCAAGCCTACCTGAACTAACTTGGATATCTGCGGAATTTTCAACCCATTGAACATAATCGAAGCATGGGAAAATTCAAACCCCTCATAAGCATCGCGTAAATCTGCGTGGGCATCAATATGTAAAATTCCATAGTTGGGATACTTAGCGGCTAATGCTTGGAAGTAACCTAATGGTACACTGTGATCACCACCAATGACGGCAACACGTTTTCCCTGATTCATTGCTGCTTGACATTGGGCAAATAACCATTTATTCACCTGTTCACCAGCTTGATTAATTGCTGTCAGCACAGGGGTTAAATCGGGTGTAGCGGTAAGTTGTTCACCTTGTGCTAGTCTTTCAATAATTTCTGCGGCTAAGGTGCGATAATATTCATTTTTTTCTGAAATATCTTGGGGAATTTCCATCATGAAAATTCCTTGTTTCCAGCCATCAGGATGGTCGAAATCGAATAAATCTAGTTGAATGGAAGCATCGAGTATTTGCTGTGGTCCGTTGGCTGTACCAGCATTATATGATACTGTGACTTCCCAAGGTACAGGAATGACAATCAAGTTTGCAGACTCATAATCGCATGGTAAACCGAAGATGTTACCATTGATTTCACCTACGCCACTGGGATTGTAGTCTGGTTGTTGAATAGTCATGATTTTGGATTTACACGCAGGGGTAAGCTCTCACTATTTTAACTAAAAAATGGTGCTGGTGATTTCAAGGATAAATTTATCTACCTCATTCAGATGAAATCTGCTGTCATGATGACAATGCGGCAATTATTTCATCAAAATTGCGGTGATATACCTGTTGTCCATAGTTGTTCCATGCTTCGTCTGATGAGTGGGGAAACCTTGTTAATGTTGCGTGTTGAATATATGTCATCATGGGGCGACGCAGATTTTCGTATTTCTCGAAGGCTTTGCCCATTGCTTGCCCATTATCCCACTTATTTGTCTCGGCAATATGAGCAATTAACGTTGTCACTGCTAACGCATCTTCAAATCCTTGATTCACCCCTTGTGCCATAAAAGGAGGCATTCCATGCGCTGCATCACCCACTAATACCACACGTCCTCTACTCCAGCTTAGTTGATTTTTGTTGTCAGATGTGGTGGCGTGATGAATGTAGTATGGACGTTGCTGCATATTAGCAGGGGGAGATAGTCGAACTAATTCCTGAAGTACATCGGGATAGCCAGCTTTTTCTAACTGCTGCATTGCTAAATCCAGCAAAGAATTTTCAGATTTACCCTCTAACGATTCCAAAGACACAGCCAGATGTAAAATGTATCCTATATGGCTACCTGGTCTGCGAAATAACATCATCCTTAGCTCATCCAGTGAATCGGTAATTTCGGAAGCATTACTAATAGTGACAATGGGTGAATCTTGAAAAAACTTCTCTTCAAGTTGTGTCTGTAGTTCCTGGGGAACTTCGGTGATTTCCCGACAAGATATAGCTGCAAATCCCGAATATTTAGGTTGTGCAGAATCACTATCAGGACTATCTTTGTAAAGTACTTTCCGAATTGTCGAGTTAATACCATCTGCTGCTACAATTAGTTTAGCTCGGAACGATTTTGTTACTGATTCTTGAGAGTTATTATCTAAAGTTTCCGGCTGGCTATTCTCAACTTTTTGTCCATCAGCCCAATAAGCATAGGGGTTGGCTTCTGTTTCTAGATTAGAAACGCAATCTATGCGAACACAGCCATTTTCTGGCTCATCTATAACATTTATACAACGATGATTTGCTTTAACTCTGTCTTCAGGAATGAGATTTCTGAGGGTAGTTTGCAAATTATACCAAGCAATTGAAACTCGACCTTCACCATAATTTTGCAACCAGTGATCAAATCCCAGAGGAGTTGACCGAATAGTTTCCCCCTGTAAATTCTTATAAACCCATTCAAGTGAAGTTTTGGCAGGTTTTTCTCCCTGATTTTTCTCACTATGAGACTGGGGGGAAGTCATGAACCCCATCCCAGCATTCTTAACTGCTTCGTAAGCTTGATTATCTAAATATTTGAGAGATTTTAAGCCATTGGGAAGAAGATCCAATACCTGACCAACTGGACGAAAAGTGCGAGTTTGATCAACAACCAGAATATTTTCTATCCCACATTTGCGTAAGCCAATAGCAGTTGCTAACCCGATAGGCCCAGCGCCAACTATGACAACATCGTAGATTTCCGTAGCAGCAGAAACCACAGATGTGGTTAAAGTCCGATTATCTGATTTAATTTCTGACATATTTATCCAAATTATTTGGGAATATAAGCTAAGTAATATGGCGAGATTGTTAATTAATCTGCCAATTCCTTCACCAAAGAAGCAACTACCGCCTGCAAAGAACCTGTATTTTCAAATATCCGTCGCTGACGAATATAGCTAGGCCCTGAGTCCAATCTTTGCGCCAGTAGATGCAAATACGGACTTTCTCTTAAAGTATCGGCAGTCATGCCTATCGCATCTAATATATCCTTAACTATATTCCTAATTGGTCTACTGTTGCCTTCTTGATCTTCGATATAATTGGCATCTAAACCCCAGCGAGACGCTCTGAAAAAGTTCTCCTTTTCCATTAACCAGGGTAGGGGCGATAACAAAAATCCTGTTTTTCTTCCTTTGCTACATTCATAGAGATACAATATTAAAGAATGGACAAAAGCTGCCAGCATGATCGATTCTTTCACCGTTGGTTGAGCATCCATGATCCTGATTTCTAGGGTTCCCAAATTGGGTTGGGGTCGCAAATCCCAATGAATATCACGGATAATTTCAAAGATTCCGGCGTTTTGGGCGGTAATAAAGAAGTCAGAAAAATCTTGCCAGGTGGGAAAAGTGGGAGGGATACCATAGGTTCTCAACGATGATAGGAAGCACCGACGATAAGAAGCAAAGCCGGTATCATAACCCGACCAAAAAGGTGAACTAGCAGACAGCGCCAGCAAAATTGGCAGATAAGGTTTGAGCCTCCCCATTATATTTACAGCTGCATCACCTGATGGCATTCCGACGTGAATCTGAAGGGCAAAAGTTGTCATTATTTCTGCTAGATAGCCGGATGCGTGTTGCTGGGTGAGATATCTGGGAAGAGGTGTGACAGGGGTAAAGCGAGTGGAAAATGGATGAGTACCAGCTGCACAAATATTCATACCCAAGTTTTGGCATCTGGTTTTAAGTTGACACAGAATGTCCCAAATATTGGCTTCTAACTCATGGATATTCCTGCAAATCTGGGAACTAATCTCCACTGATGCTTGCTTAAATTCTGGCTGAAGGTAAGAATTATCAGCATCTTGTGCTAACAAAGGTAAAATACCATCGACTAATTCCAGGGTGTGAGGGTTGAGCAATTGTAACTCAATCTCCATACCGAGAGAGAATTCAGGAGAGCTTTTAAATTCTATGCCTGTCATGCTATTTTTTTCTGGCTAGTACAGGTCGGCAGAAGTAACTTATAAGTGTAATTGACATTGTGTATTTTTTACTTCTACTTGAAAGCTGATAAATTAAAATGGCGTTGTTGTACCCAGATGAATAGTTTGTCCTGATTGTGGATGTTGAAAGCTAAGTTCTCTGGCGTGTAGATGTAACCGACTGGCTACAGCATTGCATCCATATAGGCGATCGCCTAAAATAGTAGATCCCAATCCTCTAGGATCAGCAGCATGAACTCTCAATTGGTGGGTGCGTCCTGTGAGGGGGATAAACTCGACACGCGGATAATTTCTTTCCCTCCCTATTACCCGAAATTTAGTCAAGCTGACTTTACCATGCTGCCAATTCACTTGCTGATAAGGGCGATTTTCAGGATTTCCCCATAACGGTAGTTCAATTACACCATCTTCAACCGTTACAGTACCAGAAAGGATAGCCTCATAAACCTTGTGAATTTGCCGTTGTTGAAATTGCTGGCTCAGTTGCCGATGAATTTGGCGATTCCGTGCCAATAGTAAAATACCAGAAGTTTCCTGATCCAGTCGATGCACAGTCATAATTTCCGCATCATCTGGAAACGAACAACGCCAGCGACTCAGCACACTATCTTGAGTATCCCGATAGCGACCAGGAACCGAAAGTAGCCCTGGGGGTTTGTTCACAGCAATCAGCCATTCATCTTCATAAATAATCGGTAAATTAAACTCTACTCTATGGCTTAAATGGCTACTGAAACTTTCTTTTTTTGCTCTTAAGAGGTTTGGAAACTGAAATTTTAACCCCGAAAGCAAAAACCCCATTAACGTCTGACAACGCTCAACGCAGGCTCCGTAAAATTCCCCCTGTACTTTGTCTTTAGAAGTCCCACCCCACCAAAATTCCGCCATTGCTAAAGGTTTTAGTCCATGATTTGCCGCATAGTGCAGTAGCTTCGGCGCACAACAATCTCCTGTTCCCGTAGGTATAGACCCGGCTGGCAGCAATTTTTGCAAAGATGCCGATTGTCCCAAAAAATTCATTAGGGAATAAGCCTCGTGCATTTGTGCCTGCAATTGGCGAGATAGTGCTTTACGCCGTTGTTTTAGTTCCTGTATTTGTCTGTCTGTTGCTGAGATTAATTGCTGTAAAGGTTGCAACACGGTATTCTGTTTGGCTTTGAGTTGGCGGCGTTCAATTCCTTGTTGACGGCTTTCCTCTTCCAGTGCTGCTAATGCGGTAGTTAGTGCTTCTTCGGTCAATTCTTGGTAAAGTAGCTGACGTTTTGCGTCACGTTCCTGTTTGCTATGCCGATGGCGATCGCTCATCTGTTGCAACTGCTGCTCAAACTCGTAAGATAGAATTTCACACTGCTGTCTTTCTCTGAGTTCCTTGAGAGTAATCAATTCCTGCTTGATATTCTCCAGTTCAGCTAAAGTCTGTCCTTCCTCTGCGGCTACTTCTTCCCGTCCTGGAATGCTTGGAACCCAACCCTCAATGAAACTGCAACCATTGAGAAGACCAGAAAATGCTTTTAAAACTTGTGTTTCACCTGTAGGGAGTTCAACCAGCAAAATACCATACATCTTCCCCTCCTGATTATAAACCGCATCAGTCGCTAATTCTTGCATTAAATCACGAGCGATCGCCTCCACAAAAACAGTGCGGGGTAATCTCAATAAATCACCAGTTTCCGGACAAAACCCTTCATACCAATAACTAACCGTTGAATCACTGACCACAGATTGAACCTCACACCACTTCAAGTATTTTGCTCAACAACCGTGCCAATATAGAAAGTAAGAAACAATAAGCGTAAAACTCAGCAAAAGGAAGGCCAAAAAACGCTGTGCAGATAACATTTTTAGGGACGAGTTCAGGAGTACCCACGCGATCGCGCAATGTTTCCAGCATAGCGCTGAGATTACCCCAAAGAGCAGAACTGTGGCTATTGGACTGTGGCGAAGGTACTCAGCATCAACTTTTGCGGAGTGACCTCAAAATGAGTCAACTATCCCGAATTTTCATCACCCATCTACACGGCGACCATATTTTTGGCCTAATGGGACTCCTTGCCAGTTGTGGATTAGCTGGTAACGTGCAACGAGTCGATCTCTATGGGCCACCAGGATTAAACGAATATATCCAAGCAGCCACACGTTACTCACACACACACTTTTCCTATCCGGTGAAAATTCATGTTGTCCAACCAGGAATCATTTATGAAGATGATGAATTCACCGTTAGCTGTAGTCCTCTACATCACCGCATTACAGCATTTGGTTATCGCATAGCAGAAAAAAACCGGACAGGACGCTTTGATCTCGAAAAAGCCAAAGCCTTGCAAATTCCCCCTGGTCGGGTGTACGGTCAACTCAAGCGTGGTGAAACAGTTACACTTGCAGACGGACGAGTAATTCACGGCACTGAATTATGCGGCCCCACAGAAATTGGACGCAAAATAGCCTATTGTACAGATACAATTTATTCCGAGGGTGCAGTGGAATTAGCCCAAGATGCCGATGTCTTGATTCATGAAGCTACCTTTGCCCATCAAGATGCAGATTTAGCATTTCAGCGATTGCATTCCACAACCACAATGGCAGCGCAAACAGCCTTAGTCGCTGGGGCGCATCGGTTAATTATGACTCATTTCAGTCCCCGCTATGCACCGGGAAACACTATAGAACTAAAAGATTTACTTCATGAAGCCAGGGCAATTTTCCCGAACACAGATATGGCTTATGATTTCATGGCTTATAGTGTACCCAGGCGACGGGAAGCAGAGTTACAGCAGTTTGCAGGTAGATGAAGTACAAATATTAATACTAAAACTCTTGTGGGGTGGGCATCCTCCCCGCCTTAGTTTTCGACTCTAAAACCATAACCCAAAACTGGTCTTGCAGCATTAAAACGTCTAAACAGGAAATTATTGAGAATTTCACACAAACTTGAGTAGTAATAATAAATATTTATCAGCGAGGGATTGTTTATTACCTATATTTAATTATTTCATCATTCACAATATGTATTATTTCTATCTCGATCTCAAAATTTTTCCAATTGCTAAATTTAAAAAATACACATTCACATTAAAACTCTTTAGTCGTCAATTTGCTGTATTGCTGGTAATAGGGATTAAATCTCATTAATTTAATTGAATATACAAGTGACTCTATTTACACAATTATCCTGATGAGATGCTTGTATTTGTTTCTGCAAGTATTATTTATGATAATTAATTACACCTTGTTAGCGTAACAAAAACATCTAAAATATTGTTCATACAAACTCTTCATAATTGAAGCCAGAAACCTTTAGTAATATGTTTAATCTATAGGTTGAGAAAAACTCGTTTTAAAGCAATGACTTCATAATTTTCCATATATAGCGTTTCTTGATTTTTATATTAGAGGAATTTGATAGTGGCTAACACAAGTATGAATCAAGACAAACTGGTTCATCACTCTTCAATAAAAGCAGTTGATGTCAGAAGACTACCTAAAATCTTGCTGCGCCGACGCTTTTTGTGCTTAGGTATCTCCGGCATCTTTATGTCAATTGCTGGCTTCTTAGCTGTCAATACTAAACCGAATTACCAAAGCTCGATGCAGATACTGGTAAATTCTAATTTATATGGAGGTGTCAGATTAAATAATATCCAATCAGGTGTAAACAGTGACTTGACTGAAACAAATTTACCAGGATTTGACTATAGCGCTCAGATAAAATTAATGATGAGTTCTAAGTTGCTCCAGAAAGCTGTAAATATTCTTCAATCTAATTATCCAGATATTACCATAGATGATATTAAGGGGAATAATAGCCAAAATTCAGCTTTGGTAGTCAAGCAACTAGAAAATAGGATTGGAGTTAATCAAGTTCCTAGTCAAGTATTTGAAGTCTCCTTTCAATATGATGATCCAGTTAAAACACAAAGAGTACTGCAAGCTCTAAAAAAGGTTTATCAAGACTACAATATAGAGCAGCAGCAAGAAAGATTGAAGAAAGGACTTACCTTTGTTAGCACTCGCTTACCCCAGATTAAAAAAGAGGTGAGTCAAGCAGAAAAAAACTTAGAGGATTTTCGCAGGAAGCATAATGTCCTAGATCCAGAAGTGCAAAGTAAAATCCTCCTAGAATCTCGTGCCGATATTGCAAAACAACGAGAAACCACCCGCGCCCAACTGAAAGATGTACAAGCTCGGTACAATAACTTAGAAGAAAAAATCACTGCTTTATTCCAGAATGCACAAATTGCTTCTCGTTTAAATCAGTCAACTCGTTACCAATCGCTATTGCATGAAGTTCAAAAAACTGAACGAGCGATCGCTAGGGAAGAAATACGCTATACAGAAGAATCACCAATTTTAGAAAATCTAAAGCAGCAACACCAAAGTCAAAAAAGGCTGTTACAGCAAGAGATCAAACAATTACTAGGTGATCAAGCGATTAGTGCCAACAACACCAGAAAATTACTTTTGATACAAGAGCAAACAACAGAAGTTGACCCAATCCTGATGCAAGAGTTTATTCAGGTACAAACAATTGTTAAAGGACTGATTGCTCATGAAAATAGTTTAGCTGAGTCAGAAAAGCGACTTAGTTTGCAATTAAGCAAATATCCTGGCCTCATAGCTGAGTACAACCGTTTACTACCAGCAGTAGAAACTCAACGCAAAATACTTGAGCAATTACTCCAAACGCAACAGTATTTGGGATTAAAGATTTCTCAGGGAGGCTTTGATTGGCAAGTGTTAGAGGAACCAGCTTTGGGAACTTCTACCAGTAGCCGTAGATCAATGCTTTTACTTGGGGGAGTTTTAGTTAGCCCCATTTTAGGTATAGCAATTGCCCTGATTTGGGGAATGTTTAATTACCCTATTTATTCCCTACAAGAATTACAGAAGCTGACGAAACTCCGATTATTGGGTTCAGTACCCAAACTAGCGCCACAGGGTTTCAAAAAGCGTTTACCCATGTGGTTTTGGCAAAAACAGGAAAGTTTAGCTCCCTCTTTGATAGAAACTAGCACTTGGTTGCCTTGCCATGAAAGTTTGGATATGGTCTACCAAAACATTCAAATATTCAAGCATCCTTACCCTTTCAAGTCTCTGATGTTAACTTCAGCACTATCTAGAGAAGGTAAGACAACCTTGGCATTGGGGCTGGCGGCTAGTGCGGCTCGGATGCATCGGCGCATACTATTGATTGATGCTAACCTGCGGTATCCTCACTTACACAAAAACTTGCAACTATCTAATGACTGGGGACTATCTCTGTTATTAGTCGATGAAACAAATACCCAGGTTCAAGATTATATCCAGCCAATTCACCCTTCCATTGATATTTTGACTGCTGGCCCCACAGAGGAGGACACAATAAAGCTGCTCAGTCAAGAGCGAATGGAACAATTAATCAGATCCTTTGAACAGACCTATGATTTAGTGCTAATAGATGCGCCATCAATTTTAGGCACAGTCGATGCCAGGATTTTGGCATCATTCTGTCATGGAATTTTGATGGTAGGGCGCATTGGTCAGGTAACACCCAATGAATTGACGCAAGCTATAGAAATTTTGAGCAATTTGAATTTAGTGGGAATTATTGCTAACGATGTCAGCAGGGAGTAGGGGAAGAGGCAGGGGTGCAGGGTGCAGGGTGCAGGGGGGAGAAGAGGGTAGCTTCCCAATGACTAATGACCAATAGCTGATTTTTCATACTGATTGCATAATTATGAGGAAGTGGCAACTTCCCAAGTTAGATCACTGTCTCATCTTAAGTGGTAAACACTATAGTCCAGAGCATCAAACAGATACTAAATGTGATTTAAATGATCAGTATGAAATTTCAACTGCTATTAGGCTCTTTATTTTCCCGGATCAAAGTACGTCATTGGTGGATAGGTATCTTCTTTTGGTTGGCTTTAGTGGCCCCAGCTCAAGCATCTGTAATTCTCCGGGTGGCGATTGAGAGGGGAGTTAATCAGGTGAAAGTTGGCAGTTCCACAACTGCGATTGTTAAGGATAGTACGGGTCGCACTCTCGGACAGTTGCCGGCAATGAGTTCTTTTAATGCTCAAACTATCCCCGGTGGTGTGGCTCTGGATAGGTGGCAATCTGGTTTATTCTGGATTGAACCAACAGGTGATGGATTTGTTTATATTGGCGATCGCTGGTATCGTGGCAGAACGCTGGTTGTCCCTACAGATAAAGGTTTAGATGTTGTTAACTGGGTGGATTTAGAAGAATATCTCTATAGTGTCATCGGTGGCGAAATGGATGCTGGATGGCCACCAGAAGCACTCAAAGCCCAAGCGATCGCAGCTCGGACTTATGCCCTCTACAAACGCAATGAACAGCGTAATAATCCCACTTATGACTTAGGCGATAGTCCCGACCGTTGGCAAATTTATAAAGGAGTCATCAGCGAATCTCCTACTATTTACGACGCAGTTGATGCCACAGCCGGGAAAGTACTCACACATAACAACGAAATTATTCTCTCAGTTTTCCACGCTTGTTCGGGGGGACATACCGAAAATGTCGAAGATGTTTGGGGAAATCCCCTCGCTTACCTGCGTGCTGTTCAAGACTACGATCAAAATATCAGCGCCTGTAATTGGGAGAGAACCTTTACCTCTGACGAAATTAGCTCCAGAATTTCTGGGGTAGGTAATGTTAAGGACATGATTGCAGAAGTCCTCTCGCCTTTCCGTAGTGTGAAAACCTTAAGAATTGTCGGAGACAAGGGTACAAGGGTGTTAAAAGGTGAAGAAGTGCGGACGGCTCTCAGATTGAGAAGTACTCGCTTTAATATCACTAGAGGCGCAAATGGGAGTTTTGTACTACAAGGTTTAGGCTTTGGTCATGGCTTAGGAATGAGCCAGTGGGGAGCGTACAATTTAGCTCGACAAGGAGCCAACCACCTGCAAATTTTAGGACATTACTACCAAGGAGTAGCCCTCACACCAATTAAAACCAAGTAATTGGTCATTAGTCATTAGTCATTAGTCATTAGGAAGAGTATACTTTTTTGACTTTTGACTTTTGACCTTTTTTGAATTAATAATTTTGAATTTTGAATTAATTTGACTTTATTTCTCCTCACTTCCTTCCTGCAAACGCCTTTGCCATTCGGCATCAATTTGTGCAGAACGCTCAATTTCTTGATCGATTAAGTCGGTTTCGCTGGAATATACTAAATCTTCACTACCGATGACTTTTTCTGTGGCAAACTGCTGGGCGTAGTCAATTTTTCGCTCTAAAGCGTCATTTGGGTTTGCTAATATTCTAGACCGGGACAGGCGATCGCGGTTACGTGCAACAATTTTTTTATTCTGCCATTGAATCCAGAAATAACGCACTAACGGTAGACCTAAGAAACCTGCGCCATAACCCAACAATAGCCAATAAATCCCTTGGACAAAGGCGACTAATCCCCCTAACTGGGCTGCTGCTGTACCATCGGCTATCAAGCCTCCTAATATTAAAGCTGCCACAAAGTTGAGTACACCCAAACCAGCCGACAGCATAATCTGTCCTGAACTCGCCGCACTAAAACGCCAAGGATATTCTTCTAGGTGCGTTGGAACTGATTTATGACGCGTCTTGGTGGCTTTAACTTGCAACTCTGGGAAATAATAGACAATCTGCCCTTCGGGACTTACCTCTGGTTGCCCATTAAATCGAATTAGCACCGGCAGCATATAATCTTCATATTCTTGTGTATAACTTTCACCAAGATTATCCAGATATGGGGCAATTTGTTCTGCTACTACTGCACCCTGATTATGCCGAATCACAGCCCCAATTTCTTGCCATCGGCGTTCTTCTAAATTGGCATTAGGATTACCATCACCAAACAAAAACGAAAATACAGCCTCAAAGAAATTCAACTCGCTTTCTTGGCTTCTTTGTTGGTGTCTTTGGTATTGCCGTTCTTGTTGGCGATCGCGATAATTGGGACTAAAATACCAAAATAAATCCGGGAATGGAAAAAAGAATAACCCCCCACCCCTAGAACCGCTACCCCTACTGTCGCCGTCACGATCTGAGTTAGAAGCAGTAACAATGATAAAGATGGTAACAGTTATGAGGACAATAGAAAGAATTAAGAAAATAGCAAAAGAAATCCGAATCAGGTAAAAAAGGACTTCCCAGACCTTTTTCCACCATTCCCGCAACCGCATCTGAAAGTATTTATTACGTAAAACATCGCGGAAATTTCGCGGAAACTGGTAAACAATATCACCCGTCTCTGCCACTTGTAAATGTCCGCCAGCATCAGAAGCTAGAGCTAATAAACCTTGTCCAGCTTCGGCGAGATTCAAGCCAGCCTGACTTGACACATCACCAACGGTAACTCGGTAGCCCAGTTTTTCTACAGCTTGCATGATGGTGGGATTGGGAGTCACTACTCTTCCCTCCTGTTAAAATTTAGTTTAATCTTTCTTAAGTATAAAGTTTTATTTTAGGTAGGGAGCGGGGAAAGAAAGTCAAAAATCAAAAGTCAAAAGTCAAAAAAGTGTCCTCTTCCCAATGACCAATGACCGATTCTTCATGTTATGATTATTTCGCTTGGCCTGGTTAATCAGCAATTTTTCTGTTCTTAGTATGGTTCAGTATACTCTCGCTCAAAGTCCAGAAATTCTGCTCACTGTTTCTGGAAAAGATTCAGCCAAAGCCCGTGAAAAAGCTATGGATCAGCTGATGGAATTAATGGATGCTGGTAAGCTTCCCACGGAACTGGAAGAGGGATTTGGCCCTCAACAATTAATTGAAGTGAAGGAACCGGCTAATGATTCTGTTAGTGGCGAGGACGGCATTACACAAGCTGTCCAAATTTTAAATAATCTAGCCACACTCAAGTTAAAGGTACAGGAATCACGGGCTGATGCTCTAGAAATTCGTCAGGCTGTAGATGTTCTGTTTTCAGATAATTCAGTCACTGAAGAGGAGATTACTCGTCTCAAGGAAGGCTTTAAAGTCTTGAAAACTTTTGCCCAGGCTAATTTGCGTTATCAGGAAGCACGAGCTAAAGCCGAACACGCACGGCAAGTTTTGGATCAAGCTTTGAAGTCTCCTGATCAATAATTAGGGCTGGTTGAATAAATATAAAACCCAGATGAATCGAAGGTTTGAGGCTGATAAACCCGACAGTAGCTGCAAAATTTTTGAAGGTGTACCATCAAAAGTGTGAATTTTGGGTT
>NZ_JAYGHH010000032.1:0-2560 GCF_034931045.1 Nodularia sp. UHCC 0506
CTATAAGTGTAATCACTGGGGAATTTATGAATGGTCAAATTTTAGATGCACGTTATCAAATTCTCAAAGTTCTGAATGTGGGGGAGGTGGTACAAACCTATTTAGTCGAAGATGCTATGCTTCCGGGTAAGCAATTGGTAGTAAAGCAGCTACATCCTGGTAGTGATAATCTCCAAGAGTTAACAATTCTGCGAGAGTTGTTTGCAGATGAGGCAAAAAAGTTAAAACAGCTAGGAGAGGAACAGCGACAAATCCAAAATTTAGTTACTTATTTTGAAGATAATGAAGAATTTTATCTAGTTCAAGAATACATTATTGGTAATAATTTAACCGCAGAAATTTTCATAGGAACACCTCTGCAAGAAAAAAAAGTAATTAGAATTTTATCAGAAATATTAGAAATTTTGGTATTTGTACATGGTCGTGGAGTGATTCACCAGAATATTAAACCAGCGAATATCATTCGTCGAAACTCAGATAAAAAGTTAGTTTTGGTTGACTTTGGTATTGTTCAGGAAGTTGTGACTACTATTGTTGGTAATATTGAATATGTACCTGTGGAACAATTACGCGGTGATCCTCAGTATAATAGTGATATATATGCTTTAGGGCTAGTGGCGATCGCCGCACTTATCGGTTTACCAGCTAACGAAATATCTAGATTACAAAATCAAAAAAGTCTCCTGACTGGCGAAATTATTTGGCGTACCAAAAATATAAAAGTCAGCAAAGAATTAGCAAAAATCATCGATAAAATGGTGCGCTTTAACTACCGCAAGCGCTATCAGTCTGTAACTGAAGTTTTACAAGATATACAGCAGGTGAAAAGTCATAAATATATTCAGCCAAAACAGATTTATCCAAAATTTTGGTTAATTTTAGTCGGGATAGCTGGTTTTATTGGAATTGTCACAGCAACATGGTTTTTTCAATCAATGAAAACTGTAGTTACTGAAATGAATTTTGAGCAATTATATCAAGAGGGAGTGAGAAAATTTCAAGCCGGAGAATATCAAGCCGCAGTTGAGGATTTTACTCAGGCGATCGCACTTGATTCACAAAATTATCGTGCTTATAATAAAAGAGGTGATGCCTTTTATCAGTTAGGAGACTATCAGCAAGCAAAAGCAGATAGTAGTAAAGCAATTGAATTAAATCCTCAAAATGACAATGCTTATTATGATCGAGGATTTTCTTTATATGAATTAGGCAAATACAAAGAAGCTATTGCTGATTACACCAAAGCTATTGAATTAAATCCTGATAATGGTTACGCTTATTACGGCCGGGGTTTAGCCTTAGTAAAGATGCAGGAGAATAAAGAGGCTAATGCAGATTTTAGCGCAGCTATCAGACTGCAACCTGATTATATTGAAGCGTATTTAGAACGGGGTATTCTGCGCCGTCGCCTGAGAATTTACAAAACAGCAATTGAGGATTTTGATGCCATAATTAGGATTAATCCTGATGATGCTAGACCTTATTATCAAAAAGGTTTAATCTACGCTACTAATAATCAAAAATATGCCGCCATTAGCAAATTTACTCAAGCGATTAGCCGCAATCCCAATTATGCAGCAGCCTATCTCAGACGGGGGGATATACAGAGTGAGTTGGGGTACAAATTAGAAGCTAATGAAGATTATAATAAAGCTTTACAACTAAATCCTAAATGGGGTGCTGGTTATAATCACCGAGGTATTCACCGCTTTTCTTTTGGAGATTACAAAGGCGCAATTGCAGATCATACTAAAGCCATTGAACTCAATTCTCAGGATGCGGCAGCTTTTAATAACCGTGGTAATGCTAATTCTCAAATCTGGTATTTGCAAGCTGCTAATGAAGATTATACTCAGGCGATCGCTATTAATTCTAAATATGGTTTAGCCTATTATAACAGAGCAGTGAATCGCGCAAAACAGAAAAATAAAGAAGGTGCGATCGCGGATTTTCAAGAAGCTATTAAACTCTTCCAAGAAAGTGGAGAAAGAAAGAGTCTTAAAGATGCACAAAGAGAACTGAATTTATTACTAAATAGATGATAAATCTACAAACCCAAAGATCCCCGACTTCTTTAAGAAGTTGGGGATCTGATACTTTCGCTATTTGTAAAAGTCAATTTTTTTAAACGAACCGCCAAGTCGCCTTCGCGTAGCGTCTCCCCTTGGGAGAAGGTCGCCAAGTGAAGAGGTTCAGAAATGATTTAGGACTGCTATATCTTAATTTTATTCCTAATCTTGCACTAATCCCAATATGCTTCAGCTAAGAATTTCTTCCTTTTCTTTCTTAACTTGGCGTACTTGGCGGTATGCGCTGCGCGCACGCTACGCGAACGTTCAATAAAGAATCCCACTTCCGTTAGTAATTTTTGTAACTTTATGGGGAATAATAAAATTAATATTCTTTGTCAAATGAAGGCAAATTTTGACGAATGGACTGGAAAACAATACTTAAAGCCCAACAGAGAGATTTTATCGCCAGACTAGAATCTGGTGATTTACTACATTGTGACAAAGAAGGAAAGCATAGTGAGTTAACAGTCATCTCCGGTGAGAGGTTA
>NZ_JAYGHH010000032.1:2654-4895 GCF_034931045.1 Nodularia sp. UHCC 0506
TAAAGCAATTACGGGATTTTTGCTGGGAAATGATCACAAAGTTTAGATCCAATGACCCGAAAAACGACTTCATCAACAACATGAAGGGAAAGCTGGGTGAGGAAGTTGTCAAAACCCGTTTAGATGAATTTGTAACTGAGGTTGACTATAAAAAACGCAAGGGTGGAGATGGAAAAGTTGATTTCACCTTAACTTCTGACTCATCTGTTGGTATTCAGGTTAAAGCTCGTCATGGCAATTTTGATCAAATTCAATGGTTTATTAGTCAAGATGAAATTGAAAAAAATACTGTTCTGGTTTGTATTTTAATTCAAGAGGAAGTGAGCGAAGCACAGCCTGAATATAATCTTATTCTAGCGGGTTTTTTACCAACTGATATGATTACTGTGACTGGTGGTAAAGCTTCAGTGAGAATAAATGAATTGCTTTATGCTGGCGCTTTACATGGCTATTTAGATGATTTGATATCTTCCAAAGTTGATGAATATATCCAGTTGGCTGAAAAATGCTTTAATAGAGAAAATTATGAAAGTGGGATCGCTCATTGTAATCAAGCGTTACGACTAAAACCGAACAATGCTGATGCTTACAATGGACGGGGTACTTGTCGTCATAAATTGGGAGATATCCAGAGTGCAATTGATGAGATTATACCCAAGCTATCAACATTAACTCCTATTTTGCTAAAGCTTACCAGAATCGGGGGATTGCTCGCTCTGCATTAGGATATAAACAGGATGCAATTGATGATTTTGAAACTGCTGCAAATTTATCTAAAAAATCAGGGGATGAAACATCTTATCAAAAAGCTAGGAAGCAAATTAGCAAGCTTAAAAGTACCTGATATCACTTTTAAATAAGAACTCAAAGATCCCCGACTTCTTCAAGAAGTCGGGGATCTGATCCTCTCGCATTTATAAAAGTCATTTTTTTAAACGAACCGCCAAGTACGCAAAGTACACAAAGAGAAGAAAAATCAGAAACAATAACTAATCATCATTACTCTAAATCAGGTTCTACACCCAAAGCTCGCAATTGTTCAATCAACCGTTCTTTTTGCCGCCTTTCCTGTTCTGTGCGTTCCCTTTCCGCTTCCGTGGGAGTCAAAACCCAATTACCTGTACTATCATACCAACGCAACCAAGGCTGCTGAATATTATGATAACTTCCTTCCCAAACACCCAGACCTAACTCTATTTCTGGAATCCAAAAACGGGAATCTGATAAAATAACTTCCGCATAACGACCGCCATCTAATTTAAACATTTTAAATTCATATTTATAACGGTCAAAAATAGCATAATAAGGAATCCTTAAAATCTTTTCATAAACTTCCCATTTTGTCGGCGGTTTTGCCACATCTCGCAAAGTCTGTCCTAAATCTTCCTTTTCAGTTCCAGGTGAGAGTAATTCCACAATAATAAACGGACTAATTCCCTCTTGCCAAACCACATAACTCAGACGTAAATCACCATTTTTATATAGCGGCGAAACATCCACAGCCACAAACCAATCTGGTCTTTTGTACCATGTCGGATGATGGGGGTCATAATAA
The DNA here is from genome assembly GCF_034931045.1 of Nodularia sp. UHCC 0506. Lineage (NCBI taxonomy): Bacteria > Bacillati > Cyanobacteriota > Cyanophyceae > Nostocales > Nodulariaceae > Nodularia > Nodularia sp. UHCC 0506. The sequence continues at coordinate 4,210 of NZ_JAYGHH010000032.1, forward strand.
AGATTCATATCACTAGCAGTAAATATCTTGTCGCTAGGATAACTAGGCGAGTTAAAACTTTCGTCTAACAAACGCGGTTGTAATAAATGAAAATGATCAGGCAAACCAGGTTCCTTTGGATCTTCACTCACGAGATCATACATTGTGGGTAAAACTTCTTCGGGAGAAAGGGGCGGATCAGTTTGATACATTAGAAAACAGTCCTGTCGAAGTCCTTTCTCTATTATGACTTTCTCCGCGTCCTCTGCGCCTCTGCGGTTCGATAAAATTCTTCTACACTGTTGCGAAACCCTAATTAATTGATACACTTGTTCTTCATTAGCCATCAGCCCAGATAAACAGCGCCTATGGTACACGTTAAGCGCGTGGAACTTACCAACTTCAAATCCTTCGGTGGTACTACCTCAGTCCCTCTACTACCGGGGTTTACTGTCATTTCTGGGCCGAATGGTTCCGGTAAATCTAATATTCTCGATGCTTTGCTGTTTTGTTTGGGACTTTCTAGTTCTAAGGGAATGCGGGCGGATAGATTACCGGATTTGGTAAATAATAATCAAACTTCTAGGGGACGGGCTTCGATTGAGGCTAGTGTGACGGTGACTTTTGATTTGTCGGGGGAGGATGTTTCGCGCAGAGGCGTAGAGGCGCAAAGAGAAGAGAAGGAGGAAAAATCAAAAGAAAACTCA
>NZ_JAYGHH010000032.1:5047-23879 GCF_034931045.1 Nodularia sp. UHCC 0506
AATTCCGACTCAGCACTCAGCACTCAGCACTCAGCACTCAGCACTGAATGGAGTGTTACTCGGCGGTTGCGGGTGACTCATCACGGGAGTTATACGTCGAATTATTATATGAATGGTGTGGCTTGTACTCTGACGGAGTTACATGAGGAGTTGAATAATCTCCGCATTTATCCGGAGGGGTATAATGTTGTGCTGCAAGGGGATGTTACTAGCATTATCTCGATGAATGCTAAGGAACGTCGGGAAATTATTGATGAGTTAGCTGGGGTTTCGGCTTACGATCGCAAGATTATTCAAGCTAAGAAAACTCTGGATGAGGTGAAGGATAAAGAAGATAGTTGTCGGATTATTGAGACGGAGTTAACTACTCAGCGCGATCGCTTGTCTCAGGATCGGGCGAAGGCGGAAAAGTATCAAAAACTGCGGGCGGAATTTTTAGCTAAACAGTCTTGGGAGGCGGTTCTCTCTTGGCGATCGCTTCAAGCACAACAAGAAAAGTTAATTGGCGAAATTCAAGCAGGCGATCGCACTTCTACTGAATTAAATTCTCAACTTACAACTCTAAATTCCCAAATTTCTCAAAAATCCGCCGAATTAGAAGAACTCAATGCCCGTGTCAAAGCTTTGGGTGAAGAGGAACTTTTAGCTGTACAATCAACTCTGGCGACTCAAGAGGCGGAACGCAAACAACTCCAACGCCGACAAACTGAGTTAACCACGGCTATTCAGGAAACTGTGAAGCGTCTGGCGCAAACTCAGCAGGATGTTCAACAGCATCAGCGTTCTTTAACGGAATTTTCCCAAACTCAGGTTGTCGAACAGCAATCTATTCTCTCCTGTCAGCAACAACGGGATGAAGCCCAACAAGCTTTAGATGCTTCTCGCGCCGCAGCAGCAGAAATCGCCACCGCTTCGGAAGCTTGGGTACAGCAACAAACGGCTTTCAATCGTCAAATTGAAACTATACTGCAAACTCTGGAACCCCAGCGCACAGAACAAGCCCAACTCAGGGAACGCCATCATCAATTACAGCAACTAATTACAGAACAAACTCAGTTAATTGCAACTTTAGAACCGGAATTAGCCGCTAAACAAACTGAATGTAATCGGGTGGAAACGGAGTTTAACGCTTCTAGTGAACCCATCCAAAATTTAGCCGAAAATCTCTCAGCCACAGAACAAGAATTACAAATCCAACAGGAAACCCAAAAGCGACTTTTACAAGAACAACGGGAAAAACAACGCCAGTTAGATAAAATCGAAGCCCAAGCCCAAGCCCAACAGGAAGTCCAGGGAACTCAAGCAAGTAAAGTTATATTACAATCGGGATTGCCTGGGCTTTGCGGTTTGGTTGTCCAGTTAGGCAAGGTGGATTCTCGCTATCAATTAGCCTTGGAAATCGCTGCTGGTGGGCGTTTGGGGCATATTGTCGTGGAAGATGACAGTGTAGCCGCAGCCGGCATTGAATTACTGAAACAAAAACGCGCTGGTAGGGCGACTTTTTTACCTTTAACTAAGATTCGGACTAGTAAGTTTACGCAGGATGCCACCTTGCGTTATGCCAATGGTTTTGTTGACTATGCGGTGAATTTAGTAGAGTGCGATCGCCGTTTTCAAGATGTCTTTAGTTATGTGTTCGGTAACACCGTAGTTTTTACCAATATCCAACAGGCACGCCCCAATATCGGACTGTATCGCATTGTCACCTTAGACGGAGAATTGTTAGAAACTAGCGGCGCGATGACTGGGGGAAGTAGTAATCAGCGTTCATCCTTAAAATTCGGGAAGGGGGAATCGGCGGAATCTCAGGAAGTTGTAGCGTTAAAGAGTCGCTTGGCAGATATTGAAAGGATTATAGAACGTTGTACCGAGGCGATCGCTACTTTATCAGCCAGAACCAAAGAACATACCCAAGCCCTCACAGAAGCCAGACAGGGGCGACGAGAACAGCAGTTACAGTTGTCACAACTGCAAAAGGATATTCAGGGTTTGACAGCCCAATTAGAGGGGACGCGATCGCAACTTACCCAAAACAACGAAAAAATCACCGTCGCCCAATCTCGTTTATCAGTTTTGGATCGGGAATTACCAGGACAAGAAAGCGAATTGCAACAATTGCGACAAGCTTTAGCTGAGTTAGAAGACTCTCAAACCCCTAGTGAATGGCAAGAAATTCAAGTAACTATTAAAAGCCAAGAGCAACAATTACAACAACGAGAGGGACAATTAAGGGATGCCCAGCAAAGATTAAAAAATTTGGAAATTCAGCAACTGCGATCGCAAGAGAAAATTCAAGAAGCTGAAGCGAAGATTCACCAATATCATGAACAGCAAACCAGCCAACAAAATCAACTCACTTCCCTGAATACTCAGCATTCAGAACTCAACCATCAAATCAGCGAAATCCAGGCGAATTTGAGTCAAATGGAGCAGAATTTGGGAGAAGAAAAACAGAAACGGGACGCAACAGAACAGGAATTGCGATCGCAACTTCTCAAACAACAACAACTGCAATGGGAAATCCAAAAACTCCAAGAAACCCAAACAAAGCGGCGGGAAGATTTAACAGCCTTGCAAAACCAACTGCGAGAAACAGGCGCAGAATTACCCAATCCTTTACCAGAAGTCCCCGATAAAGTCGATTTAGAGGAATTGCAAAAAGAACTCCGCAGCCTAGCCAAACGCTTACAGGCGATGGAACCAGTGAATATGTTGGCCTTAGAAGAATATGAACGCACCAACAACCGTCTTCAGGAACTAACGGAAAAATTGCAAACCTTAGAAGCAGAACGCACCGAATTATTATTACGCATTGAAAACTTTACCACCTTGCGGCAACGAGCTTTTAAAGAAGCCTTCGATGCTGTCAACGAAAACTTTCAATCGATTTTTGCCATTCTTTCCGACGGTGACGGCTATTTACAATTAGAAAACCCTGAAGATATCTTTAACAGTGGACTAAATTTAGTCGCCCACCCCAAAGGTAAACCAGTACAGCGTCTAGCTTCCATGTCTGGCGGTGAAAAATCACTCACAGCCTTAAGTTTTATCTTTGCCCTGCAACGTTACCGCCCCTCACCATTTTACGCTTTTGACGAAGTAGATATGTTTTTAGATGGGGCAAACGTCGAGCGATTAGCTAGAATGATTAAACAACAAGCCCAACAAGCGCAATTTATAGTTGTGAGTTTGCGTCGTCCGATGATAGAATCAGCCGAGCGCACCATTGGCGTAACTCAAGCCAGAGGAGCTTACACTCAAGTTTTGGGAATTAAATTAAAATCATCCCATACATCTGCTTGAGTTTTTGTTAATAATAGTGTATAGATAAACCGGATTCGAGATCAGGACTCGGTATAGAATGACCTCTGAACAGACAATTAGGCGTTCCGACATATTAAACACCCAGGTGATTACTCGCGACAACGGCAAACGGCTCGGTGTCGTTAATCAGCTTTGGGTTGATATTGATCAAAGAGAGGTTGTGGCACTTGGTTTGCGAGACAGCCTGATCTCTATTTCGGGTCTGCCACGCTATATGTACCTCAGCACCATCAACCAAATTGGTGATGTAATTCTCGTTGATAACGAAGATGCCATAGAAGACATCGAAGTTGAAACTTTAAGTAATCTGATTAACTGGGAAGTAATTACAGAAACAGGCGAAGTATTAGGCAGGGTGAGGGGTTTTAAATTCAATGGCGAAACTGGTAAAATTCAATCCATAGCGATCGCTTCTTTAGGATTACCCCAAATTCCCGACCAATTCCTCAGCACCTACGAGTTCTCTGTGGATGAAATCGTCAGCACCGGCCCCAGCAGGTTAATTGTCTTTGAAGGAGCCGAAGAAAGAATTAACCAGTTAACAGTCGGTGTACTAGAACGCTTAGGCATAGGTAAAGCACCGTGGGAGCGAGAAGCCGAAGAAGAATACGGTTACACTCCCCGCACAGTCTCACCAGCGAATCAGCTACCCAGTGGAGTGCCATTACAACCACCCAGAACCAGAGTTCGCGCTCCCGAACCCGTAGTTGAGGAAGAATGGACAGAAGACTATGTGGAAGAAGAAATTCCCCAGCGTCAAGTCATGCGGGCGCAACAGTATGAACCCATTCAATACGAAGACGACGAAGAAGACAACTGGAGTGAGGCCACAGGTAGGGATAGATATCAAGAACCACCAGCTAGATATGAACCCCAGCCTTACAGCAAGCCTTACGCCGACGAATACGACGACTACGACGATGTAGAAGGTGACGCTTGGGAAGATGCACCAAAGCCGGTGAATATTCCCAAAAAAGTTAAAGAAAGACAGCCAGAATACGAAGAAGAAGGTGGATATTAGGATAATTCGTAATTCGTAGTTCGTAATTCGTAGTTCGTAGTTCGTAATGCCTCTTTCAGAGGAGCTACGCTAACGTAATTCGTAATTAAACCCTCTTCCTCTCATCTGCGTGGAAGGGGGTTTGAAATTAAAGGCGTTGTTGAGTCTAAAATTATACGACTAAAAAAAGAATGCGACAGATACCCATAAGCAAAGCCTTATTATGTCTGGCTTTTTGAATTTTGAATTTTGAATTTTGAATTGTTATCCTCTCTGCGTGCAATAAATCCTTAATTCAGCCGTGAATCACACAATTTCCATTATTATCCCCACTTTCAACGAAGCGGCAAATATTGAGAATGCGATCGCTTGTACTCAACCCAGTACAAATGTAGAATTAATCATAGTGGATGGTGGCTCACAAGATGATACTGTAAAGATAGCTCAGTCATTAGGTGTCAAAGTTATTTTATCTGTCCCTGGCCGTGCGGCGCAAATGAACGTCGGTGCTATGGCTGCAACTGGGGAAATTCTGCTATTTCTTCATGCAGATACCCGCTTACCTGCTGGCTTTGATAACATGGTTCGTAGCGCATTACAACAGCCTAAAATAGTAGCTGGTGCGTTCTCCTTGCAGATTGATGCCGACCATTGGGCTTTGCGATGGGTAGAAAAAGGAGTAAACTGGCGATCGCACTTTTATCAAATGCCCTACGGTGATCAAGCAATATTTTTAACAACAGAAATATTCGAAAAAATTGGTAATTTTCCTAATTTGCCCATCATGGAAGACTTTGAACTCATCCGGCGTTTAAAACGTACTGGTAAAATTGCTATTATTTCTGTACCAGTTATCACTTCAGCCCGGAGATGGTTGAAAAAAGGCGTATTTCAAACTACCCTACTAAATCAAATCGTAATTACTGCTTATTTCCTCGGTGTTTCACCTGAACGCATTCGCAGCTGGTATCGTCGGGAAAAAACTCAGAAATTTTAAACTTTTTCTCATATCAGCTTCGTATATTAATAACAGGTAACGATGAAAAACTCAGGTACATTACATGGTTCAAAAGCCCCAGCCCCGAACAAATCGGACACTCAAATTTTTAATAATTAGTTTTCTGATTATTACCCTGATTTTTCTAGCCCAATACGTCAACATTCCAATAATTTTACATAATTCCATGTTACGGGTGCAAAATCTTGGTGTATTCGGACCAATTGCTTATATTTTTATTTATAACTTAGCCACAATACTATTTATCCCCGGTTCTCTATTAACCCTCAAAGGTGGTTGCTTATTTGGCTTATTTTGGGGTTCTGTATATGTATTAACTGCCGCTATTATCGGGGCAATTTTAGCTTTTATCGTCGGACGCTATTTATCCCGTGATTGGGTTTCTCACCAGATTAATAAACATCCTAAATTTAAAGCCATAGATTTAGCAGTAGCCAAAGAGGGATGGAAAATAGTTTTACTGACGCGTTTGTGTCCCATCTTTCCATTCAACTTATTAAATTACGCTTTTGGAATTACACAAGTTTCGCTCAAAGACTATATATTAGGTTCCTTTGGCATTATTCCCGGTACAGTTATGTACGTTTATATGGGGTCTTTAGCAGGTGATTTAGTCATGATAAATCAGAGTTATCAGCCAACCAATCCCGAAGCGCAAATCTGGCATTGGGTAATGCAGATAATTGGGTTAATTGCCACCATTTCGATAACTATATATATTACTAAAATTGCTCAAAAAGTTCTCAGAGAAAGTATGGTGACAGCAGAAATTACCAAGGATGATACTAATTATTAATCATAAATTTTATGTGTCGTGAGTAGCTACTAATTTAGGCTTACAATTAGCAAGCGATCGCACTTCTTGTTTTAATATTATATAAATAATTATTGTGTTTGCTAATTCTAATTAATTATTGGCTGATTCGGAACGAGACTTGTACTCATCAAAATCCAAGCCCGTTGGAAAAGGATATAGCTGTATTTCAATATTGGCTGACAATAATTTAATCAATAATAGATGATATTTTAAGATGATTGTTAATATTGCGGTAATTTTGCTCCTGAGAAATATAAGACTCTATTTGATCAAGAATATTGTTTGAAAAAATAAGCATTTTGTGTAGTATGCTATACTGTATCATCTTCATTCAAGTAATTTCAACTAATGTTTCACCGGAAGACAAAATTTCCAAAGCTTTGAGTAAAGTAGCACTCAAAATCTCTCTCAGCCTAGCATTGGAAGTATTACCACAAGTTAACCAGATGATTTGCGGTGGTGTTCCCAGACGCTCAACTAAATCTACAAAGTCGCTATCTTTAGTCATAAAGATAACCCCTTGAGCTTTTGCAGCCTCAAAAATTTCCTCATCTTCAGCATCTCTTAGTCCCACATCACGCAAGGCTAAAGCCGTTACACTGAATGTTTGAGTAATCCAAGTAGCAATAGCTGGTGATAAGTGTGCATCAACCCAGATAATCATGCCACTAAAACCGGATGATTGAGTTTTCGTGAAGCATATAAAAGTGCTGCTTTGAGATCATCAGGCTCAAGATCCGGTAAATCCTCTATAATTTCTTCAGCAGTTAAACCAGATGCAAACAAATCTAATACATCTGTTACTCTAATTCTCATACCACGAATACAGGGACGACCACCACATTGTTTAGGATTAACCGTGATTCTTGCTAGTAAATTTGACATACAAGCTGATTTCAATAACTCTTGTGTTCAGCGTAAATCAAGTTTGTAAAACTTGCAACTCAATTAATAATGATGTTGTAGATGAGGATTAATTTCCTGGTGTTGCTGAATTGGATATAAAATTGATAAATTCAATCCTTTCAATCTTGATTATTTGTGCCTACCTTTATAATATCGTGGTCACGTAGCCTTTCCTAGAAAAGCGCGATCGCGTGACAATAATTTTTGATTAAGGAGTGTAGAAATATTTGATAAAACTTCTCTACAAGGGTTTTCGGCTCACGAATTTGCTTAACCGAGTAGTATTGTATGAGAATAGAAAGTATTGATGCCTCTAAAATGGAAGCAATTACAAAATTAACTTTCTCATTACCACATTCCTCTAAACTAAAAGCAGCAAACTTATTTAAACTGGCTGAGGAAAATAGATTTTGACTGAGACGAATCATTTAAACTTTACCACCCAAAATATCACGCGTAGCGAATTGCAAGATTTAGTGCGAAATCAGCTACAAATTCTTCTAGAATCGGGTAACTTGCAAGAAGCCAAATCTATTCTCCAACCTGTGCAACCTGCGGATATTGCTGAGGCCATTGAAGGCTTACCAGAAGCAATGCACGCTTTGGTGTTTCGCTTACTTCCTAAAACAGAGGCTATCGAGGTTTATGAATATCTCGACTACAGTGTTCAAGAACATTTAATTGAGGAACTCAGAAGTCAGGATGTCCGTGACATTGTGGATAAAATGTCTCCAGATGACCGGGCTAGATTATTTGACGAACTACCCGCAAAAGTTGTCAATCGCTTACTAGAACAACTGAGTCCAGCCGAACGCCAAGCTACAGCCCAACTTTTAGGTTATGAAGCGGATACAGCTGGGCGTATCATGACCCCAAAGTTAATTTATCTCAAAGAAAATTTTACGGTATCTCAAGCCATAGAGCGAATTCGCAGCCTCGCTAATGTGAGTGAGATCATTTACTACCTTTACGTTACTGATATCGCTAGGCGTTTGACGGGGATTGTTTCTTTACGAGAGTTGGTAGTATCTCAGCCGGAACAAACCATTGGCGACATTATGACCCGTGAAGTGGTGTTTGTCCATACAGATACAGACCAAGAAGAAGTGGCTCGATTAATTCAAAGATATGATTTTTTAGCTGTTCCTGTGGTAGATAAAGAACAGCGTTTAGTAGGTATTGTTACTGTTGATGATGTGATTGATATTCTGCAACGGGAAACCACCGAGGATATCTACGCGTTGGGGGGTGGTGTGCAGTCCGATGGTGACAACTATTTTCAAATGAGTTTACTACAAGTTGCCCGCAAGCGGGTAGTGTGGTTGTTCGTTTTACTGATAACTAATACAGTGACTGGTGCAATTATTAAGTCTCAAGAAGATATTTTAAAACAAGTAGTAATTCTGACAGCGTTTATTCCTTTGCTGACAGGCACTGGTGGTAATGTGGGGGCGCAGTCTTCTACGGTGGTAATTCGGGGGATGAGTACCGATGAAATTAGATCCTTGAAGATATGGCAGGTAATTGGCAGAGAAGCGATCGCTGGAGCATTTTTGGGTTTAATGTTAGGTAGCATCGCCACCATCTGGGCTTACTTTTTGCAAGGACGTGCCGAGGTCGCATTCACTGTTGGTATCAGTCTGGTAGCTATTTCTATGATTGCTTCTGTTTCAGGTTCAGCACTGCCGTTTTTATTCCGGGCTTTCCGCTTAGACCCAGCCTTGATGTCAGCACCGTTTATTACTACAGCCGTTGATGTTCTGGGTGTTTTAATTTACTTTAAGTTGGCACGAGTAATTTTAGGGTTATAAGTTTTGAGCGACCTAAAAGGGAAAGTCAAAAGTATTAAATCCCCTCGCAACCAATGAAACAAAGACATTTTTAATTTGGCTAAAAGCCCTGCTATATTATGAAAACTCTACAATTCTGAGGCAGTCTCTGGGGCAACAATTTCTCCAGTCCCTAATTCTATAATCATATCCTGATCAGTAATTAACTCATTCAGTTCCTTAACTTGCAAATTCATTTTTTCACAAGAGTTTCTGAGTGCGTGGGCAAAAGTATTAATATCATCACCATAGCCACATTGATAAGCCGCAACTTCTATACCCTGCTTGGCATTTGCTCTAGCACAGTCTACTAATTCTGTGCCAAGCAATGGTCTGGGAGATGTCATAATTTATAATTGTGATTTGTTACCTGTTTATCGTTAGCTAGACTAGCATTTATTTAGAATTAATGTATCCCTCTGATGGCAGAGAAATAAATCGTAATTTGTAATATTAATATTATTATATTTAATCTCTGAATAACTCCAGGAAAATTTCAGATATTAAATTCCCCGGAGTGATTTGAATTAGCCGTTGACTACTACTCCCCCATTGGGATGTAATACTTGACCAGACATATAAGAAGCATCATCAGAAGCTAAAAATACATAACTGGGTGCAACTTCTTCAGGTTGTCCGGGTCGTCCCATGGGAACTTGTTTGCCAAAAGTCGCAACTTGATCTGCGGGAAAAGTAGAAGGAATTAAAGGTGTCCAAATCGGGCCTGGTGCTACAGCATTAACCCGAATACCTTGAGAGACTAAATTTTGTGATAAGGAACGAGTAAAGGCGACTATTGCACCTTTTGTAGAAGAATAATCGAGTAAGTTGCTATTACCTTTATACGCCGTAATTGATGTACTATTGATGATGGAACTACCTGCTTTTAAATGTTTCATTGCTGCTTTAGTCAGGTAAAACATTGAGAAAATATTAGTGCTGAAAGTGCGCTCTAGTTGCTCTTTAGTGATTTCTTCAATGCTTGCTTGCGGATGTTGTTCAGCTGCGTTATTAATCAGAATATCGAGTTTACCTAATTGCTCAACGGTTTGTTCTACAGCTTGCTGACAAAAGGTTTCATCAGTAATATCTCCGGCGATCGCCACCACACGCCGCCCAAGATTTTCTACCAAATTTTTAGTTTCTTTGGCATCATCATGTTCTATCAAGTACACAATCGCTATATCTGCACCTTCTTTAGCAAAGGCGATCGCCACAGCCCGACCAATACCACTATCTCCCCCCGTGATTAATGCTACTTTATTATGTAATTTGCCACTGCCCTGATACTGGGGGTCATCAGCTTTGGGCTTTGGTTTCATTTTTGATTCTTTACCAGGTGGTTTTTGTTCTTGTGGTGGTTGTAAGATTTCTTCTGGCATAGGATGAATTTCTGGTAAATTAATAAAGGAAAAAACAATTAACAAAATTCTAAAAGTAAACCCTGGATCGATAATTCAATCCAAGGTTTCATTTATGCTTTAACTCCCAACTTACAAATTGTAAGTTTAGGCTTTTTACCCCGGATGTAAGCCAAACGTACTAATTGAGGGCAATTGTACGCGACCGACATTTTTATCCTCACACCAGACACACGCTCTTAATCTGACCACTGAAAACAAGTACACAACTCTCTTGGAATGTCAGGATTGCTCCTGTTCATCTGCTTTCAAGTTAACTATGAATTTAGGGAAATTTATCATTCTTTGGATGGAAAGACAAATTAGCTTTTCTCAACCTAAAGACGTAAAATCAGGTATTATTAATAAATAATTTGAATGTTAGTTTTACTGAATTATGGCAAATCAAACATTGGGAATAGAACCACAACTATATAACTACTTACTTTCAGTATCTTTACGGGAACCAGAAATCCTATTCCAACTCAGAGAAGAAACAGCACAGCATCCAATGGCAATGATGCAGATTGCACCAGAACAGGGGCAATTTATGGCTTTACTAGTGCAATTAATGGGAGCAAAGAAAACTTTAGAGGTAGGGGTATTTACAGGTTATAGTTCCCTAGCGGTGGCTTTGATGTTACCTCCAGAGGGTCGGGTAGTAGCCTGTGATGTGAGTGCAGAGTTTACAGCGATCGCTCGTCGTTATTGGCAAAAAGCCGGGGTAGCAGATAAAATTGACTTACATATAGCCCCAGCAATGGAGACATTAGATCAGTTACTCGCCGCAGGTGAAGCAGAAACCTTTGATTTCGCCTTCATCGATGCTGACAAAAGTAATTATGATAGTTATTATGAGCGATCGCTGCAATTAATCCGTCCGGGTGGATTAATCTTGATTGATAATGTTCTTTGGTCAGGAAAAGTTGCAGATAGCGAAGTCCAAGACAATCGCACTATCAACATTCGCACCTTCAACCAGAAACTTTATCAAGATGAAAGAATTAATCTGAGTTTAGTTCCCATCGCCGATGGCTTAACCCTAGCGTATAAGAAATAGCACAAAGGGCAGGGCGCAGAGTATTATACCTCTGTATTTACTGAGAAAAAAAATAAAAGTTTTCCCTTGTTAAAGCCTCTTCTTGATCAGGAGAGGTTGATCCAAAATCCAAAATTGAGTCACCTTGGTAAAATGAAACTGGAACTTAAGTTCTAAGTGGGGGAGAAATAGATTGGTGTATAGGATAGTCTGATTTTAAACACCAGCACTGATAATGTCACTTTGTAATACCATATAATAATATAATAAAACTATAAAATTTTGATGATTTATGTTAAAAACTTCACCTAACGGACTGGGGCCAATTGCTGATTATTTTAAAGTTCTTTCCGAAGTTAGCCGACTCCAAGTTCTCTGCTGTTTAAAGCCAGGTAGCAAAAATGTCACAGAAATTATGGAAGAAACCGGACTAGGACAAGCAAATGTGTCCAAGCATTTGAAAATTTTGGCGCAAGCTGGGATTGTCAAGCGGGAACCGCAAGGGGTGAGTGTTTATTATGAAATTGTAGACCCGTTAATTTTTGAGATTTGCGAATTGGTATGCGATCGCCTCTCAATTCAACTGGAACAACAATCACAGCAATTGAAACAGCTAGAAGCGTTACGTAGTAGTTAAACAGGATTTGTCAGCATTTTTGGATCAGATTGTAAAGATGTCTAGCCAAAGTCTGGAGCATATTATAACTTTATAGTTATAAATGAATTGACTCGACTAACCCATGACTTATGGTTAATTCCCTCCCCAAACCACAAACTAAAATCCCCAGCCAAGAAACTGTACTCACTCCCCGGTTTTACACTACAGATTTTGAAACCGCCGGCAACCTGGATTTGTCTGCCCAGGAAACTGAGTTACAGGCAATGCTGGCAGAAATGCGGGCAGACTACAACCGACATCATTTTGTGCGAGATGAGGCGTTTGAAAAGTCTTGGGAACACATTGAGGGTGAAGCCAGGGAAGCATTTATTGACTATTTGGAACGTTCTTGCATTTCTGAGTTTTCCGGCTTCCTGCTTTTTAAGGAATTATCCCGCAAGTTGAAAAATCCCAGTCCACTATTAGCGGAAATATTTCAACTGATGGCGCGTGATGAAGCCCGCCACGCCGGATTTCTCAACAAAGCAATGGGTGATTTTCAACTCTCTCTAGATTTAGGTAATGTTACTAAAACCCGCACATATACATTTTTCCCCATAGAGTGGGTACTTTACAGCGTTTACCTCTCCGAGAAAATCGGCTACTGGCGTTACATAATTATTTACAGACATTTAGAAAAGCACCCAGAAAACCAGTTTTATCCGATTTTCCGCTACTTTGAGAGTTGGTGCCAAGATGAAAACCGCCACGGAGACATATTTAAGGCACTTTTACGTTCTCAACCACAACTATGGAACAACTGGAAAGCTAGGCTGTGGAGTCGCTTTTTCTTGCTATCGGTATTTGCTACCCACACTTTGACAGTTCATGAACGTTCCAGATTCTACAACTCACTAGGACTGGATGCCACAGACTTTGATGTGCAAGTGGTTCGCAATACCAACGAAACGGCGGGAAGGGCTTTTCCTGTGATGTTGAATACTGAACATCCCCAATTTTTCCCCCGTCTGCAACGTTGTGCAGGTTACAACTTGCAAATTGCCGAAATTTCCCGCAGTTCTCAGCCAAAACTAGTGAAGCTGATTCGCAAACTACCTTTGATTACCGCAATTGTTTGGAATCTGCTGTTAATTTACTTAATTAAACCCATTGACACCGAAGTTTTGCGAGGAACCGTGCGTTAGATTTTTCAGGCGATCGCTTATATTCAATCATGAACTGTACCATCAGGCATGATTGTTTCCTGCAAATCGGCATTAGTAAGAATTGCCCCAGTTAAATCCGCCCCTTAAAGAGTAAGTCCTAACAAATTACGAATTACGAATTACGAATTACGAATTAATTGATATTGTTTCCACTTCTCCTGCTGACGCACCCTTTTTTCATCCGTCAGGCTATCAAAACAGTGAGGACAAGAAATACCTTCCTCATATTTAGAAGAAGCCTTATCTGTCGCCGAAATGGGATGTCCACAACAGAAACACAACTCATGACTGCCTAACTCCAACCCATGACGCACAGCGACACGTTCATCAAATACAAAACATTCACCTTCCCACAAACTTTCCTCTCTTGGCACAGATTCCAAATATTTGAGAATTCCGCCTTTCAGGTGATAGACCTCTGCAAAGCCTTGAGACATCATAAAAGATGAGGCTTTTTCACAACGAATCCCGCCAGTACAAAACAACGCGACTTTTTTATGTTGCTTGGGATCGAGATTATTACTCACATATTCTGGAAACTCTCGGAATGATTTAGTTTGAGGATTTTGTGCCTTTTTGAAAGTCCCAATATTCACCTCATAATCATTACGGGTGTCAATCACAATTACTTCCGGATCACAAATCAAATCATTCCATTCTTGGGGACTGACATAAGTACCCACCTGCTGATTGGGGTCAACTTCCGGCAAACCCATAGTGACAATTTCTGATTTTAGCCGTACCTTCATTCGTTCAAAAGGTTGTGTTTGGGTGTAAGATTCTTTGTGTTCTAAGTCCGCTAAACGGGGGTCAGAACGCAGAAACGTTAAAACAGAGTCAACCCCTTGACGCGACCCGGCAATCGTGCCGTTAATACCTTCTGCTGCCAATAAAATTGTTCCCTTAACACCTTGTAATTGACAGTAAGACAGTAAAGTTTCTTGTTTTTCTGCAAAATCGGGCAGTTTGACAAATTTATACAGCGCTGCCACCACCTGAATATTTTCTTGCTTCATTTCTTGAGCAATGATATAATTTCTAACTAAAGTAGCAAATACTTTTTCTATTTTATGGGGGTTTAGCTCAGTTGGTAGAGCGCCTGCTTTGCAAGCAGGATGTCAGCAGTTCGAGTCTGCTAATCTCCACTATTCACCACGTTGAAATACTACAGACAGATTATTAGCTGGCATTTGGTAAATTTCTTTAAAAGTCAGATTCTGATTACTAGCTGCTGCGATGACATCCTCTAAATTACGCACACCCCACTCAGGATTTCGCTCTGTTAAAGATTGGTCAAAAGCGGCATTACTCGGTGCAGTATGTTCGCCCTTTTGTTTAAACGGGCCATATAAATATAATATTCCACCAGGAGGCAAAATTCGACCAGCACCAGCCATGAGTCCCAAACAAGCTGACCAAGGTGAAATATGAATCATATTAATATTAACTATAGCTACAATGGGTGAGTCAAGTAATACACCTTGCTCTAATGCCCAAATTGGCGCACTAGCATCCAGTTCCAAGGGTGGATAAAGATGATCTGAGGGACATTCTTCAGCCCAAGCCCTGACACTAGCGCGTAATAGTGGATTTTGTTCAGTAGGTAGCCATCGCCGAGGGCTAAGACGGGGCGCAAAAAATACAGCGTGTTCACCCGTACCACTAGCCACCTCCAAAATAGTGCCACTTGTAGGTAAAACTTGTAAAAGCACCTTTAAAATAGGTTGACGATTGCGTTCAGTTGCTGGCGCGTACTGTCGCGCATCCTCTGGTTTCTTCATATCCAAACTTTTCCATCCTTTGCGCCTCTGCGCCTCTGCTTGCCACTAATCCATATTTTCATCTGGAGAATCATTTGCCCAAATCAATCAACTCCACCCAACCACCCCTGACATTTATTCACCAAAGCTTTAACCCATTTATACTGCAAATTTTCCGGTGGTTATTGCCTGTTGTGTTACGATTTCGGACTAGACCGTGGCTACCTGCGGGGATTGTCCACATTGAAGCGAAGAACGTTGAGACATTAGCCCAACTTTATCAACAATTCCAATCTGGCAAAATTCGCTTTTTGATTGCGTTTCGTCATCCAGAGGTCGAAGATCCCCTGTGTATGCTACATCTACTGTCCTACATTTTGCCTAAAGTTGCACGCCAGCAAGGGATAAAACTGCAACAACCCCTTCACAGCTATTTTCTTTATGACCGAGGGATGACTGTGTGGGCTGGGGATTGGCTGGGGCTATTATTCTCTAAAGTTGGTGGTGTCCCGATTCGTCGTGGTCGGCGATTAGATAGACAAGCTATCCAAACAGCACGAGAGTTGTTTTGTCATGGTGAGATGCCGATCGCGATCGCACCAGAAGGAGGTAATAATGGTCATAGTGAAATTGTCAGCCCCTTAGAACCAGGTGTAGCGCAATTAGGGTTTTGGTGTGTAGAAGATTTGCAAAAAGCCCACCGTTCTGAGACTGTTATAATTGTGCCGATTGGTATTCAGTATAGCTATGTGGAGCCACCTTGGTCAAAACTGCATGGGCTATTAACTAAATTAGAAGCTGATAGCGGTTTGGAATCTGTTGATCAATCTGCTACTGATAAACAGCAAGAATTTTACTATCAACGCATTTGTCGCCTGGGTGAATATTTCATTACCGAGATGGAAGAGTTTTATCGCCGTTTCCATCATCAAGATATTCCTAAAACCATATCTATTGATGAATCTGCAAGCCCCAATGAGATTCTCATTGCTAGATTGCATCGTTTAATGGATAAAGCTTTACACGTTGCTGAAACATATTTTGGAGTAGAAGCGCATGGAAATTTTATTGACCGTTGTCGTCGTTTAGAAGAAGCCGGTTGGAATTATATTTACCGGGATGATATAGCCGATATCAATGCTTTACCACCCTTCAAACGTGGGTTAGCAGATTGGGTTGCATCAGAAGCAGATTTGAAGATGCAACACATGAGAATAGTGGAAAGTTTTGTGGCTGTGACTGCTAATTATATCCAGGAAAAACCGACGGCGGAAAGGTTCGCAGAAACGGCGTTATTAATGTTTGATTTGCTGTCTCGTATTCAGGAATCTACTCTTCCTGGTAGACCCCGTTTAGGTTTGAGGAAGGCGACAATTACTGTCGGTGAACTGATTTCTGTGACTGAACGCTGGCAAAATTCTCAAGGCGAGCGCGCTGTGACTCGTCAGGCTGTAATTCAGTTGACAAAAGACCTACAAACTGCTATGGAATCTATAATTAAGGACAATTAGCAAAGACCGGGTTTTTAGCTAAAAACCCAGTTGTTTCTGACCTAATCTTCTAATTCCATATCTGAATCATCATCGTCATGATCATAGGGGATATCATCAAGCTCAATCATCTCTGAGATTTCTTCTACTTGACTCAGACGCTGAGATTCTTGATGTTCACGCTCTATGAGGCGACCATTTGACTTTAGCCATTCTAGCAACACAAATTCATTACTAGTACGAATTACTGTGGCTCGTTGATTACGAGGTTCTTCACTCAAAGGGCCGTTAGGCATATAAAAAACTCACTTTTAATAGAAAAAACTAGATTGGCTGAAAGTCAATTATAGTAGACAACTTCACTTTGATTTACTGGACTAAATCGCATATCTCATAACTGATATTTCTTGACTGGTATATTATGGTTACATTGGCTACAGTTTAAGTACCATAAACCCTTGATGATGTGACAAAGTATAATCTAAGCTATAGCAACAATTAACCATAGTCGTAACACTCTCAGTATAAATCAGCTTGACAAAAAAATACTTTTATTCATATAATTCGCGTCTTTTCTTGAGAAAATCTGTTTTTATATGCTCGGCGGCGATTTATAAGATACTCTAGGCGAATTAATCAAGCATAAGAGTCATCACTGCATAATGCAGGACAGTTTGGTGAAAATAAACGAGTTTTTTCACCGTAATTACATTTAAACTGGTGACAATTTGAATAAACAAGGTTAGTAATAATGCCTGAACGTAAACCGAATTTATTAATCCCTGCTGTTGGTGCGACTGTACTTGTGGTGGGAAGTATAGCGGCTTATATATATTTTAAAGGCCCGTCTGGAGATAGCTCAGACGCTCTAGGTAGTGCTAAATTAGTCCCTTCTACAGCACTGATGGCAACCTACATTACCACTGACCCCCAAGCCTGGGGAAAGTTGGCAGACTTTGGCACTCCAGAAGCGCAAAAGCTACTAGCCCAAGGGGTAGAAAATTTTCAACAAGATTTGTTTAGTGATGGTAATATTTCATACGAACAAGATTTAAAGCCTTGGGTTGGTGGTGTGATGGTGGCTGTACTACCGCCCAATCCTACTAAACTGGCACAATCGAATCAGCCGAATTCTGGTACCAAAGCAGCGCCAGAATCTAATATTTTGATGGTAGTGGGCATCAAAGATAAACTTAAAGCCTTAAATTTTGCTAATCAATTAAAATCAAAAACAGGTGTCAAAGTTGAGGAATCTGATTATAAAGGCGAAAAAATCACAGCAGTTACAGAAAATGGCAGACTGACATATAGTGCTGTTTTAAATAATAATCATTTAGTATTAGCTCCAGAAAAGCAAGCTGTAGAAAAGGCTATTGAAACTTTCAAAGGACAGCCCTCTTTCGCCAGTCAAGAAGGTGTAAAGACGATTCTCACGGCTAACGCAGATGTGAAAAATATTCTCGCCCAAGTTTATATCCCAGACTATGCGGGAATGGTGCAGCAATTGGTAGCAGCAAATCCCCAGACTACCCAATTACCACCACAAACTCTGCAACAGTTACAACAAGTAAAATCGGTTGTGGCGCGTGTGGGAGTTGATGATCAGGGAGTGCGGATGAGAGCGATCGCTAATTTAGATCCGCAATTGAACAAATTTGAATACCAAGCCAGTCCAGGCAAAATAGTCGGTAAATTACCCTTGGATACCTTTGCTTTGATGACTGGTAATGGCATCAACCGGAGTTGGTCAGCCTTAGTAGAGCAATCTCAAGCTTATCCAGGATTTAACCAAATCTTACAACAGGTACGGGGGCAATTAAAGTTTGTCAATATTGACTTAGATAAAGACATTTTTGGGTGGATGGATCAAGAATTTGCCTTTGGTGCTATGCCATCGAATCAAGGTGTGTTAGCGAATTTTGGTTTTGGTGGTGCATTAGTATTAGAAACAAGCGATCGCCAAACTGCAATAGCCACTTTTAACAAACTAGATAACCTTGCCAAAACTCAACAAATTAACGTCGCTAACAGAAATATTGACGGTAAAGATGTCACTGAATGGCAAATACCCGGACAAGGGGCATTACTATCTCATGGTTGGCTAAATCAAGAGACTGTATTTTTGGCAGTTGGTGGTTCCATAGCTGAGGCGATCGCCACGAATAATAGCCCTAAACTTGATAGTAGCGACACCTTCAAAGCTGTAACTGGTTCACTGCAACAACCCAATGCTGGTTACTTCTATATAGATGCAGAAAAAACTGCGTCCCTAGTTAATCGGTTTATGACACAAGGACAACCTCTACCAACGGAAGCTAATACAGTTCTGAGTGCTATTCATGGTTTTGGTGTCACTGTCACCAGTCCCGATAAATCTACAGGTCAATTGGAGATGTTGTTGGCTTTGAAACCGAAAACGACTAAG
>NZ_JAYGHH010000032.1:24143-40512 GCF_034931045.1 Nodularia sp. UHCC 0506
GATAGACTAGGCTGCAATAATTGTAATAAATGCTGTTAAACGCCAACAAACTCAAAATTTATGACTGCTGCGACAACAACTACTCCTGGTTTAGCCTCCCGTTTAGTCAATAGTATCCTGGCT
Organism: Nodularia sp. UHCC 0506; assembly: GCF_034931045.1. NCBI lineage: Bacteria > Bacillati > Cyanobacteriota > Cyanophyceae > Nostocales > Nodulariaceae > Nodularia > Nodularia sp. UHCC 0506. The sequence continues at coordinate 24,267 of NZ_JAYGHH010000032.1, forward strand.
ATCAAACCTTTAGCCAATCTAGCCAAGCATCAAGCTAGACAAATGATGATTAAACGCGCCCAAAGAATTGGCGTTCCTTGGACAGAAGAAGTAAAAACATTAGAGGCGCGTGATTGGACGCAAGAATTAGCTCAAGTACAAAATCCTCAAGTTTCTTATCCAGAATACTACTTGCGACCATTCCATGCCTACGAAGGTGGGGATCTCAGTTGGCAAGCTGCTTTTGAGTTAGAAGTGGCTGCGAATACCGTCCATGCCGGAATTTGGCCGGATGCGGGAGCAAAAGGAGATGCTAAACTACGCCAAAGTTACCACGATATTTTAAAAGCGCAAATTTCCCATCCACCCCAGGATATTTTAGATTTGGCGTGCGCTGTGGGTTTAAGCACTTTTGCCCTCCAAGAAGTTTATCCCCAGTCTCAAATCACAGGTTTAGATTTATCTCCCCACTTTTTAGCTGTTGCTTATTACCGCGCCCAACAGCGTCAAGCTCAAATTAAGTGGCTTCATGCCGCAGCTGAATCTACTGAGCTACCAAATGCTTCCTTTGATTTAGTCTCTATTTTCTTAATGTGCCACGAATTGCCCCAATCAGCAACCAGAAAGATTTTCGCCGAAATGCGGCGGCTGCTGCGTCCAGGTGGTCATTTGGCAATTATGGATATGAATCCCCAATCAGAAAATTACAAGAAGATGCCACCCTACATTTTGACGCTACTCAAAAGTACTGAACCTTATTTAGATCAATATTTTGCTTTGGACATTGAACAAGCCTTAGTGGAGGCTGGTTTCCAAGTTCCCACTATCACCAGCAATAGTCCTCGTCACCGCACTATAATTGCTCAAGTGTAGATATCCTGAACAAAACCCCCCGGATTTATCCGTGGGGTAATTCAGCGTTATGTATTTCTAGTTACTGTCAAGGCGATGAAGATAGTGTTGATAGCTCAAAACCTGGAAGCAATTGGGTTTCTACTCATTACTCAGCACTCAGCACTCAGCACTCATTACTCATTACTCAGCACTCAGCACTCAGCACTCAGCACTCAACACTCAGCACTCATTACTCAGCACTCAGCACTCAGCACTCAGCACTCAGCACTCATTACTCAGCACTCAGCACTCAGCACTCAGCACTCAGTACGCGTTTTATAACTTCTGCCCTGCAAATATTGACCGGACTTCACCGTTACGACGCACGATCGCTTTGCCATTGGACACATCGACGAGAGTCCAGCCAGTAGCACCGATGGTTTCTCCCATGTGTATCCGGCGAGTTACGCCTTCAAATTCAAATAAAGCAGCAGATTTTTCACCTAACTCTAGTAATCCTGCCAAGGTATGGGTAGCAGTGGTTACAGCAGAGGCTTGCTGTTGGGTATCTGTTGGCACTGATGGTCTTTGGGGTATAGTCACTCCAGGTATATTTGACGGACGCATTGATGCGTTCTGCATGGGGACAGGGTTGATTTCTGGTCGTATAGCAGCTGTGATATTGGCGTTGGCTGGTTTGGCTGATGATTGCACAGGTTTCATTTGTGTATTTACAGCATCAGTTTGAGATGCGATCGCGCCGGGAGTAGGAGGTGGTGCATAACGCATTGGTGACGGCGCTTGATAAACAGGAATGTAAATGCGCTCAACAACACCTGTAGAACGGTTAGCAATGGGTTGTTGTGTGTTGTTCACCGCTACGTCAGAAACTCCCGGATTGTTGAGTCTGGAAACATCGGATGTGCGATCGCTGGTTACTTTTTGCTGCTCTATAATCGCCAATGCTCCCAGCATATAATCAACCAATTCTGCCTGAGCATCTACTTGAGGAGATAACTGTGTCTGCGCCTGCGGTAGATAAATATCTGGTTCAGTCAATCTGGAAGTGATCAGACTCAGCAATCCAGATTGCACCATATATATTGTGCCTGCGATCGCCACGCCGATTGTTGTGCCGGCAATTAGTAGTTTTCTCAGATTCATCTGAGTTTTTTGGTGCTTACTAATTGCCCCAGGTTGATTAACTACAACTGTACCAACTTGCTCGTTTCTCACTTGAGAAACTGTTTTGTCAGTCCGGGTGAGAGAGTTTTGTAAAACAATCTGCGGCACATTGATGGTTTGCAGATGCTCATATTTTGAAGTCACTGGGGTACTAAATTCACCCGAATTGTTCAAGTGATTGCGTGCCGAAGTGTCTTCTATAGGACGTGGTGTACGGCTGCCATGCCTTAAAGTATGGGAAGGCAGATTCCCACTCACATCCAAAATTTCGTCAATATCGGCAAATAGTTCATCCATCAAGCCATCAGCATAGAAATCTATCGACCACGGCTCATTGGTGATCAAGTCCTCTGATGGTTCTGGAATAAGGAGATGGGTTCTGGCTGCTTGTAACATAAGGCATTTTGGGTTGTGGCTGCCAGGATGGGGCAACGCCGCCCCTATTGCCTGGAAATCAAGATTTTTGCACCAATCCTCCAAGCCTTCGTCCAGGTTAGACGAATTGGTTGCTTGGTAGTATTAAATTAAACTTTCATCCGAAGATTGCTGATGATGCCATTACTTAATTTATGTCATCTATGGTACTACTTACTTCACATCTACTATACCCAACCTTCATCAACTTTAAATCAAGCTAATGCCGGAAATTCTGATGGGGTCTTGGTTTTACGCAATTCTAAATATATTAATAAAGCATTAATATCCGCCGGATTTACTCCGCCAGTGCGGGCTGCTTGGCCGAGAGTCAGGGGTTTTATCTGACTGAGTTTTTCCCGTGCTTCTTTAGAAAGGGTATCAATTGTGGTGTAATCCAAGTCCGCAGGTAGCTGGCGGTGCGCTTGACGGGCAATTTGTTCAATTTGATTTTGTTGTCTAGCGAGATAACCAGAATACTTAATATCAATTTCTGCCCCTTCTTTTTCTGCTTGTTTGAGGGTGGGATTTCCCAACCCGTAACTGTCGAGGTCAACGTAATGAAATCCCGGACGGCGCAGTAATTCAGCTAGGGTAATTGAACCTTTAATTGTTTGTTGGGATACAGAAGCGATCGCCTGGCCAATTTCATCATGTTCTTTAATTCTGGTAGAATATAGCCTTTCTTTTTCCTGAGTAATTTGTGCTTGTTTTTCAGTATACAAATTCCATCGACGGTCATCAATCAAACCAATTTCCCTTCCTAGAGGTGTTAGCCGTTGGTCAGCATTATCAGAACGCAGCAGTAACCGATATTCAGACCTGCTAGTAAGCATTCGGTAAGGTTCCCGTAAATCCTTAGTACACAAATCATCAACCAGCGTGCCAAGATAACTGTGTTCACGGGGAAAAACAATCATTTCTTCACCACGCACCAATCGCGCCGCATTAATTCCGGCCACAATTCCTTGAGATGCGGCTTCTTCATAGCCAGTTGTACCGTTAATTTGACCAGCACAGAATAAACCAGAAATTTTCTTAGTCATCAGTGTGGGATAACACTGAGTTGCTGGTAAATAGTCATATTCCACAGCATAGGCTGGACGCAGCATCGTACAGTTTTCTAAACCAGGGAGACTGCGTAACATCTGCAATTGCAAAGTTTCCGGCAACCCCGTAGAAAATCCTTGGATATATAATTCGGGAATATCTCGACCTTCTGGTTCAATAAATATTTGGTGGCTTTCTTTATCAGCAAAACGGACAATTTTATCTTCAATGCTGGGACAATAGCGAGGCCCTTTTGCTTCCACCCAACCACCATAAACCGGTGATAAATGTAAATTTTCCCGAATTAGGCGATGGGTTTCCGCCGTGGTGCGAGTGATGTAACAAGGAATTTGTTCCCTTTCTACCCAAGCATCCGGGTCAAAACTAAACCAGCGTACTTCTTCATCTCCTGGCTGGATAATCATTTTGCTGTAGTCAACTGACCGCTTATCGACTCGCGCTGGCGTACCAGTTTTAAGTCTGCCAGTTTCAAAGCCCAAGCGATTTAAAGTTTGAGTCAAACCCTCAGCCGCAAATTCTCCAGCCCGTCCAGCTGGCATCGATTTGTTACCCACCCAAATTTTACCACCCAAAAATGTGCCGGTGGTCAAAATGACTGCTTTGCACCCAAAAGCCACACCAAAGTAAGTCTCAACACCAATCACTTCATCATTAGCACCCAGCACCAAGTCTGTAGCCATTGCTTCCCGAATGGTCAGATTTTCTTGGTTTTCTACAATAGTTTTCATGACTGCGGCATATTCACGCTTATCACTTTGGGCGCGTAATGCCCATACAGCAGGCCCTCGTGAAGAGTTGAGGATGCGCTTTTGCAGGTAAGTCCGGTCTGCTACTTTGCCAATTTCTCCACCTAGTGCATCCACTTCATGAGTCAACTGAGATTTAGCTGGGCCACCCACTGCGGGATTACAGGGTTGCCAAGCGATTTTATCTAAGTTGAGTGTTAGTAGCAGAGTTCGACAGCCAAGGCGGGCAGCAGCAAGAGCCGCTTCGCAACCGGAGTGACCTGCACCGACGACAATGACATCAAAATCGTCTTGAAATTCAACGGAATTGTGCATGGTCATACTTACAGGAAGAGCAAGTTTAGAGTTATTAATTATTTTAACTGATTGACTGGTTGAATTAATGGAGATAAGTGATATGGAATACCATATTTTGCCAAGCTAAACATTTATCCCGATAAAAAATTCTTTGATTCTTGTCTTGGCGAACTTGGCGGTATGCGCTGCGCGAAACTTAAATAATATCTTGAGATATACAGCAAATATGCTAGGACTACCTTCAGACAGATACTGCCACAATACAGCTTCGGCATAAGACAATAATTACTAGAATACAATAATTACACCTCAACTTCTGGAGTTCTGTTCGTGGGCTTATTTGATGATTTAAGTCGGTTTCTCGAAAATCGTTTAGAAGAATTCTTGCGTAATAATCCACACTTGGAGTTAGAAGCGCTATTAGAACAGCTGCGGCAGCAAGAGGAAGATACTTTAAAATTGATTGCAGAATTAAAATTACAGGAAAAGCGATCGCAAGACGAAATCCTTTCCACTGCCCAAGAAATTCAGCGTTGGCATATCCGAGTTCAAAAAGCTAAAAATGCTGGTAAACAGGATTTAGCTGCCGCCGCACAGGATAGAGAAGCTGCCCTATTACGCGAAGGAAACCAGCGTTGGGGACAAATGCAGGGTTTAAAAGAACGTATAGCCCAATCTCAAGAACTCTTGGGTAAAATTCAAGTGCGGCGACAAGAAGTGCAAGCCAAAGCCACAGAAGCCCAAACAGCCCGCACTCAAGCTCAAACTCAGCAACGCTTAGAAACAGAGGGTTGGTGGAATCCCACTAGCAGTTACACCAGTGGCTTGGACGATTTAGAAGAAAAGTTTCGTCGTTGGGAAACTCAAGATGAGTTGGAACAAATGAAGCGTAATTTAGGAAAATGATCTGGTTGCAGTTATGGCAAGGTGCTGAGTGCTGAGTGCTGAGTTTTGAGTGCTGAGTTTTGAGTTTTGAGTGAAACCAATCTCTACCGGGAATCTGCTGTCACAGATTGTTTCCAATGGCAAAAATCTTCTTAAGTTTTTAATTTCAGAAATTTTGCCATATTCAACCTTTGCAGTTTCCCAGTAGCACCACGGGGTAAGGCTTCAAGAATGTGAATTTGTTTAGGTACTTTGAATTCTACCAAGAATTGGGAACAGTAAGATTTTAGTTCCTGTTCACTGGTGTTACTTTTGAGGACAACAGCAGCATGAATTTCTTCACCCAAGGTTTTATGAGGAACTGCAAAAGCTAAGGCTTCAGCTACCGCCGGATGACGCAGCAATAAATCATCTATTTCCAAAGGCGAAATTTTTTCCCCACCTCTGTTAATTAATTCTTTGATTCTACCAGTCAGGTAAAGATAGCCGTCTGGGTCGAGTTTACCTTGATCACCTGTCCGAAACCAGCCGTTAACAAAGGCGGTGGCGTTGGCTTGGGGGTTATTTTCGTAACCGTCGATGACGTTGGCTCCTTTTACTACTACTTCACCCAGGCGACCTTGGGGAAGCAAGTTACCATCTTCATCCATAATGCCGACTTCTACACCGTGTCCATAACCGACGCTTCCCGGTTTGCGGATTTTGGGCGGTAAGGGGTTGGATGTCATCAGATGTGCAGCTTCTGTCATGCTGTAGGACTCTACCACTGCTACATTCAGTACGGCTTCCATTTGTTCGATAATTACTGGCGGTAACGGTGCGCTGCTAGAACGAATAAAGCGGATGTTATGGGATTTAACAATATCTTCGTTGCGACTGGCTCGCGCTAAGATCATTTGATGTATGGTGGGTGCGGCAGAATACCAAGTTGGTTTGTAATGCTCAACCAGTTGCCAGAATTCTAAAGCATTAAACCCTGTGGGACAAATAAATGTCCCTCCTGATGCCAAAGTTGCTAAAAGACACCCCACTAATCCATGAATATGAAATAGTGGCATGAGACATAAATTAATGTCGTTAGCAGTGAGGCTGTAGACACTGATGATATTGTGGGCTGAGGCGATGAGATTACGGTGTCGAATGGGAACCCGCTTGGGACGGCTAGTAGTTCCACTGGTATGCAAAATAATTGCCACGTCATCAGCTTGGGGACGGTCAGGGGTAGAAGATGCTCTTTGTGGCTGAGTGACTTCCTGACTTAATTTCAAACTCAATGTACCATCAAGGTTAGTTATGGCCTGGATGAGTAGCATATCGGGATTAATGGCAGTTATAGCCGCCTCTGGTGTCCCAGGTAAGGTAATTAAGGCTTTGGCTTGGAGGTCTTCGTAGTAAAAGGCAAATTCTTCTTGTTTGTATTTGGGATTCAGGGGAGCAGCAGTTCCACATAGACTAGCGGCAAGAAATATACACGCCATTGGGGAACCGTTCGTCATGGCAATGGCAATGCGATCGCCTTTACCTAAGCCGAAACTGTGCAACTGTGCCACTAAATCAGCTACAATCGTCCGTAGTTGCTGATATGTCAGAGTCAGTTGGTCTGGTGTTAATAAGGCTGGATGCTCGTCTTTTCCAGTTAAAATATCAAATATGTGCATATAAATAAGTTATATTTTTAAGCTATCTCTTCAGGGTCAACACCTAGTTCACGTAACTTTGCTGCTAACTTTTCTGCACGTTGGCGTTCTTGTTGAGCTTGTTCGCTACTCCACAACAGCAAATTGCCTTCTTTATCCCACCACCGTAGCCAATTCATAGTTTGGCATAATCTTTCACCTTGCCAAATTCCGAGGAATAATTCTAACTCAGGAATCCAGTAACGACCACTGGTATCTGCTGACACTAAACTATACTGTCCATTTTGTAAACATCGGACTTCTAAAATTACTTCGTAAGGATCATAAGTTACGTAAGTGGGAACCTTGAGAATATGTTCGTAAAAGTACAGTTTACCGTAAGGTGGGGTGGAACGAATAGATAATTCGCCATTCTCGGTGTCTGACAAAAATTCCATGACTACAGCCACAGTCGCGCCTTCTAAATTCGGTATGTCACTACGACGAATTAAACTTGCGGCTAAAGGCTGCACTTGCGGGACATAAAACCAGTCAGGTACTTTGACCACATTTTTTTGGTTTACTGTGGCTACAAGCCCAAAATTAGAGCCTATCAGCATCTGGGGTTGTATGCGTTGTGTAGAGCCTAAAGCATCTGTCAGAGCCGATGCTAGAGCGAGTTTCTGAATATTTTCCACTGGGTTATCAGGTAAAATGAAATCGGCGCTCAGTATCTCCCATCGTAATATCTAATCCTTTTTGAGTTTTTTGAATAGGGCGAATTTGTAAAACCATAAGACTACTCCTAATATTTCAGTATATTCAGTTAGGGAAACTGGCGTTCGCCGGAGGCGGGGCTTTGCCCATCGCGCACTTCTGAGGCATAATCTTGCACAGCTTTGGTAATTGTTTCACGCAGATTTGTATAAACTTTGGCAAAGGGTGGCTGTTTTTCTGATAGACCAAGGACATCTGAGGTAACTAACACTTGTCCATCACAATGAACTCCGGCACCAATACCAATGGTAGGAATATTTAATTTTTGTGTAATCTGCATTGCCAAATCTGCGGGAATATGCTCTAACACTATAGAGAATACACCGGCTTGTTCGAGTGCGATCGCTTCGTTAAAAATTCTTTCTGCTGTTACTTGAGTTTTCCCCTGTTGTCGCAGTCCCAGTTGATGAATAGATTGAGGTGTTAATCCGACATGACCCATAACCGGGATTCCGGCTTGTACCAACCGCGCAATAGTTTCCACCATCGCTGGATAACCACCTTCTAACTTAACAGCTTGAGCGCCTGTTTCCTTCAGCACCAACCCAGCCGAGTGCATCGCTTGGGGGATACTTTCTTGATAAGTCAAAAATGGTAAATCAACCACCAGTAAAGCTTTTTCTACACCACGACGCACAGCTTTAGCATGATGCAGCATTTCTTCTAGGGTAATTGGTAGCGTAGTTTTATATCCCAAAACAGCCGCCATTGAGTCACCGACTAAGATTAAGTCTACCCCAGCCGCGTCTAGAAGTTGAGCGATCGCATAATCCCAAGCAGTCAAAGCCACAATTGACCGCCCCTGTTGTTTCCATTGAATTAATTGCCCAGTAGTAATTGCCATTTATTGGAGTGCTGAGTGCTGAGTGCTGAGTGGAAATAAAGCTACAAGGATTAGCATAATCTAATTCATTCCCCCCTGCACCCTGCACCCTGCCCCCCTGCCTCTTCCCCTTTGCCTCATTCAACCGCCCGACTAAAAGCCAGATGAGGTTTTGCACTGCCCCTTGTCGGCATTAACCAAGCTAGACCTTCACGAGTACCAATCCATAATTTATTGCCGATATCGGGTGCAAGGGTAAGAACTCGACTAGAAGGAAGTCCCGCAACTTCGTCTAATACAGCGCCTGTATGTGGATTTAATCGTAACAAACCATTGTGAGTACCCACCCACACACTCCCATCTTGGGCAAAACGCACTGCTGTAACATTTCTACCTCGCAGTGGAGTTACAGACCGCAACACTACATTAGTTTTGGGATCAATAACTAGCAAATTATTTGGCATTCCCGCCCAAATTAACCCTTCTGGACTAATGGCTAAAGTTTGCACATTTGAACCAGGTAACTGGTTAATCCGCTTCATAATTAAAGCGCTGGCAGTATTTACCCGTACCAGTCCATCCAAAGTCCCCACCCACAATTGCCCTTCAGCATCTAAAGTCATAGCGTTAGCGCTGACACCAGGCAAATTTTTTAATGTCGTCATAATTAAGCCTTGGTCGGGGCTAATTAATGCCAAACCATTATCAGTCCCAGTCCATAAGTAGCCCCGATTGTCAACCAACAACGATAAAACCCGTTTAGAAGGCAAAAATAAATTTTGGGCGGTAATTTCGTTCGTGCGGGAGTCTACTCGTTTCAATCCCTCATAAGTTCCTACCCATAAGCGACCCACTTTATCTTGTGCTAATGCGCCAATTGCTACATTGGGTAAACTCACACGCGATAAAATTCTGCCTGTGTTCGGGTCAATGCGCGATAATCCTCGCCATGAACCCACCCAGAGATTACCTGTAAAATCTCCTAGTAAGTTACTAACACGATAATCTGTTTCCAGCGATCGCTCTTGGATTAAGCGTTCATCAGGTAAAGGGTCTACTCTTGGTGGTGGTGGAGTAGGTGGGTAAAAAGGGGTTAACTCAGATGAATCAACATCAGGGGTTTTTTGTGACGACGCATTACTATTAATTTTGTCTGCCCTGGCCACATTTGTCATAGCCACAAAACCAATGCTAGGTAAAGTTATCAACCCCAGAAATATAAAAATCAGCAATAAATTATGACGCTTGCGAAGTAATCCCACGATGACATTTCCTTTGAAGACAGTACCCACAACCATTATTTCAGTGTTCCCCCAGTCAGCTTGTTTTAAACTTTAGTCACAAATTTTTTAAATTAATCATTGGAAAATTTCCTTTCCTCCCAATCACCAAAGAGGCAGAGGGGAAGGCGGCAGGAAGCGGGGGGAGCAAATACGCAAGGCGGGTTTACAGATATCATTCAACATTAACGACAATCTTACTTAACCCACCCGTACAAACGTCGGCAATCCCCAATCCTTTACTTTTCTACATAAAAAGTTACAAAAAGTTTAAAACTTTATCTAATAACAAAATTAAATATATAAGTTAAAAATTTTCAAAGAATAACTTATCAATTTCTTGATATATTGTGAGACAAGCTACAAATCACGTGGCGTGCAATTTCTTTTTCTTTCACTTATCACTCTGCTGTGTTTCTGTCAAGCAAATTCTCTGTTGGTCTGTTTACTACTCTTAGGCGACATATCAGGAGTATAGAAGTGGGAATGGGTATCAACTAGCCCAATCCCTTAAAAACCTCGATGTATAGGGAAATAATTTAATACTTTCCGCAAAGCACGGAGTTTTGGCTGGAAATAGAAAAATTTAGCGGGGCAAAAGAAAGAGATAAAAGAGAATTTTTATTCACGGGATGAAGAAAACGCACCAAGTGCCAGTTCACGCACCCCAGTTTGGGGAGAGTATTTGTTACTAAATGTAACTAAATGTTCGCTGCTAGAAAATCTACCCGCAAAAGCAAACCTCTAACAAAAAAATTTTCCTAATTTTTCCCCAAATTAGTGAGGGTAAAAAGTGGAAGTGAGAGAAAGTGGCACAGAACGTGATTTGATTAAGTAATTAAAGAGTGACTTCTTGGAAGGGAATTTATGTCTTACGCTCAAACCCAGACCCAGAGCAAATCAGGGTATCAAGCCGGTGTTAAAGATTACAGACTAACTTATTACACCCCAGACTACACACCTAAAGATACAGATATTCTGGCAGCATTCCGGATGACTCCCCAACCTGGAGTTCCTCCCGAAGAAGCAGGTGCTGCTGTGGCGGCTGAGTCCTCCACCGGTACTTGGACAACTGTATGGACAGACTTGCTCACCGACCTAGACCGCTACAAAGGTCGTTGCTACGATATCGAACCCGTTGCCGGTGAAGATAACCAATACATCTGCTACGTTGCTTATCCTCTAGACTTGTTCGAGGAAGGTTCCGTCACCAATATGTTGACCTCAATTGTAGGTAACGTATTTGGTTTTAAAGCTCTGCGGGCGCTACGTTTGGAAGACTTGCGGATTCCTGTTGCATACCTGAAGACCTTCCAAGGACCTCCTCACGGTATTCAAGTAGAACGTGACAAATTAAACAAGTATGGTCGTCCTTTGTTGGGTTGTACCATTAAGCCCAAATTAGGTTTGTCCGCTAAAAACTACGGACGTGCTGTATACGAGTGCTTGCGCGGTGGTTTGGACTTTACCAAAGACGACGAAAACATCAACTCTGCACCATTCCAAAGATGGCGCGATCGCTTCTTGTTTGTAGCAGACGCAATCCACAAAGCACAAGCAGAAACCGGCGAAATCAAAGGTCACTACCTGAACGTTACCGCCCCCACCTGTGAACAAATGTTGCAACGGGCTGAGTTCGCTAAAGAACTCAAAATGCCCATCATCATGCACGACTACCTGACCGCAGGTTTCACAGCTAACACCACCTTGTCTCACTGGTGTCGTGCTAACGGTATATTACTGCACATTCACCGTGCTATGCACGCCGTTATCGACCGTCAAAAGAACCACGGTATTCACTTCCGCGTATTGGCTAAAACCTTGCGGATGTCTGGTGGTGATCACATCCACACCGGTACAGTGGTTGGTAAGTTGGAAGGCGAACGTGGTATCACAATGGGCTTCGTTGACCTATTGCGTGAAAACTACGTTGAAAGAGACTTGTCTCGCGGTATCTACTTTACCCAAGACTGGGCTTCTATGGGTGGTGTAATGGCAGTGGCTTCCGGTGGTATCCACGTATGGCATATGCCCGCACTTGTAGAAATCTTCGGTGACGACTCCGTACTACAATTTGGTGGTGGTACTCTTGGACACCCCTGGGGTAACGCACCTGGTGCAACCGCTAACCGTGTAGCCTTGGAAGCTTGTATCCAAGCACGTAACGAAGGCCGCAACTTGGCTCGTGAAGGTAACGACGTAATCCGCGAAGCTGCTAAGTGGAGTCCTGAACTAGCTGTTGCTTGCGAACTGTGGAAAGAAATCAAGTTCGAGTTCGAGGCCATGGATACTGTCTGATCCTCAAGTAACTAGTAAAAAGTTAAAGAGTAAAAGAAAATAATATTCTTTCTTTTTACTTTTTACTTTAGCTTTTTACTTTTTATGGGCTGGGGACAAACATGAATCTTAAGCAAATTGCCAAAGATACAGCCAAAACATTGCAAAGCTACCTGACTTATCAGGCGCTAAAAACAGTATTGGCACAGCTAGGCGAAACGAATCCACCGTTGGAACTTTGGCTACATAACTTTTCCGCCGGCAAAATCCAGGACGGAGAAGCTTATATTCAGCAACTGTTTCTGGAAAAGCCAGATTTGGCATTACGGATTATGACTGTCAGAGAACACATCGCCGAGGAAGTCGCCGATTTTCTTCCCGAAATGGTTCGCACTGGCTTTCAGCAAGCCAACATGGAACAACGTCGCCAGCATCTAGAACGCATGACACGAATAGATACATCTCTCCCCAGTCCACACCCGGAACAGCAGACAAGTTCAGATCCCAATAGTGAACAGTCATAGTTTTTAACTAATAACTGTTTACTAATAATTCATATCAATCACAACCCATTATCAAAAGCTATGCAAACTTTACCAAAAGAGCGTCGTTACGAAACCCTTTCTTACCTGCCACCTCTATCTGATGCTCAAATTGCCAAGCAAGTTCAGTACATTTTGACCCAAGGTTACATTCCAGCTATTGAGTTCAACGAAACTTCTGAACCAACTGAAATGTACTGGACAATGTGGAAATTGCCTTTGTTCGGCGCTAAATCTACTCAAGAAGTATTAAGCGAAGTTCAATCTTGCCGTTCTCAATACAGCAACTGCTATATCCGTGTTGTTGGTTTTGACAACATCAAGCAGTGTCAAGTTCTTAGCTTCATTATTCACAAGCCCAGCAGATACTAAGAGTTGGGATTTTGAATTAATGTCGGGGAAGTTGAATTAATTTTTCCCCATTGGAGAGGTAGATTTTTCTGCCTCTCTTGTTTTTTAATTAAAGTAGTGATGTGACACAGCTAATTTTGTGCATAAGCATAAATATTGTGGGGTATAAGCTCTCTAGCCCACAACAAGCAAGATACCTGTTCCACAAGAGAAACAAAATACACTACTTTAAGCTGGCCACGCCACAACCTTGAAATTTCTTAACGTAGCTGGAAAGATTAGCACCAACTTACTAGAGGAAGAGTTTTGATGAGCTTTGAGCATCCCAAGCAAATCAGAATTTGTTTTTTGGGTGAATCATTTGTTAATGGTACAGGTGATCCTGAGTGTCTGGGTTGGACAGGTCGAATATGTGTGAATGCTAATAAAAAAGGTCATGATCTTACTTACTATAATTTAGGCAAAACTATGATGGCGCTCATCCTAGAGCCGCAGGTTACGCAGAATTTGCCCAAATAGTAGAAAATTGGGATGCTTGGTTAAATTGGTTTAAGTAAGTTGGTGAGAAAAAACAAATTTATGTAATGAAATGTAAAATGTCACCGAATTTGCTTGTAGTTGCGCTTGACCGCTAAAGCAGCAGGTTGTTAGAAGAATGTCTTAAATAGAAAGATAACCCGTATCCATAGGCACATAATAATGATTATCTGCATAGATAACGACATTTTTTTCCCTATCTGTGGCATAGGAACTCATATCACCTGCATACCAACTGTTTCCATCACCTTCAAACAAGCTTGACCCCATTAAAGCAGAGCGAATTTCTGTTCCTAATTGACTAATTTCCCCATCTCTACGTACCTTTGTCTCAGTTGTTTGACCTTTACGGTAACGCAACCTATCAATACTCATAGTTTTGAATGAGCCGTTATAAAAAGTAAAAAATCTTTCTCTGAGTCGTTCACGCTTATTACTAGCAAGTCTCATCTCGTCGAGTTTTTCATATACACCAAACCAATCAAGATAAATCTTCCTGTTCATAAAGCCATTCTGACCATACATGAATGCCTTTTTCAGTTTTTCTTTTTTATCTTTTTGAGTAATATTAATTTCCCTCAACGCATCTTCATACAAGGATGCTCTTTGTTTAATGGTATCAATGATTGCTTTTTTGGCTTGAAGATACCCCATTAAACTAGGTGGTAAAAATGCCATTCCAAATATTAAATGTTCATTGAGTAATTCTCCCCAATTAATAAAAGATGAACCTTTTTCTTTCTCTTTTCTAGCTAAATATAGAGAATCCCTAATTAATGATGTTGCTGCTTGATAAAGTGCCTCTTTAAATAATAAATAAATTTCTGTTGTATTATTACGGATTTGACTTTTTAAGTTTCTGCCATCCTCTGATGAATCTAATCGATATTCTGAGATAAATAACTCATCATAAGCACGCATATAGCCGTACCAGACAGTCGCCTTTATATTAAAGGGAACAACTTCTGTTAGTCCCAAAGTAGGAATTAGGGGTGCTATATGTATGATATTGCTGGAATCATTACTACTACCAAAATTGGAAACGTTAAGCGCATTGCCAAAGGTCAAATCTGTTCTAGAAACTTCATTTAAGGTATAATCTGCGGCTATTCCTGCAACTTCTGCCCATGTTGGTAAGACAGGTGAATTATTATTATTTAGTTGTTTAAATTGGTAATTACGCTCATTACTTTCAATAGGATTGCAATGGATACTGATAATATTTTTTACATCCTTGCTCAAAACCTCAATAGGGAGATTTTCTTTAACTCCTCCATCAAAGAATAGTTCACTAGTTTGTTTTCCGTCAACGGTAAATGTAATTTCATGGGGGGCAAAAAACGCCGGAAATGCACCAGATGTCAATGCTCCTTTAATTAAAATTGCTGCTGGTTGCTTTGTATCAAATAAGGCTCCATGATTATTACTATTCTTGATACTAGTAATCGGATACTCTTTGTAGATCGCATAATTAAAACCATCCCCATCCGTTTTGCCGTTATCAGGATATAAAAGCAATAGTTTTTGATTTATGTAACATATATAGCAAATAGTACCAGTATTTAAGCTAACTACAGTCATTCGTAAGTGTGCATGAGGATTTATGACTGGTCTTAATTCATTCAGCTTTTTTTCTACGGGATTAAGTAGTGCAAGACTCAGTTTGATACCCATTAATTGTTTAAGTTGGCCTAAATAAGAATTTTCCACCCCCTGCAATAACCCTGAAATAAAGCTGTTTGGATCTTCAGTAGCAATATAGTTGATAGTTCCTTGTTTGATTCCTGCTTTTCTCAGCGCTCCGGTTTTGTCACTATTGATAATAGTTTTGGCTTCTGCTCTGATCTCCACCATATCGTCTAAACGTTGTAACGATAAGTATTGATCTATAGCCTTTTGTGTAGTCTTGATTCCTTGATTTTCTTGTAGAATTAATGCTGTGAGAGAACCAGTAGAAGCAGAAGCAATTTTCAAGTTTTTAGCTGAACCAATGAAACCATCAATAGCTAGATAGTGGAGTGCGCCAACACCAAAAGCTCCTTTAACTCCTCCACCTTGAAGTGCAATACCTATTTCGGTCAAATTGCGCCAATTAAGGTTGCCTTTTTCGTTTGTAGTCAGGGAATCAAAATCTGCAAAAACGCCTTGCCAAGTTTTTTTGTTATAACCTTCAACAACCACAAGTGGCTCGGTGAAATTGAATAAACCCCCAAATTTGACAGATTGCAAATTGTTATTATTCTTTTGAGGATTTAGATTCTCAAAGTCTAGTTCACTTATATCTTGTCCGTCTGCTACAACTAAAAAGGCTTGTTCTAGAATTTTATAATTTCCTCTAGAAAGTTTCACAAATAGTTTAAGCTCATTTTGGGGCGAGTTTTGATCTAGTGAATCGACTTCTTTGTTATTATTAGAGATTGTGGTGATTATGACTTTAATGGGTTTCCGGTTTTGGTCGTAAACATCTACTTTGCTACCCGTTTTCAGTGTTCCTTCTATTAAGTTTCCAGATAAATACGTACCATCACCCCACTTTGATGTGCCGTCAAGCATCTTTAGCTCTACGTGTGTAACGACAAATTTTAAACTTTGCATACTAGATTTTTTTAAACTATTGACTACTGGAGAATAA
>NZ_JAYGHH010000032.1:40738-42971 GCF_034931045.1 Nodularia sp. UHCC 0506
AAAAACCCAGAGGTGGAAAACGAGAACCTATAACTGATCCAAGAATTATCAAGGAATTGCCGCACGGGGAAGTCCGCACATCAGAGGAACTCGAAAAAGCAAGGCAGTATTTCAAAAATCGTAAACTAGAAGCTAGAAGAAGATGGGAAGAAAGAACTGGTGAGAAATGGCCAATAGATCCGGCTACGGGTCAGCCCACCAGAGCATCTCATCCACGACCACTAGCTGATGGAGGAGATCCGATGGTTGTAGAACCTGCCTTTGGAGATCCCAACACTGAACACATGATTCCCGATCCAGTCACGGGTAAAACAGACCAGCAAAGATTTGGTGAGAGAAGGAGGAATAAGGACAAATGAAAATAAGTTTGTTTATTAAACTAAAACTAATGTCAGAACTTTACTTAATTTTTTAGTTTTTAAATAGTTTGTAAGGGAGGTATAGGACAATGTACGAATGGTTGGAAACAGAAATTTCTGAAATTAAAACGCCGAAGTTTCACATTATTGAGGGCAATAAAGCAGAGAATTATCTTCATATACCAACAGGATTTTTGTCATCTTTGCCACCATCCTACCTGGAGTTTATTACCAAATTTGGTGGAGCGAAACTGTACCAAAGAAATAATTATTATGAAGTAGGTGTACGTACTCAATCCACCTCAAGAAAAAACTCTCAATAATCGAGACAAACTCTTCCTTGTGGGATACGTTGATGATTCAAAGGCATATTTCATTTGTTCCCAACTGATACCAGGCACAGAGTCACCTATTTATGAATTGACTGAAGATGGCTTGGAAAAAATAGCTGATAGTTTTGAGGAATGGTTCATTATTAGATGTACAGATGTGCGTGAATCCTATGACGAGAAAGAATGGAAGGAGATATTAAACGGACCCAAGCCATTCACGTATGAGGAACAGTCAATAGTGGAAGCGAGAAGGAAATTCCAATGGCAAGTAGTGGAATTTGATAAAAATAGAAACGTTAAAATTTTAGTAACGAATAACTCCAATCTAGTTCTACCATATCTGACTATTGGCATGAGGACAAAAAATCCCACACAGGATGGTCAAGTCTGGGAAAGTGGAATTTATCTGAAAGTCTCTAACATCCAGCCAGGGAAAGAGTGTATTATCGAGCATCAAATCCATCAACCAGTTTTTATACCTGACAATACGGAGTTTTTCCAATTAGCAGTTCCTGTCCCAGAAGAACGTTATAAGTATTGGGAATTTCTCAAAGAATAATCCGAGAAATATTTAAATGTAAAAGCCAAATAATTAAACGCTAATTTTGAAGCCAAGAGACACGTCCGGAATATGATTTGGGTACAAAAAATGGTAGAAAATAAAATTGACCTTCTACCAACATCTAATTAAATGATTAGTATCTTTGATTATATACAAAAGTATCCCTCGCGTGCAAAGCAACTTTTGGGGATTAGTTATGACCAATTTACTGACCTGGTAAACTATGCTAAAAAAAGTCATGAAGAAGAACAACTCAAATTTGAACAAAAGAAGGTTAGAATACATCGTCGTGGAGGTGGACGAAAAAAAATATTATCCATCCCAGAACAAGTATGTTTGTGTTTGTTTTATCTGAGACAAATACCAACATTTGAAGTTTTAGGAATAATGTTTGGTATATCAAAAACTTTATCTAATGATACTTTTCATTACTGGAGAAAAATATTACGTAAGATTATACCTTCTAGTTTAATAGAACAAGTTGAAGATAAAGAAGGAGATTTAATGATTGTACAAGAAATATTAACGAGTTTTAAGTTACTGGTCGATAGTCTAGAACAGCCGATTGATAGACCATCTGACAACGAAGAGCAAAAAAAGTTCTTTTCTGGAAAGAAAAAACAGCATACTGTAAAAAACCAGATAGTTTCCTTGCCAGAAGGAAAAGATATAATTGATATTAAAGTAGGTTATCCTGGACCAACGGCAGACATAAAATTATTCCGAGAGCAACAAACGAAATTTGATGAAAAACAAGAATTTGTTCGCGTAGCGTCTCGAAGAGAGGGAGATAAGGCGTATCAAGGTGGGAATAATATTACTACACCTCATAAGAAGAAAAGAAAACAACAATTAAATGAACAACAAAAAGAAGAAAATAAAGCTCTCTCAAGTAAGCGTATATTTGTTGAGCATTTAATACGTGTTGTAAAAATTTTCCAAGTGGCATCACAAAGATTTAGATTAAATGCTGATGTTTA
>NZ_JAYGHH010000032.1:43171-52024 GCF_034931045.1 Nodularia sp. UHCC 0506
TTGTATTTATGTATTTTTCTGCTAAAGTATGCAGTAAATTGGCTTTTGCCTTGAAATGTAAATTATATTATACAATTTTACTAAGTATATACTATAATAAGTATTCCCTTGAAACCCTTATTTTGTCTAAGCTTTATTATCTGTTGATGCGTTAAAATTATATTCTTAAGCTAATTAAATCACATTTAATCTAAATAGGTACACGAGGGCGGGTAAGATGCTGCTACCCTACGAGAAGGCCGCGCGAACACCCCTTAATTTAGGACTAAAGTCCTGACTACAAACTTTTGATTATTTACGCCGACTTACTCACTTTAAATTAACATTGTCTTATAGCTATCCAGCAGAGCAGATTTAAAATCTACCGCACTCTTAAAATAAATATCTGGTTTCTCCACTAAACCCAAATCAATCACCTCAGCCAACTTTTTAGGGATATTTGCATGACGTTGGCGAATAGGTACAGGGTCATTTTGCAACACCGCTAAAAATGGGTCGCCTGTAAAATTGCGGGGTAATTCCCCCGTTAACATATTATAAAGAGAAGCAGCAGTTGCCCAAATATCAACTTCTGGTTTGACATATTTAAAATTTAGTAGCTGTTGACGAGGAATAAAAGCAGGTGTCCCAGATGAAGAACCTGTGAGAGTTTGTCCACTTAAACCTGCCAAATCAAAAGATTTTGCTAAACCATAATCTGCTATTTTAGCAGTGATTTTGCCGTCAATGTAATTAAGTAAAATATTCCCCGGTTTCAAATCGCGGTGAACTAAACCATTACCTTTCCCATAACCACCATTTTGTAATTTTACATAAGGAATTTCGGCATTATGACTATATTCCAAACCATTGAGAACTTGCAGAATAATTGGCACAGCAATATTCACAGGTAATTTACCACCATACTTAGCCATTAAATCTAGAACAGTTCCGCCAGCACAATATTCCATTGTGAAAAAGAAAATATCCTCAAAAAAGCCATAATCGATGACTTGGATAACATGAGGATGCTGTAAAACCTTAGTATTTTCGGTTTCACGTAAAAACTTTTGTACAGCATTTTCATTGGCTGCAATTGCAGGTAACATCACTTTCAAAGCGATAAATTTACCTGAATTATGGTGTTGGGCTAAATAAACTTCACCAAAACCACCTTTACCGAGTAATTTAATTATATTGTAACCCTGAATTGCCAGCAAGTTCTGATTACCACCTGCGGCTAAACTCAGCCAACTTTGGATAATTGCTAAGAAGTTGGGTTTTTGTATAGCAGGTTGATGATGATTAATTGTAGGTAGAGAAAAGTTAGGAATATTTATTTCTTCTGGGTCAGCTTTGATATACACTGCAAACACAGTATCGCCCAGTTGAATTTCATCATCAGATTTTAAATCGTATTCAGGAAATTGTAACTTTGCTCCTTCTTCTGGAGTTTGATGTGCTGCTCTCTGCCCAATTTTGTTATCATTAACGTAAGTCCCATTTTTGCTACCAAAATCTCTAATTCTAATATTGGGCGGGTTGATATCCAATAAGCAGTGATAGCGAGAAATGGTAGAATGGTCAGCATCATTTGGTAGTTGAATATTGCACTCTGGGCTTCTACCAATAATACAAGTAGTGCGAGAATCAAAGGTATATTGTCTTCCTGGAAGTTTCCCTTTGATAATAGTCAGGATAGCTTGGGCAGCCATTTGATTTTTGCAGTTAAAATTATATTTTAAGCTGATTACAGCACATTTAGTCTAAATAGATATATGAGGGCGGGCAAGATGCCCACCCCACAATATTTATAGGTGTAGGTTGGGTAGAGCAAAGCGAAACCCAACGCTGTCCAGGATGTTGGGCTTCTTTAGGTACAGTCTGTCAACAGGCGAGGATGTTGGGTTTCCTTTCGTCAACCCAACCTACTGTTAATTTGATTCCAACCAGTTGAGTAAATCTGACATACTTGTAAAATCTAGTAAGGCTTCACCAAGGGTTTCTAATTGATTTCCCGAAAGTGATTGGATGTGCTGTTGTATCTCTGGGGATGGTTCACCTACTCGTCTTTTTAGCTGTTTCAAAATAACTGCTAATTCACCTTCTTGTCTTCCTCGTTCGTAGCCTATGCGCTCACCAGTGGTGACATATCTCATAGTCCTCTCCTGCTCAAATTGTTTAAACTTAAATCTCTAGCCCTGGCGATTAGAAATCGCGGCTATACAAACAAAGTCCGCACTTCGACAAGCTCAGTGACCACCTGCGCGGACTAAGAGAAAATTAAGGTTTTTAACCTGCGTAGGCGGGTTTTGCCTGTGTAGCCGTGACTTCTAGTCGCCTGGGGCAAGATATGATATTTAAAAATAGATTTCAATCAGATATGTTTGATTCCAACCAGTTGAGTAAATCTGACATACTTGTGAAATCTAGTAAAGCTTCGCCAAGGGTTTCTAATTGATTTCCTGAAAGTGATTGGATGCGCTGTTGTATCTCTGGGGATGGTTCACCTACTCGTCTTTTGAGTAGTTTTAAAATAATCGCCTGTTCGCCTTCTTGTCGTCCTTCTTGTTTTCCCTCTTCTCTTCCTCGTTCGTAGCCTATGCGCTCACCGGTGGTGACATATCTCATAGTCCTCTCCTGCTCAAATTGTTTAAATTCGTCCCAGAATTGATTTTCTAATGCTTTTGGTAAAATCATAACCCAATCGATGAATCGATAGAGGTTACGAATGTCTTGCTCTTGTAAGCCTATGTCGTATAATCGGCGAATTAGGCGGAATTTCCAGATTTTGCGTTCTGCTGGTGATGAGCGCGTCTGTTGGGTTTTCAAATGCGCCATTACTACTGTCGCAAAGGGATTATTG
This sequence comes from Nodularia sp. UHCC 0506, assembly GCF_034931045.1. NCBI lineage: Bacteria > Bacillati > Cyanobacteriota > Cyanophyceae > Nostocales > Nodulariaceae > Nodularia > Nodularia sp. UHCC 0506. The sequence continues at coordinate 46,017 of NZ_JAYGHH010000032.1, forward strand.
CTATTTTCTAACTCTTCCCAACGGTCTTCGTAATCTAAAAGTTTGACGCTACCAAATTCAAAGTCTAAGCGGGTGTCGGGATAATTGTAACTGTAGTTGTTGGGTCGCCATTCTCGGTTGGTGTCGCACAGTATCGCCAAGCTGATGGCTGGTTGGTCAAAGCGGTCAAAGATGCGAAAGTTATAAGTAAACATCCGCTTACCGAAATTATCTTCTTTTTGCGCCTGAATTTCTACATGAACTAATAACCACAGTTCTTGTCCTTGGGTGTGCCAAACTTTTACTAATTGGTCAGCATATCGTTTACCTTGTTCGGCTTCACGGGCGATTTGTTGAAATTCTTTGTTGAGAAATTGGTAGGGACGTTCCCAGTCAATTAATACTGCTGTTTCTGGGAAAAAGAATTGCATGGCTTGGGGAAAATATGCTTCCAGAATTTCTTTCCAGGGGCTATCGAAATCGGCGCGTTCGTTAACGTTGGTCATGAATTGATGGCGGAGGATTTTTTAGGGTTGTTGGGGCGGGTTTATTATTATCGTCGTTAATATTTTGCAACAACAGAATAATTGTCATTGCGAGGAGGAACGACGAAGCAATCGCATGGGTTTGTTGTTAGTCAGAGATTTTGCGATTGCTTCACTCCACTTCGTTTCGTTCGCAATGACGTGTAAAAAAGTGGGGTGCTTTAAACCGGAAAAGCGACACCGTTGGGGAAGTCGGTTGTTAGCAGGGATGAAACCACAACGCAATAAAGGGAAAAAATCTTCACCGGGACAGTTAAAGCTGTTTTGGGATGAGTTGAATATTGATAATGAGGAAATTCAACAAGTTGCGTCTAAATTTGTGAAAGCAAATTGTTATAACTCTAATCCTATTTCAACGGAGGATGTACTACAAAAATCTGTGCCGGATTGAGAAAACCGAGTGCCAGGTATCGGGAAGCCAGAACCAGCAAGACTTCGTGGAAAATTACGTGTTTATAAAACTTAAAAATAATTTGTAACCTTTAGATGTTACAGTTTACAAGTCTCGACGCGCTCCAAGAAATCCACCCCATCCTGCCTCCCCATCCCCACAAAAGGCAAATAACCTGCCATTACAGCAGGAAGGTGGGCTTTTGGTGCTTTTATATCAAAAGTAATATCCGCGTAGAATCCTTTCATCCCTCCTTTTCTCCATCCCACTTTGTCCCCGAAAGCTTCCCAGATATCTGAGTCGTACACATAGTCACCACCCAAACTTTGATAAATGCGATTTTGGACAGAAAAGCCAAATCGCCCATTACTATATTTTACCCACAACTGGTCAATAATGCGGAGGTCTTCACAGGGAAATTTCCAAATACTTTTTCTCTGTAACCAAAATTCTGTCTGATCATCTTTAAATTCCTGCTTCGCTACCGCTAACATTACTCGTGCTGTTTCCGCATCTGCTTCTTTCCACTTTCCAGTAGCGAGTAAATCACGCAGCTTTTTATAGTCCATCCCTACGGCTGATTTTAATTGTATCTCTTGGGGTGGGGTGATTCTCTCATGCTTGCGCTGAGGGGTTGGTACTGGGGTGACAACTAAACCCAAATTTTTGCGAAACTGCAACACCGTTGGGGTACGTTCTTCGGGTTCTAACGCCATCCCTTGTAAAATTGCATCATTCACCCTCGGACTAATACGGGAATTATAACTGCGTGGTTCTGGTAAAGGTTCATTATCATACTTACGATTTACCGCAGGTACTGGCTGTTGTTCCCCCTCTGCTTTCAGTCCGTCCGCAGTCAACAGATAATATAAGGTTGCAGCTAAAGCGTAAACATCGGTATGGGAACCAAAATTACCTTTGCGTCTATATTGTTCTATGGGTGCATAACCGTTTGTACCTGAGTTAGTCATGCTTTGGGTAGCAATACTCCGGGTTAAACCAAAGTCAATTAACACCGCTTCTTGTTGATTTTGTCGTAACAGGATATTTTGCGGTTTGATATCTCGGTGTAAGTGTCCCTTTTGATGAATATATTCTAAAGCCTGTCCAATTTGGTCTATATATAATAGTGCTTCTGTTTCTAATAGTTGTCCTTTTTTCTGGACATATTCAAATAAAGTTACGCCATCTATATATTCCATCACCATGCCAAAAAGTTTGCCTTCTTGGATGACTTCATTAACTTTGACTATATGGCGATGGTCAAAACCTTTAATTGTCAAGGCTTCGTTAATAAATTTTACCTGTTCTTCGGCAAAGTCGTTTTTGAGTTGCATTTGCTGATTCAGGGTTTTGATGGCGTATAATTTCCCTGTGTTGGTTTCTTGGGCTTTGTAGGTAATGCCATAACCTCCGCAACCCAAGGGTTTTCCCTGAATGATAAATCTACCTCTGTTTATTGGTTGATCGGGTTGCCAAATTATCATGGATTTGTCAAGATATATACTCTGTCTTTCAGCGTCTTTCTTATAAATTACAGTATAAGCGATTTATGAAGAACCCCACCCCCAACCCCTCCCCGCAAGCGAGGAGGGGAGTTAAGAGATGGGTTGGTTGATGATAATTTTTATACAAGGGCGGGCAAGATGCCCACCCCACAAGTTTTATGATATTAAGATGTATACTTCGGCAAACACTGAGAGGCTCAGATCCCCGACTTCTTCAAGAAGTCGGGGATCTATATAGCGTGAAGCTTCCAGCTTAAACAAGTTTTTTTCTCCCCTGCTCCCTGCTCCCTGCTCCCTTGCCTCTTTTCTGACTAAGCGCCTACGGACTCTTTGGCTGCATAAAGCACTTCGGCGTTAATCTCTTTGAAGCCTCTCTCACGGGCAAATTTCTCGGTGTTGCGTTTGACTTTACCTCGCACAAATCCGGGAATTTTGTTTAATTCGGCTTGTCCGTCTTTCGACCAGTTGAGGTCTGAGTCGGCTGAGATTCCTTTGGTGATTACTTCTTTGGTGTCGTGTCCACCGAAGATTTCTAAGAGGTGATCTTCCATTCCCAAGGTGAAGGAGTTGTATATCAAGTCTGTGATCTGATTTGTCCCTTCGTAACCTAAAAATGGTTTGTATCCAATGGGGAAGTTCTGCACGTGTATGGGTGAAGCTATGACTCCACAAGGAATGTCTAAGCGTTTTCCTACGTGGCGTTCCATTTGTGTACCGAATATGGCTGAGGGTTCGACGCGGGCGATCGCATCCCCAATTTCTCCGTGATCGTCGGTAATCAGCACTTCGTCACAATATTCGCTCACTTGTTCGCGGAACCAGTCTGCATCATATTTACAGTAGGTTCCCGCCCAAACAACGTGTATCCCCATTTCTCTCGCCAAAATCTTGGTCATGGCCGCAGCGTGGGTATTATCGCCAAAGACTACGGCTTTTTTACCAGTCAAGTTTTGACAGTCAATAGAACGGGAGAACCACACAGCTTGAGATACATTCATGGTTTGTTCTGTGATGAATGCTTCGTAATCAGCTTCCGCGCCTTGGGCGTTAATTACTTGCTGAATTTTACGGATACAACGAGCAGTTTCTACTACACCCATTGGCGTAATATCTACACAAGGTGTACCAAATTGTTCTTCTAAGTAAGCCGCAGTAGCTAAACCCAGTTCTCGGTAAGGTACTAAGTTAAACCAAGCTTGGGGTAATTTTTTCAAATCATGAACCGAAGCACCTTCAGGAATGATTGTATTGATTTCAATTCCCAAATCAGCCATTAGCCGCTTGAGTTCGGTGCAGTCGTGGTTGTTATGAAAACCCAGGGTAGAATTACCTATAATGTTAACAGAAGGTTTTGCCGTTTTACCTGCGGGTAATTCGCCCCGCTTCCGGGCTTTTTCGATGTAATACTGCACAATTTGGTGTAATGTGCGGTCTGCGGCTTGCAGTTCGTTGAAGCGGTAGTGGTTGACATCCGCTAACATGACATCACCTTTGGCTTCTAGCTGCGCCCGTTCGACAAAGTTGTGTAAATCTTCCTGGAGAATGCTAGATGTGCAGGTGGGAGTTAACACAATTAAATCTGGGTGTTCTTCTGCATCTTTGCGGGTGATGTTATCTACCACTTTTTCTTGAGAACCCCTGGCTAAAACGTTGCGGTCAACTACACTGGTGGTTACAGGGGTGAAGTTTTTCTCCCGTGATAACATGGAGCGCATGACGTTGAAGTAGTCATCGCCTAGTGGGGCGTGCATAATCGCATGGACGTTTTTAAATGAACTTGCGACTCGCAGTGTGCCAATGTGGGCTGGCCCTGCATACATCCAGTAAGCTAATTTCATGAATGTGTTCTCCCTTTGCAATTGAAATAACTATAAGTGCTTGATTATGAAATCGCTTCTGATTGTCTCAAATGTTGGAGTCGCAATGAAAGGGGAGTTTTTGCTGATGGGGTTGGTAATTAATCGCCCAAACCTAGTTGCTGATTGGGGTTTGGCTTTTGATTTTAACAATATTCATGTTGTTTAATTAAATAACTCTTAATGATTGGACAAGTATTTTTATCGTTTTTTGTTGATTGTTAAATTATTACTAAGAATGTTTTGCACCGCAGAGGCGCAGAGTACACAGAGGGCAGAATACACCTAGACTGGGGTGGGATTGCAGACTACTTGTTTAATTAATCGTCCGTCTTCCATCTGAATGATCCGATCTGCTATGTCTAAGATGCGGTTATCGTGTGTCACCATTAAGATGGCGCAATTCTGTTCTCTGGCTAGTTGTTGCATGAGGTTGACTACATCACGCCCGGATTTACTGTCTAAGGCGGCGGTGGGTTCATCTGCTAGAATTAATTTGGGATGACTAACTAAAGCTCGCGCGATCGCTACCCGTTGCTTTTGTCCTCCTGAAAGGTCAGATGGATAGTAATTTACTCTATCTTCCAATTTAACGGCATTGAGCATAGCTTCTGCTTTGCGGCGTGCTTCCCTGGGGGAGATGTTTTTGTGCAACTCCAGTGACATTTGGACGTTTTGTCGGGCTGTTAAAAAATCTAATAAATTGTGAGCTTGAAAAATATAACCAATATGGCGACGGACTTGTACTAATTTTTCGTTAGTAGCTCCATAGAGTTCTTGTTCAAAAAATTTGAGACTTCCATCTTGAATAGAACGTAATCCACCAATTAAAGTTAATAAAGTTGTTTTTCCTGAACCTGAAGGACCCGTCATAATGACAATTTCCCCAGGTCGAATAGCAAAATTAATATCAAACAAAATTTGAAGTTTTAAGGCATTTTTTCCCAAGTATTGATTCAGGTTTTCTATCTTGACAATATATTGTTGTTTAATTTGCCGAGATGGGAATTTATCTGCGTTCATTTGCATTCATCCTGTTCTATGGGCGGTTAATATTTTTTTTCGGGGATGAAATTGAATTTCAACTTTCTTATGAGTAAGGAGAGGTAGGCAGGAACATATTTTAATTAAGCAAGTTAAAAAATATCTGCTGGGTCTAACTTTCGGAGCTTGTTCGTAGAGAAAAATCCAGACAATAAGCACATAATTATGGCTATAAAAAATACGATAACTGCTCTTTCTAAGTTCATGATCACAGGTAATTGAGTCGCATTTTTGGCAATATCATACAACCCTAAAGATATGGCAAAACCTGGAATATAACCCATAGATGCTAAGATTATAGCTTGTTGAAAAACAATACTCAAAAGATATTTATTTTTAAACCCCATAGCTTTGAGTGTGGCATATTCAGCCAAGTGATTAGAAATATTACTATAGAGAATTTGATAAACAACAATTACGCCCACAACAAAGCCCATAATCACCATGAAATTAAACACAAAACCAATAGGTGTTCTCAATGCCCAATAGTCTTTTTCTAATTTCATAAAATTTTCACGAGTAATTTAATTACTGTAACATCTTTAGGTAACTTAGCTGTTAAATTTGCTAAAACTTTTTCAGGGTTAGCGCCAGGTTTGAGCTTAATTAAACCTATATCTATATCTTGTACAGAACGCTCTTGAAATATCCGCAGAAATGTGGAGATGCTCACTATTAAATTTCC
>NZ_JAYGHH010000032.1:52049-58761 GCF_034931045.1 Nodularia sp. UHCC 0506
ACGCCAAAGGAAGGGCCTAAGCTAAATAAACTGCCAATTTTCACTTTGTAGCCAACTAAGGCAAGATAGCTAAATATTTCGACTTGTACAGGTTTTCCTTGCTCAAATTTTTCAGCTAGTGGTCCAAATTCTGGGCGAGATGCCCGGTCAAATAAAACTTGATCAGGAAGTTGCAATAAATGGAGATTTTGTTCAATATTTGGTAATTTGATAATTGATTCTACTGGATTAAAACCCAAGACATATATAGGGTATTTAAACCCAGTTTGGGGATTTTTAAGTTTCGCAAATTGGACATATAAAGGACTAACTGATTCTACATCTTCAAAACCTAAAAGTTGGTATAGACGCTGACGGGGAAAACTTTGGTTGGATGTCAACGATTGATATTGGATGCTAATTAAAAATAAATTTCCGTCTAGATTTTTATGCAACTGGGTAGCACTTGCATAGAGGGCATCCTGAAAACCAATTTGAATAAACATCAGCACGGATACAAATGCAATTCCAGCTAAGGCGACAAGAAAGCGCACTTTTTGTTTGACTAGTTGTAGCCAAGCTAGAGGTATGTTGAGAATCATTGAGATAACCTCAAAGTTAACAGATGAATGAAAAAACAAACCACCTTCTTTTATGAGACAATACGCGTTAAGCGTAGCTAGGCATAGGGCTTTAGACCCAAAGAACACCAATAAAAGAGGTTTTAATAGGTTTTTTGCGTCGGTATTCTACAATTTATATATTGATGAGTACCTGCACTTGTAAATCGGTTAGAGTTGTAACTGGTTGGTATTTCGGTGGGTTATCGAGCCGGATTTTGACATCAACTACTTTATTATCTGTATTCACCTGTGGATTGAGGTCAAAAATATTTTGTCTACTAACTTGCAAGCCAATATCTGTAACTTTTCCGCGTAATTCTCCTGCAAAAGCATTGCTAGTAATCTTGGCTGACTGTCCTAGACGCACTTTTTGAATATCAGTTTCATAGACTTCTGCAACTACATACATTTGTTGTGTGCGTCCTAATTCTGCGATCCCGGCGTTGCTAATAACTTCTCCTGGACGAGTATTAATTTTCAGCACTTGGCCACTGATAGGCGATCGCACTGAACTTAAATCCCAGTCAGCTTGAGCTTGTTTCACCGAAGCGATCGCACTTTCAACATCAATTTGTGCTGCTTGAATATCAGTAGGACGGACTTCAGCAATACTTTCGAGTCTAGCTTGAGCTTCATATAACTGCTTTTGAATAGTTTCTACAGTCCGCTTGAGTGCAGCTTGAGCTTCATTGAGCTGCTGTCGAACAGTATCGACTCGCAACTGTTTACTATCTGAATTTGAAGCTGAAATTGCACCCTCTTGATATAACTGTTGATATCGTTGATTTTCATTCTCAGCATTACGCAACTCAGCTTCTAAACGAGCAATTGTAGCTTCTTGTGCCGAAATTCCTCCCCTCAACTCAGCTTCTAAACGAGCAATTGTGGCTTCTTGTGCAGAGATATCTCCGGCTTTTGCTCCCGCTTTTACCTGATTGACACTAGCTTGAGCAACTAAAACCTGTTTTTGGGCTTTTTCTAAAGCAGCAAGGCGAGTATAGTAATTGTCAAGAATGGCCACCACTTGTCCTTGAGACACCCAATCACCTTGATTAACCAGGAGTTTCGCTACCCGTACCCCCGTTTGGGAATTAGCAGCAGATAAACGAATGACTTCGCCTTGAGGCTCTAAACGTCCTAAAGCAGCAACACCAGTTATGGTAGGGGAAGTACTTGATATGATAAAAGGTTCCACTGTAGAGGTTGAACGATTTCGGGAAAAACTGTAGAAAGAAATTGTTCCAGTAGCTACAGCTATAGAAATTGCCAAAATGATTGACCACTGACTTACAGGTTTTGTGGATAACTGCTTAGGTTTGGGTGTCATAGTTAATTTTTTCTAAATTAGAAATATCTAGCTACAAGTCACTCAATTTTGGATTAACCTCTCCTGATCAAGAAGAGGCTTAAACATTGAAAAATTTTAATTTTTTCTCAGTCATTAGTCAGAAATCTTTATGCCCACGAGAGATATGATTGGAACAGAATCCTTAATCATCATCGGGATATGTATCTCCAAGAACCAATGACTAATGACCAATGACTACTTACTTGTTTAGTACTGCCTCTTTTTGATTATTCAAAATTGCCAAGTATTCCCGACGTGTTCCATCTATCCGGTAATGGTCGCAAATTTGGCAGAGTTTTAAAACATCCAATCGGCTGAATAGTTTTTGATGCTCAATTTTGTTATCAGTCCTCCACCGCCAGAAAGTTGTCCGGTCAATGCGGCGATTACTCTCAGGCCATCTTCGTCGGGATAAGAAATCTACTATTTCTTGTTCATAAAACGAGTAGCCTTTAGGCAATTTTAGAAGTTCTTCTTTTAACTCAACTAGCGGTATGAGTGGATCTAACTCAGATAGTCTCATGCCAGCAATCCCTTATAGTTTCGTGTCAGTCTAATTATGTAGAATGCCTGATGCAGCACGGTTTTATTATATGCAAGTAAATTGTCATCTTGCGTGAATTTTCATCCATAGAAGCATGAGATAATCAAGCAAGTTTATGCTTTTATATTTTTCTAATTGGAACATGAACAGATTTAATTATCTTTTACATCATATAGAATAAACATCATGATACTCAATTGCAACCCATACGCAACATATTTAATTATCAATAATCGGCAAACTGGCAGATAACAGCCAAGCGAATTAATTATGTTGAATCACGATTCAATAGTGCTTTATCTAGCAAGGAAAATTTATACATAATTCACTAGTTATATTTTTTATTGCAAGAATGCAACTATTAGTAAATAAAATTACATTTTATGGTAGAAAAATCAGTTTTCAGTAATTGTAGGTAATAAAAAACAATTATCTAGCTTTTTATAGTTTGCTTTAATTGTATTAAAAATCAGAATAATATTACCTACGGCAGATGTCAATACTTTTCGGGTAAGGGGTGTAAAGACGTTCCATGTAACTTCTCTCTCAAGGTTTATTCAATCAATCTTTGGGAAGATGTAGAATTTTTTTAACCAAATCAATCTATTTACATAATAAAATTATAGTCATATACAACGGTTAAAAATGCAACCCTATGAGTAATAAATATGAAAATAAAATCCATGCAATTTCTATGCAATATTTATGAAGATTACTTTACTGTATGGCATACTAATAAATCAGAACTTAAATAATGATTGAATTAATAGTTCCTGCCCTTCAAAAAGCATATACACAATGAGATTACAGCGATTCATGCTCTCGTTACCAATTTTTGATAATCAGAGGCTAATTTTTCATGCAGATCGACAGACTCTTCGGAAAGCAGAGATGGCACGTCTGGCGATACATGAATGGCTGAATCAGCATGATTTTGAGTTGGAAGAGTGGAAAAATAAAACTGCTTTTGAGCTTGGTATTAGTATTAGTGAGCTAGAACAAAAACTATTAGTCTCTACTCATGAAAAGTCAATGAAGAGAAAAAATAAAGCTCCTAATGATTCAGAAGATAATGCTTAATAAAGTTAGCTATACCAAGATAAAACTGTGCCAGCAATAATAATTAATGCGTGCCAACAGTTTTGCTTTTCCAGCATATCTTCAGCCCAAAAATGTTGAGTTGCATATAAGTTGTAATCAAGAATCAATCAGTCTAATATAGCTGCAATTAGCAAATTAATATAATGATATACAGGAGGATACAGCCTCAATGTTAAGCTATCCACCCTAAAGTTGTAAAATCACTTATATTACAACTTTCGAGATATCAACCAATGATTTGTTGCAAGCGATGTTGTGGTTAATAGATCATTGGTAAATTTCTGACTGACAGATAAACTCTCAATATCTCTACACTTCACAAGCCTAATAGTAAATTTGAAGTCATGGCTGCTTCTAAAATTGAAGCTGAATTAGAGCAATTGCAAGTTGAGATCAGCAATTGTGAAAAATCTTTGCTAAAGCTAATACAGGGGAAAAAAATTATGGTGAGAACTGAACCGCTAAATACTAGCGAAATAAATAGAAAATTGCAACAGACCCAGATTGCTATTATCGGCATGGCTTCTATATTTCCCCAAGCCAAAAACTTACAGGAATATTGGGAAAATATTATGCGCAAGGTTGATTGTATTACTGATGTTCCGCCTTCGCGTTGGAACGTAGATGATTATTACGACCCTAACCCCAAAACACCTGATAAAACTTACTGTAAACGGGGTGGATTTATCCCCGAAGTTGATTTCAATCCGATGGAATTTGGCTTACCACCTAATACTTTAGAAGTTACAGATATTTCTCAGTTGTTAGGTTTGCTAGTTGCCAAGTCCGCTATTGAAGATGCTGGTTATGGTGAATCTCGGCAGTTTAACCGCGAGCGCACTGGTGTAGTATTGGGTGTGGCTGTTGGTCGGCAATTGGCTTTACCACTTAGTTCTAGAATGCAATATCCTGTTTGGGAAAAAGTTCTCAAAAGCAGTGGCTTATCTGATGAAGATACGCAAAATATTGTTGAAAAAATCAAAAGTGCATACGTGCAGTGGAATGAGAACGCCTTTCCAGGAATGTTAGCTAATGTCATTACTGGACGAATTGCCAACCGCTTAGATTTGGGGGGAATGAACTGTGTAGTTGATGCTGCTTGTGCTAGTTCCTTGGGTGCGCTGAAAATCGCCATTAGTGAGCTTGTTGAAAATCGGTCTGATATGATGCTGACTGGGGGAGTTGACACAGATAACACCATTATGGCTTATATGTGTTTTAGCAAAACTCCGGCTGTTTCTCCCAGTGAAAATGTTAAACCATTCGATGCCGATTCTGATGGGATGATGCTGGGTGAAGGTGTGGGGATGTTGGTATTGAAGCGCCTGGAAGATGCCGAGCGAGACAATGACCGCATCTATGCAGTGATTAAAGGTATTGGCAGCTCTAGCGATGGTCGCTATAAAAGCATCTATGCACCTCGTTCAGAAGGTCAAATTAAAGCTCTATATCGTGCTTATGAAGATGCAGATTGTTCGCCTGCAAGTGTGGGTTTAATTGAAGCACATGGCACTGGCACTCTGGCGGGAGATCCCACCGAATTTTCGTCTATTAAAGCAGTTTTTGGGGAAAATAACCCCAAACAACAATATATTGCTCTAGGAAGTGTTAAGTCACAGATTGGACATACCAAAGCAGCTGCGGGTGCGGCGAGTTTAATTAAAACTGCTTTGGCTCTGCATCATAAAGTTTTGCCACCGACAATTAACATTACTCAACCTCACCCGAAGTTGAATATTGAAAGTTCTCCGTTTTATTTGAATACGGAAACTAGACCTTGGATTACTAGCGATGACCAACCCAGACGGGCTGGAGTCAGTGCTTTTGGCTTTGGGGGGACTAACTATCACGTGGTTTTAGAAGAATACAAACACGAACACAATCAGCCTTATCGCATACATAATAGTTTTCAGTCAGTATTGATATCAGCTAAAACACCAGCAGAGTTGTTATCGCGTTGTGAAGAAATTCAACAACAATTACAATCTGATGCGAAAGAACAGCATTATGCAGAACTAATTGCGGCGGGGAAGGCTTTAGAAATCCCAATTACGGATGCTAGAGTGGGGTTTGTGGCTAATTCTCTGACTCAAGGGGGGGAATTGTTGCAAAAAACAATTGACTTGCTCAAAAGCAAGCTAGAAGCGGAATTCTGGGAGCATCCCCAAGGAATTTATTACCGTAAAACTGGCATCACCAAAGACCAGAAGGTTGTGGCTCTGTTTTCTGGTCAAGGTTCACAGTATTTGGAAATGGGGCGAGAATTGGTGATTAACTTTCCTGAGCTGCGGCAGACTTATGCAGAGATGGATCAGCTTTTATGCCAAGATGGTTTACAGCCTGTTTCAGAGGTTGTATTTCCGAATCCTGTATTTAATTCAGAGCAAAAAGCAGCCCAGATATCAGCTTTACAACTGACAGAATATGCACAGCCAGCCATTGGGGTTTTTAGTGCAGGTCTGTACAAGATTCTGCAAGCTGCGGGATTTAAAGCAGATATGGTTGCTGGACATAGTTTCGGAGAGCTTACTGCTTTATGGGTTGCAGGGGTTTTGAGTGAGAAGGATTACTACTTTTTGGTGAAAGCTAGGGGTCAAGCTATGGCTACACCCCAAGATGAGCAGTTAGATAATGGAACCATGCTGGCGGTGAAAGGGGATGTGAGTCAGGTGCAAAAACTGATTGCAAATTTCCCTCTCGTTCAGATTGCTAACTTGAATTCTCATCAACAGATGGTGTTAGCTGGGACAAAGGCGGAAATAGCCAAAGTTGAAGAGATGCTGACGGCTCAAGGGTTCCATACAGTATTGCTGAAAGTTTCCGCAGCTTTTCATACATCCCTAGTGGCTTATGCTCTCAAACCTTTTGCTCAGGCTATTGCAAGGGTGACTTTACAGCAACCACAAATTCCAGTTTACAGCAATTTTACCGGGAAACCCTACCCCCATCAGCCACAAGTTATTCAAAATATTCTCCAAGAACATCTGGGGAATCAGGTGTTGTTTCAAGAGGAAATTGAAAATATTTATGCTGAAGGCGGTTATTGCTTTGTGGAATTTGGGCCACGCAATACTCTGACTAATTTAGTCAAAGAAATTCTTGGCCATCGCCCCCATA
>NZ_JAYGHH010000032.1:58857-62285 GCF_034931045.1 Nodularia sp. UHCC 0506
TATAGCTGTAGCATTAAATACTCACCCTCAAAAAGATAGCGATCGCACTCTCCGAGAAGCTGTTGTACAATTACGTGTCGCTGGTTTGCCTCTGCTGAACTTAGACCCTTATGAACAGTCGCGCCCAATTCCAGCCCAGCCGGAAACTAATCTTTTGAATGTGCGCTTAAATAGCACTAATTATGTCTCGGACAAGACCAAGCAGTTGTTTGAAAAGGCTCTACAAAATGGACATCAAGCAAAACTGCCCGTTAGTAATGGTCATCACTCCACAACACCACATTTGATTACTTCTGAGAACTTGGATGGTCGAGCCAGATATACAGAGAAAGTAGCAGTCAATGGTCAAACTAAATCTATGAAAAACGGGAAATTAGATGAACAAGACATCAAGCCTAAACAAACTGATTCGGAAGCATCTGTAAATTACCAGAGAGCCATAGATAACTTAGAATACACTCTGATTGAATTCAATCGCCATCAACGTCACATTTTACAGGTTCATGAACAGTCGTTGCAGCATCAAACAGAATATACTAAGACCTTCTTCGGGTTAATGGCACAACAGCATATTTTATGGGGAGATGGTAAATTTATTGAGCAACAACCGCAAACCCAGCAATATGCTATCTCCAGTTCAGAGCGCAGCATCATGCGATTCCACGAACATCAAGCTGACAGCCTCCGCATTCATGAACAGTATCTGAAATATCAGCAAGAATATACTAATAACTTCTTCCAATTAGTCCAGCAACATCAACTGCCGCTTTGTGATGATACCACACCAAACAGTTTGATTCCGTCGTTCAAATATCAAGATAGTTCGACTATTCCCACATACCCAGAATATCAGCCTATTCCAGTTACCGCTACTCATGGCAATGCTAAGGTGAATGGGAATGGTAACGGTAACGGCTCACACCATCAAACAACACAAGTTTTAGACATTGTTGCACCCCTAGAGAATCAAACTGCAACTATAGTAACCGCACCACCAATCGAGATTGATGCAGTCACCCTCAGTCAAACCCTGCTGACTATTGTTAGTGATAAAACAGGCTACCCCAGGGAAATGTTAGAAATGTCGATGGACATTGAAGCTGATTTGGGGATTGATTCCATTAAACGGGTGGAAATTCTGGGCGCATTATTAGAGCTATACCCCGATTTACCTCAGCCAAATCCTGAAGATGTGGCTCCACTGCGTACCCTGCAAGAAATAGTTGATTACATAGAAAAAACTGCGGAAGTGTTAGCAACAGGAATACTATCCACGGGAGAAGAGGCTGGGGAGCAGGGTGCAGGGTGCAGGGGAGAAGAGGCTGGGGAGCAGGGTGCAGGGTGCAGGGGGGAAAGAGTAGGGAGCAATGCCTCTGTTTACAAACACTCGCTCATTCGCCGCAGTCCTGTTAAACTCAAATTTCTTCCTGAACCTGATGTTTTAGATTTTACTAAACCTCCACAGCATATCGCTTTGCTCACTGATGATGGTTCCCTGACGACAACGAAACTAGCTGAGGCCTTAAGTAAGCGGGGCTGGAAAACCGTGGTTTTAAGTTTTCCTCAAACCCTGATTGGTAAACAATCGCCTTTACCTGAGCATATCAATCGTGTAGTGCTGTCGGATTTGAGTGAGGAGCATTTGCAACAACAGTTAGCTGCGATCGCTTCGGAATATGGTAAGGTGGCTACATTCATTCATCTCAATCCCCCAAGTCTGCAAAATAGCAGTAGTCATGTATCCTATCTGGAAACAGAGAAATCAATTCTGCGTCACGTTTTTCTCATCGCTAAATACCTCAAAGCATCGCTAAATCAAGCAGCAGAGCAAGGACGCAGTTGTTTCTTGACTGTGGCTCGTCTAGATGGCGAATTTGGACTAGGACAAAAAACTAACTTTGGTGCAATTAGTAGTGGTTTATTTGGGTTAACCAAAACAGTTAACCAGGAATGGGAATCTGTATTTTGCCGCGCCTTAGATATCAGCCCTGATTTAGATGCTCAAACTTCTGTAGACCATATCCTCGCTGAACTTCAGGACTATAATCGCTTGGTTGTGGAAGTGGGATATAGTTCACAAGGACGCACAACCTTAATTTGTGAACCAGAATTAGATGATATTTTTGATTCCCCAATTCCTCATCCCCAATCTCAAGTCTTTCTCGTTAGTGGGGGCGCAAAGGGAATAACAGCTAAATGTGTCATCGAACTAGCACAGCGTTATCAATGCAAATTTATTCTCTTGGGTCGTTCTGCTGCTGAAGCAGAACCTGTATGGGCTGAGGGTTACGTTGGGGAAGCAGAATTGAAAAAGCGAATTATGGAGGATTTCGTCGCTAAAGGAGATAAACCTACACCTACAATGGTGCAGCAAAAGTTTCAGACTATTGCATCTAGACGGGAAATAGCCGCTACCTTACAAGCCATTGCACAGGCGGGTGGACAGGCAGAATACTTGAGTGTGGATGTCACCGATACAGTTATGCTGGCTGAAAAAGTCGCTGGTGCTGTGGAACGTTTGGGTGCAGTTACAGGGATTATTCATGCTGCTGGTAATCTTGCTGATAAGCCGATTGAGAAAAAAACAGTCCAAGATTTTGAAACGGTTTACGCTGCTAAGGTTAAAGGTTTAGAAAACCTGCTCCGGTGTATATCAACTAGTGAACTGCAATATTTAGTTCTATTTTCCTCGGTGGTGGGTTTTTACGGAAATGTGGGACAATCTGATTATGCGATCGCTAATGAAATTCTCAATAAATCAGCCCATCTCTTTCAACGCAACCATCCTAATTGTCATGTAGTCGCCATTAATTGGGGTCCTTGGGATAGTGGCATGGTATCTCCACAATTAAAAAAGGCTTTTGCTGAACGCAATATTGAAACTATTTCCCTAGAAACTGGGGCGCAAATGTTAGTTTCTGAACTAAAACAACAAAATAAACCAACTACACAAGTAGTAATTGGTAGTCCGCTTTTCTAAACCCCAGGAGCATTAAACCCAGAATTAAAGAGTTTTCGTATCCAGAGGCAATTAACATTAGCAGCAAATCCATTTCTACATGACCATGTAATTGTCGGTAAACCAGTTCTTACCGCCACTTGCGCCCTTTCCTGGATTGCTAATGCCTGTGAACAACTTTATCCAGGTTATAAATTCTTTAGTTGCCAAAACTTCAAAGTTTTGAAGGGAATTATCTTTGATGGCAATCAAGCAAATGAATACACTTTAGATTTAGTAGAAATTTCTAAATCTGACCACCATGAAATCGAATTTCAAGCTAAAATATGGAGTAAAAATTCTGGTAAGATCCGTTATAATTTCAGTAGCAATATTAAATTACGGCGGCAAATTCCAGTAGCTCCCACTTATGAGTTATTTAACCAGGAGCGCACCAACCCCGATATCAGCACATCATTTTATCAAAACC
>NZ_JAYGHH010000033.1:0-13687 GCF_034931045.1 Nodularia sp. UHCC 0506
ACACAATCAGCAGTGTCTACACTGTTTACATTTACAAGTTCTGAGGATTGTTTGCTGATCAGGTACTCAACACCAGCGATAATGTTCTCAGTCGTGGCATTTTCAATATCATCAATTTCTAGATGTTCGGCGGCTAACAAGATTTCAGCTTTAGTGGCTTTGTAGCCTTGCTTGTTCAGTCTGGTTTTGCAATTGGTGTAAAAATTAGGCATTGTTTGCTCCTATTTGGTGACAAGTGAATTGATATTTTTAACTGCGTTTTCAACACGCTTTAATTCACGAGACTTGATGCACTTAGCCGCTTGAAATGCTACCAATGCCAAGTCAGAAGTTTGATACTTTTTTTCGGCTTTGTAAGGAATGCCAGCATTAACAAACCAGTTATATCTAGATGTTCTAGATACTTGGCTAAGGTCTATTCTTGGTGCTAAATCTGCTAAAAACTCAGCACAAGTTAGCCATGTTTTTTGCTGGTAGTAGTGCTGAAACAATGCCCAGCACTCGGCGAAGTCTTCAGAATTTACGCGAAAGTTTCTATGCGATCGCTTCAGGCTAGCAATGGTTTTAATGATTACCTCGGCATTAGCGCTAGTCACGTCAAAAGCTAAGGACTGGCGTAGCTGCGCGGTTAGGCGATACCAAGTAAGGTCTGATATTGATTGTCCGTAAACATTGCAGTATATCTGCTTGAGCTGTCTGAATTTCTGGCAATACTGTTTACTTGCCATGTCAATGTTTTGGATACTCCCGTTACTTTGAATGCTTTCCTGATGTCATTATAACATACTAGATGTTATTTGATGTTAATAACATCAAAACAATTGTACAACTGGTGCTATACGATGAGATGAGGCTCTATTAGATGACAGACATGACAAGCGACAGATACAAAGGCAAACGACAAACGGTCACGTTCCCTGAAGAGATGTACGACACTATTGAACGGTTATCAAAGGAAGAGACTAGAAACTTTAGCCAGCAAGTAGTTCATCTCTGTGGTGAGGCTTTGAAGGCTAGGAATGAGGCAAATACTGATAATAAATAGTACATTTCACCCTAATCCAGTTTCCTGATGTATCCCCGAAGGTTGAATCCAGTTTCTTGATATATCCGTGAAGGTTGAATCCTTGTTTCTTTGTACTTGGAGAAATTCAAAACTTCTCAGTATGGCAACTGGGAACCATCGTAGAAACAACAGGTAAAGCGGTTAACCGTCGGTGGACAAACGAAAACGACATAAGCAATTGCCTCGTCCAGGTGCGCTCCGCGGCATCGCTAACCAATTGCAAAACATATTTAATTTTTCATCTATATCAATGGCTATTTGGTCAAAAATGCCGTGTCAAGGATTACCATCAGTAGAGGTAGTATGATATTGAATATCTGGTGTCTCCAATGACTACCGTGAAAGACCGACCAAGCGATTTTCAACTTCCGCCGCATAATGAACCGGCGTTAGATATGCTTAGGGAGGCGAAAAATGCCGAATCAGCTCTGATTCTGGCGGTTAGTGCTTCTGCCTTGGCTACAGGCGCTGTGATTTCTGCTGGCTTGCTTCTTTTTGCATGGGCTTACAAGCCTTTAGTACGCATTGAGAAGATTGCACGGCTGGAAAAATTGACAGCCCTACTTCTGAAAGAGTTTAAAAGCAAAGGTATACAAGTCTTTCCGGTAATTAAGATTGAAAACAAGAATCCTATCGACTTGTTCATTAGGTTTCCTCGGAAAACTCACCTGTTTATCTCTATTAGATCCAAAGGAGACACCCAAATTGTTTACAACGAAGCCAGAGAGGTTTTGCAGGTCAAGAGGAAAGATAAACATGGGCTAAAAATATGGAATCCCTGCCCACTAGTGGAGTTGGGAGATTACGAAAAGTGGCTTGACAAAAACCGTAGCTTGTTTGCGATGTCTTCTAGGGAGGCAACAAAAACACCCACAGCCAAAGTTTTAGTCTTATGGCCTCCAACTCAGGCGGTTGAAAACCACAATGATCATCTTTATTCGGAGATAGGAAATATGAAAATTCTGGCTCTTAGGAGAAAAGGGACTGCTTTTGTGATTCAGTCGGAGGAAGTGATCGAGTTTGTCAGGGCTTGGTTAGCCAAGTATGAATAGAATAAATTGCGAAAACCCCGCGTCCCGGTGAGACAGCAAGGTTTTCAAAGTTTATTCAAACGGAATTGGGAATTGGGTTTAGAGGCCTGATTAATATCCCTAACAGCAATCTTATCTTAGATTTTGAGCTGTAAAGCTATTGTAACAAAACCGTGTAACACTGGCGAACTCAGACAAAAAAAGCGATTTAGGAATTTTATCTGCTAATTTTTCTGAAAGCTTGTATATAAGATTACTACACAGGATAGCTCCAATTCCTCCACTACACATTCAGGAGGATGGACAAAATGTCACCACAAGTATTTCAAGTATCAACCACCAACAACAAGCCAGTAGAAGCAAGCATCGCTCAACCTTGCCCCCACTGCGGCAAACCAGACTGGTGCTACTCCCTCGACGAACTGACAGTCTGCAACCGAGATGCCGAACCCGCCCCTGGATGGGAAAGAACAAGTAAAAGCGATCGCAACGGCAAGCCATACTACGCGCGGGCTAAGTCCCCAAAATCGCCTCGTCCCCAAGGCAAGAAAGAATATATTTACCGCGATCGCGATGGACAACCATTAATCAAAGTAATTCGGATAGACGACGGCAACGGCAAGAAGCGCATCTTTCAGGAATACTGGGGTGGAGTCTGTTGGGTGAAAGCCAAAGACTTCCCAGGCGAGAAAAAACCTGAATATCAGCGCCGAATTACAGTTTATCGCTATACCGAAGTCACAGAAGCAGCTGCCCAAGGCCAGACCATATTTTTCGTAGAAGGTGAAGAAATAGTTGATACACTCTGGGAACTAGGCATACCCGCCACCACAACCATCGGCGGCGCTGGCAAGTATCGCGCCTATGGCAGTTACCAAGGGGATTTAGAAAATGCTAACCTAGTTCTTTGTCCCGACCGTGACGAACCTGGGTTAAAGCACATGGAAGATATCTTTAGAGACTTCCCCAATGCTAAATGGCTATACGCCCCTCCCAGTGATTTTTACTGGACACACCTGCCCAAAAATGGAGGATTGGATATTAAAGACTGGCTAGAAGATGGCGCTACACCAGACGATATCCTCCAAGCAATTGAGGATAGGCGCGTCGTCATTGACGGACTCAATAAATCTTTACAACTAGATGCCGACCGGGAACGACCAGCACAGAGTAAGCACAGGCAGAAAATGAATGCAATTCGCGCCGATTGGGGCGATCGCCTCCGCTGGAATGTTTTGAAAAAGCAAGTAGAACTGGACGGAGAACGACTACCCCTTGACCGGATAGATTTAAAAGTTGCCATCCACATCGATATTGATATCAGCAAAGAACAAGCTAAAGGCATTGTCTTAGAATTAGCCCAAGCCAACCCCTATAACCCAGTAGTTGAGTATCTAGAAAGGGTTGCCCACAAACATCAAAATGTAGATGTATCCATACTAGACCAAATTGCCTCACGCTACTTTGGCACTAATGACCCGTTACACGCCGCATTGATGAAACGCACCTTAATTGCCGCCGTAGCCAGGGCATTTGAGCCGGGATGCAAACACGACGAAATCACCATCTTGCAAGGTAAGCAAAAATCTCTTAAATCCACATTCTGGGAAGTGCTAGCTGGGGCTGAATTTTTCACTGACGACCTCAACGGCACAGAAAAAGACGAAATCATGAAGATTAGTCGCTATTGGTTGCTGGAATATGCCGAATTTGAAAATTCCTACAAGAAAAAAGACGTTTCTCAACTCAAAGCTTTCCTCTCCCGTCGCCAAGACTCCATGCGCCGCCCTTACGGTACAGACATAGAAGATTTTCTCCGTCCCAGCATTTTTGTCGGCACCACCAATCAAACTGAGTTTTTATACGACCCCACAGGCGAACGTCGTTTCTGGGTAATTAAAGTCCTGTTGAGCAAAATCAACATCAACCAGTTGAAACAAGAACGGGATTTGCTTTGGGCGGCGGCAGTAGCAGCATACCGTCAAGGAGAACAATGGCACTTGACCGATACCGAGGATGAGTGGCTGGCAGTTGCCAACAAACAGTTTCAAAGTTCCGACCCTTGGGAAATGATTGTTACCGCTTGGGCTGACCAGCGTCAAGAGGTATATATTCCAGAAATCCTCACAGAAGTTCTCAAAATTGACCTGGGCAGACAAAGTAGAACCGAAGAATATCGCGTATCTCAAATCCTCCGGGCTAACGGTTGGATTAAAGGCATACGCAAACGGGTGAATGGCAAACGGGTTTACCCTTGGATAAAGGATAGGACAGAAGATGGGACAGAGGCATGGGACAGCACTCAACCCTTGACACCACCAGAGTTACAGCCAATTAGACCCCCAGACAAGCCAAATCGGGATGGGACAGAGACATGGGACAGCACTCAAACCCTTATCCAGAAAGAATTCCCGTTAATTCCTACCCAAATAATTACAAATAGGGATGGGACAGGGATAGGACAGCCCCAAACCATTCCCCAACAAAGATTCCAGGCTTTTGTCCCATCCTTAGCAATTAATTCCCCCAAAACTTATTTAAATTTTGATGGCGTTGATCATTTCACACAGCAGCCAATAAATTCAGAAAGTTTTATCGACGATAGGACGGGACGGGACAGCCACGAATTAATAAATGCTGAAACCATTGTGCAGCAGCAGTTAGAAGCGTGTCCCATCCCTCTGTCCTATCCCCAAGTACAAGCCAATGCCGAATTAATCAGGGAATATTTGACTCTGATGAATTGGGAAATGCTTCAGTGTTTACTAGAAGGTTGGGCAGAAGAATTTAAAGCGGCGGTCTGGCAACTGCTAACTCCCAATGAGCGCAAAGCAGTTAAGGCTCTTAAGTCTCAGTCTAGTCAGGGAAGAGAGCAGGCAAAGCCGGGGGATATATGCAGCCGGGGGAGAGAAGAATTATTGCTCAACATTGAGCATGAGGAGATACAGGAAGTAACTCAAACGCCTGCCTCAATTCAATCACCCGAATGGAAATTAAATATCAATGCCTATGCGCTATATGTCAATGAACTAGTCAAGGTCGTCGGCGGTGGCTGTGGAAAATGGCAGATTGAATTCCCCCCTGCACCAGGGAAAAAATGCGGAAGACTCCAGGATGGGATTAAATCAGCCAGTTTGAAGCAACCCCCCGCCGGTCATCCAACTTGGTAAACTGAGACGCATTTAATTTTTTGGAGTCTGAAAACAAAGCTTTGAGGTTTTCAGACTTGAAAAAATACGGCTTATGTGAGTTGGAGTCTGGAAAGGCGTAAATACGTCAACGCGACTAAATATCTTGGCTAAACCACAGCCTAAAACCCTTGCTATTCCTTGGGGATTTTTAATTCACATAAGGCGTAAAATACAATTTAGATGCGCGACAGCTTCATAACAAAAGGGTTTCACACCCCTTCGTGCATGGGCGTGAAACCCTTTTGTATCCATACGTCTTCGGGAACCTTGCCATTGTAATAAGTTGGTTGGTTATTATCGGTTGGCACTAAAGTTCTTCCTTGACGATCATGACCTAAATTTTTGTCCAACATTTTGATATGGCTAATATGGCTTGTCCAAACATCAGTTACTCTATCCCCCAAATCAAGAGTATCTAACTTCTTTGGAATTGACACATTGCCATTCCAAACAATCGGTATGCCCTCATTCTCAAAATGTTCAGTCAACTCTTGTCGAACAAACTCAGTTGTCCCACCACAAATCACAATCTCATCCAAGTCCGCAATATTTCTGATCCATCTAAGTAAAGCAAGACAATACTCGTCCCGCACATCTGGCAATACCTTTTGAAATAACTTCAAATCCAACTCTATACCAGACTCAGTAGTTTTACGTGATAAAGCACGTAGATCATCAAAATCACCCTGACCTGCTGCCAATAAAGCTGGAATCAAACGTGAATCATATTTAGATAAACCAACAGCAGTACGTTCAACAAACTGTTCTAACAACCAATTCATGCCCAATTGGGTAGACTCTGCCAGAGACGGATTCCCCTTTGCCGAAAGGTAAAAACTGGCATTCCGATACCCCAACATCAGCATTCCAATATTATTTTGGAAATATTTATCTTGGATATTACGGCGACGGTACGCCATAATCCCAGACCCTTCCAGGGCAACATCAAAATTACGTAGCTTCCCTTTTATTTTTCCTGTTGGTGTTGTCACACCTTTTTTCAAAGCTTGTGCTAACTCTATTGCTAACTGTTTACCGTCATTTAATTCCCCTGGTGGTAACAAAAGTTTTACGAAAACTTCACTAGGAGAATCAAAGTTAAATTTACGACAAGCCAGCCATAACATTCCGGCAATTTTTGGTAGTGCGTATTGATACTTTAAATCTCGTATCGCAGCCGTCCCCGCAAACATAGTTTTGGCTAAAGTACCTAATATATAGTATTCTTCGCCAATTCCCAACCAAGTGGTGTTGCCCTGAAAAACTTGATTTTGATGAGATAACCGCTCAATTGAACCTTTGGTCACATCTGCAACTTCTGGGGACATTGCCAATACTATAGGTATACCATCTGGATAAACTTGGGCGATCGCTTTGGTTTGACTGCCTCCCAAATCACAAGTCAAGACCAGCCTATTGACATTTTTTGATTTATTTTGCTTTTCAGTCATGGTTTTCTCTAGTTTATTGTCCGAAACCTATGATTCGATTAGCGTCTCTCTCTTCTTCAGTCTGTGGCAGATTCATTAATTCAGCCTCTACATCCCAGTCGTCATCATCTTCATCCTCATCATTGTCATTTTCTGTTTGATTCGTAAGTTGTGAATCATCATTGGTCGTAGTAGTTGAGAGAACCACATTTGGACTTAAATAGGATGTTGGTAATCTATCGATACCACCTATCATTCTAATTGTTGCGAGTTTTCCTTCCAATTTTTCGATAGCAGACCGACAAGCTTTAGTTAACTCATCTTGACTCACCTTACCTTCTAAAGCTTCAGCCAACCAGTACGCAACAACAGCCTCCATTGATAATTCAGTAGCCGCTTTACCTGATGGATGGTTTGACAAATAATCAATCACCAAGCCATCCCAAGAATTTGTTTTGCGTTTAATTCTTGGCAACTCGACATCTCTATTTGGTGGTTTGTTCATCTTGCATTATCAGTAATATATTGTCAGGAATATTACTATTCAATCACTAGGGGGAGAAAGTGGTATTAGTGAGTATTTTAGTGTAGTTAATGAGTATTCAGGTGGAGTTCAAGACAAGCAAACCTTAGCCAAATCTGTCAATTGAACGAAAAATAATGAGTATTTTAGTGTAGTTAATGAGTATTCAGGTGGAGTTCAAGACAAATAATCAGAGAAGAATTATGCCTGAAAAGCATATAAAGACAAAGTTACAGCCGTTTTTAATGTAAAATTTTACCTCAAAAATCATAATACATTTATGTTGCAAAAGTAATTCAAAAAACTAATCAAAAATTATTCTGTAGTCGTTTATAATACTTTTAGTTACAAAATAGTTGTGTCACTCCTTAATGAAAGTCGAGTGAATCCGAAAAGCCGTGATTATTGTCAATAAATTGAAAATATTGACAATATAATAGCCCGAAACCCTTGTGATTACGTTAGATTAGCCAGTTTTCAGCCAATAGTCACCCAGGCATTTTTGATAGGAATTTGAGTGAAAATTGACCCTAAAACAGCAGTTATATTCTCATTAACTGAGATTAATTGATAATAAAACCGCAGTAGAAAACCCTCAGAATCCCCAGTTGAAAAGTCAGTAGACCAGTGTTAAAAAACACCTGTAAACGCGCCCAAGATGCCAGACAATCCCACAAAGCACCATTGACCGCCCCCCGTGGGCTACTACTGGAAATGGATTTCGGGCAGGTGTATCATGGTAATGGTGGTAGTTACTACACTTCTACGCCCTGCGGGTGGGCTGCGCCCATCCTTCGCTACGCTCAGGACGCAGAAGTTGCGTAAGCCCTCCGGGGTAAGAGCAGGGTGTGGGGTGTAGGGTGTAGGGTGTGGAATTTTACTTGTTTTCAAGAGAGCGAATAAGACCCTGAAGTAATCTACCAACTAATTGACACTGAGCAAGAACTGGGTCAATATTTTGGGCTTCTGCAAGTTTTACTCGTTTAGATAAAATTAGGTGTGTTTCTAATTCTTTAAGTGAGCCTTGAGCTATGTATAGGAACTGAATATATTCTCCTCTTGTTCTTCGTCCATACCCTTCAGCAATATTGGCGGGAATAGATACTGCCGCTCTGCGAATTTGTGATGTCATCCCATAAGTTTCTTCTTTTGGAAAGGCTTTCGTTACTAAATAGCAAATTTCTCCTAAATTCATCCCCTCTTGCCAAACTTGTAAATCTTGATAAGACGCTATTGGAGATTTACTCATGCTAATTCCTCTCATCTTCTCCCCTACACCCTACACCCTACACCCCACACCCTTTTAAAAAAAACAATGGTAGCCTTAGCAATTCTGCGCGTTGAAAAACTCAAATCTCTCAGCAATGTAGGCAGTAGCGAGAAACATACTGCTCGTTTACAAGATACGCCAAATGCTGACCCCACTAAAAAAAATATCAGGCTGATTGGTGAGTTGGATGATTTACCATTGAACGAAATCGTCAAAACCAAAATCGCCACCAGCACAAAACACAAACCACGCAAAGACGCAGTGCTGTGTAGTGATATATTTTTAAGCGCATCACCCGAATACTTCCGTCCTCATGATCCATCACTAGCTGGAGAGTGGGATAATAATCGGATGTTGGACTTTGCCAACGCCTCTAAAAACTGGTTGATTTCAAATTACGGTGATAAATGCGTCAGGGCAGAATTGCACCTGGATGAAGTTACCCCTCACATTCATGCTTATATCATCCCCATCAACGACAAAACCAAACAACTCAGCCACAAGGCCATGTTTGGGGGTGACGGCAAACAAGCCAGTATTAAATTATCCAAGTTGCAAGATAGTTATGCAGCTGCACTAGCTCCTTTGGGTATTGAACGGGGGGTGAAAGGTTCCAAAGCTACCCACACCAAAGTTAAAAAATATTATCAAGCAGTCAACAGCGAACCCCTGAACTTGGAACTAGAGCGATTTGCACCCCAGCCAGGAGAAACAGCACAGCAATTATATGAACGCATCAAGGCTGATAGAGCAATTCAAGATATTAATCATCAGTTGGCTGACCGCAGGCTGTTACTAGAACAATTACGCGCAGCCGAACAGAAAGCTAATGCTAGTGAGAAGCTGCGGCAGCAGTTAGAACAGCGAGTGACCCAGTTGGAGGATGAAAAAATTATCTGGAACCAGCAGGCAGAACAGTTGCGGGACTTGCCCCTGGAGGATGTAGCGTGGCAATTGGGATTAGACCGTGACCATAAACAGCCAGGGAAATGGAGAGGTCAGGGTAACAATATGAATATAAATGGCTCCAAATTTTATGACTTTCATCCTAGTGAACAGAGGGGTGGCGGTGGTGCTATTGACTTGGTGATGCACGTTAACCAGTGTGATTATCGGCAAGCGATGGCTTGGTTACATGATAGTTTTGGTGAAAGAGGGTTACGGAGGGCAGTCATCGCCCAAGCTCAAAAAATCGCCACTGGATTTGCACAGTTTGAACCCAGACCCAAGTTTGTCACCCCAGCACCGGATGAGCGTCAATGGCATAAAGTCGAAAATTATCTTACCCAGAAACGAGAATTACTACCAAGTTTTATCCAAGCCGTTCATGAGCAAGGTTTAATTTACGCTGACGAGCAACAAAACGCCGTGTTCTTAATGCGGAATCTAGATGGTGAAACCACTGGTGCATTTTTGAGAGGAACACAAGGGGAAGATAACACCTTTCAGGGATATGTGAAAGGAACCAAGCGTACTCAAGGGTGGTTTCATTTAAAACTGGGAGGAGAACCAAACGGCGAAATTGAAAAAGTCGTATTGTGTAAATCCCCCATTGAGGCGCTGTCATTTGCCACTCTGGAAATGGAAGTTCAGCAAGGAATACCCAAAACCAGGACAATGTACATGGCAGTAGATAGCCCTAAAAGTTTACCAGTGGAATTTCTGCGAACTGTTCCCGCAGTAGAAGTGGCTTATGACAATGATCATGCCGGGAATGAGACGGCACGAATGATCATGGAACAGTTACATCATGCCATGCGAGTTAAACCCAAAGGCAAAGATTGGAATGAGACGCTGTGTGCATGGAGAAAGTACCAAAAGCAACAGAGGCGTGACCAGCAGCACCAGCAGCCGGGGCAGGAACTGGAATTTTGAATTGGTTCAAAATTACTCCCTCTCAAAATCAAAAATGCCTTTTTCAACATAGTTACGGTATACAGCCCAAATAGGTGGTGCGATTTATGAATTCTCTGTGAGGTTACGAATATTTTTCGGAACCTTTTGCCATCTAGCTGTATCTCCTGATATATGGAATATATGGAATCACTTATACCGAACCCGGGGCATTGCATTGAATCTATGAAGCCCCATGTCAATTTCTCTGTTGTTAAAACGGCTTTCAAGTCAAACTTGAGAGCCGTTTTGCATTTTCAATCAACAAACCGTGAGCAGCCAGTGGTTTGCTGATTTCAATAAAAATTTGATTGCCGCAATTGTATTATTTATGTACTCTTTTAGTAGTATTTGGGGACTGCTGTTTTTTCTTTCTCAGTTTTGGCTCAAAAAACTTAAAACTTTTTGGCGTAGTGTGCGGTAGTTTTTTTTGGGATTTTAGGTATTTCCATCTTGGGAAGAAATAGGGAATTATTGGGAATGTTTGGGAGCAGTGGGGAATCACTGGGATGATTTGGGAAATATTGGGAGTTTTGAGATTGATGAGAATTGAGTCAATAAATCTGCTAAATATTTTCTACTTTGGGAAATTTTGGGGAAGATTGAAAAACCGTTGGGAATTAGTGGGAGAACATGGGGAGACCTTGGTTATTGTTGGGAATTATTGGGAGAATTAGGGACAATAAGTTTCCTCTACAAGTTTTCACTTGCAAAGGGGATAGTTTTAGCTAAAACCAGTGATAATTTGGGGTTGAAACTCTTGAAAACGCGTGGATGAGTTTTTGTTAGTATAATTTTGCAATAAACATATTTAAAAGTGTTTAGGGAACTCTTCAAGATGTCTATTGATAAAAAGGAACTGACACGGCGCGTTGGGAAACGCTTAAGCAAATCAACCGGAGCCGTTGAAGAAATTGTTGATGCCACCTTAGAAGAAATATATGAATCTCTTAAACAGGGAGACAGTGTTTCTTTACTACAACTGAGATAGTAGCCTTTCATACTCTGTATGTGACCCCACCCAGAACCAAATAACTGTATTTCCCTCTAACTGTCCAACGGCTCGATAGCTTTTGCTGACTCTCGCCGAATAAATAGGTAATTCTGGATGCACTTTTTTGAAACGTAAACTGGGATGGTTTTGGTCTTGTTTAAATTGGCGATATGCTTCACGGGTTTGCTCTCGCACATTTTCAGGTAAGTTACCAAAAGCTTGGCGAAACTGAGAAGTGATACGAGAATTCACAATGTATCTGGATCTAACTGTTGAGTCTGACCTGCGCGATATTCAGCCATCGCTTGGGCTGCTAGGAGAGCTAGTGCATCTGGAGAACGCTCAAAAGCTTCATCCCATCGCTGTTCATCTTCCAGTTCTTCTAAAATCATCGTAGCCATAGAATTTTGTTGACTGGCTGGTAAGCTTTTGAGTTTGATAATCGCTTGTTCGAGTAATTCTGTCATGGTGAATGATTATCCTCTGTTTTATTAATTTTCTCACAGAGTCAGGAGTGGAATCAGCTTAATTTCAGATAGGTCAGCTAGAAGATAATTTGATGATGAGGGTGTATGTAGGCTACTGCCTCTACGCACAACTTTCACGTCGCGCATCTCGGCTCAATACCGTGTACACACAAGCCACCTTTCCCAGTTTTATCACTCTATCTTTCAAACCCATTACTCAACTTGCTTTCGGCTTATCTTAGTGCCATTCTCTCATATGCTAAATGGTGTGGTTATTACTAAAACCAGCATACGGAGAGCCGTATTGGATCAACTTAGCAAAAAACAGATAGTGGAAGTATAGTCAAAAAAAAATCTAATGACGGAATACCACAATTACACACTAACAAAGAACGACGAATCTAGTGAGGCAAAAGTCACATTATCCCTTGGTATTACTGAATCAAATTCATTAACACCAATTGCTATTGTGTATGACCGAATACCATCTAATCTAAAGTTTGTCGAAGAAATACGTCAAGAATTAACCAAAATACTAGGAGAAACTTCAAGACCTGTTAATTTAGAATATTTCAAACAACTAATTAACATGGAGTGCTTTAAATCTTACAACCTATTATTTAGTAGTGGAGATCCATTATGGGCATCACAAGACCAAATCTAGAAAACTGTATGTTGAGTAACTGAGACTAACCTTAACGCTATGAAAATACGTTGTTTTTAGCAAAAGGCATACGTCCGGTTGAAAGGGGAGGGCGGGAGATCATACTCCCCCTCGACCTAACTTTACCCCATTTAATACTTCTGCTTACAAGCCAATAATTTATGATTATTGTTTTTGTTTTGGAGTAATTAAACTCAATATGTATACGATAACTCCAACAAATCCTAATTCATTTTTTAGCCATTTCCAGAGTTGTCTACGATTACGAATATTTTGCAAATCCTGTAGGTAATTCTCAAATTTTTGCACAGCAATCATTTGTTGTTTAGTAGAGAATAACTCCTCTTGTAAATTCCTTAGTTCTAAACGAGTATTTTGTACCTCTTGAAACAAAGTCCTAATTTGTTTCAATCCTCCCATTTGTGACACAATGAAGTTGAATTCTCGAAGAATATCTTGGGCATTTGTAATTTCTTTATTATATGCATTAATCCCATCTTCTAATTCTTGGATCTTCAATTTTGCAGAGGAATATATTTGATCAATTTCTTGTTTAATTTTTGCAGATTTATTGAATAAGCTTTCTGATGTTTCAAGATATTGTTGTGCTTTTAAGTATATTTCTTGAGATTCTTTTATTAATGCTTGTGTTTCCTTTTTTACATTATTTACATTATCTAAAAGCGAATTGAGTTCTTGTAAAAAGGTTTCGCTAATACCAATCTCTTCAAGTTGCTTTGGTATCTCTTTTAAATTGTGTAAACTTTGTTCAACTGCTTTTGCTTCTTGCAAGTGATTAGATGTTATATCTTGAGTCTTTTTAACAGTTTCCTGTGCTTTCAACAGTTCTTCACAACTGCGGTCAATTTTAGCAATTAGCGTATTAACTTCGTTAACTTTTTTGACTTGTAGAAGAGTATTTTCTGCTCTTTCTATAGACTCATGAATAATTTCAGCTAGTTTATTAAGGTCTTGAGCAAGTTGTAGGTCTGTAGGTCTATTTTGATTCATAACTTATCTATACTCCTTAATTTTATTGATAGCAGCATGACAAAGCAGAGATACTAATGAACCATCTTGCTTTATTATTTCTTTTCTAAATGGATAATCTTCAGGAATACTAATTCCTATTTTCATTCGCACTCTTGCAGCTTCATA